>DAIQNY010000065.1:0-14524 GCA_036788155.1 Actinomycetota bacterium | reverse complement strand
TGCCGATCATCGGCGACGACATCAAGAGCCAGGTCGGCGCCACCATCGTGCACCGCGTGCTCACGCGCCTCATGCGCGAGCGCGGCGTGCGCCTCGAGCGCACCAGCCAGCTCAACGTCGGGGGCAACACCGACTTCCTCAACATGCTCGAGCGCGAGCGCCTCGAGAGCAAGAAGATCAGCAAGACCAACGCCGTCACCAGCCAGCTGGACTACGACATGGGGGCGGGTAACGTGCACATCGGCCCCAGCGACTACGTCAAGTGGCTCGACGACCGCAAGTGGGCGTACATCCGCATGGAGGGCCGAACGTTCGGCGACGTGCCGCTCAACATCGAGCTCAAGCTCGAGGTTGTGGACTCACCCAACTCCGCCGGCATAGTCATCGACGCCGTCCGCTGCGCCAAGATCGGGCTCGACCGTGGTCTGGCCGGCTCGCTCGAGGGTCCGAGCAGCTACTTCATGAAGTCCCCGCCGGTGCAGCACCCGGACGACCAGTGCCGTCGCATGACCGAGGAGTTCATCGCCGGCGAGGGCTACGGCGCGAACGCCGTGTGCCAGGGCTGACGAACGCCGCGATCTGAGTCGCCGGGGGGGCGGCCGGGGCGATGCCCCGGCCGCCCCCCCCCGGCGCGTACGGGAGTGGGCGCGCACCTCCCGTGAGCGCGCTGCGCGCCCGCGGCGCCCCGGCGTGCGGTACCATGGCGTGCATGACGCTCAAGTTGGGCATTCTCACGCCGTTCCTCTGGTCCACGCCGTCCGCCGTGAACGAGCAGGTCCTGGCGCTCGCCGAGCGGCTCACCGCGGCGGGGCATGAGGTCACCGTGATCGCCCCGACGGCCGACCGGTCGGCCGTCGAGGAGGCGCACCGGCGCGTGCAGGCCGTGCTCACCGGCGAGCGCGACACGGTCTTCTTCCCCGGCGAGCCGTTCCCCAGGTACTTCTTCGCCGGGGCGACCTACGCGGTCAAGCACACCGGATCGCTCAAGCTCATCGCCGCTCCGCCGGAGCTCATCGCCAACATCGACGTGCTGCTCGGCGCCGAGGACTTCGACTTGCTGCACCTCAACGAGCCGTTCGTTCCGGGCATGGGCTGGTCGGCGCTCCGGCACGCTTCGGTCCCACTGGTGGCCACGTTTCACGCCAACCCGGAGAAGATGCGGCCGTTCTGGTCCACGCGCCCGCAGTTGCGCCGGCTCTTCGACTCCCTCGATGCGGCCGTCGCGTCGTCGGCGGCCGTGCGCGACATGGCGGCCCTCACCTTCCCCGGCGCGTACCGGGTCATCCCGCCGGGCGTGGACCTCGAGATGTTCGCCCCGGCCCACGAACGGGCGCCGGGGCCGCCGCGCCTCGTCTATGCCGCCGGCATCGAGCGGCGCAAGGGGCTCGGCGTCCTGCTGCGGGCGCTGCGATCGCTGGGCGACGGGTACGAGGGCGCCACCCTCGACATCTGCGGCAGCGACCTGCAGGAGCGGCGGTACGGGCGGCTCGTGCCGCCGGTGTGGGAGGGCCGCGTGCGCTTCCACGGCCGGGTGCCGCGAAAGACCGTCGCGGGGCTGCTTCGTGGCGCCGACGTCTTCTGCGCGCCGTCGCTCGGCCCCGAGTCCGCCGGCGTCTCCCTGCTCGAGGCCATGGCCTGCGGCGCGGCGGTGCTCGCCTCCGACATTCCCGGCTACGACGAGGTGCTCGTCAACGAGGGCACGGGCCTGCTCGTGCCGCCGCGCGACGTCAAGGGGCTCGCGGCGGGCCTTTCCCGGCTGCTCGGCGACGCCGAGCTGCGCCGCCGGCTCGCCGGGCACGCTCTGCGCGCCGTCAGGCGCTACGACTGGGAGCGCGTCGCCGGCGAGGTGCTCGAGGTGTACGAGGAGGTCGCGAGCCGGCGGCGGCACCCGCTGCCGCGCCGCCGCCGCCAGCAGCGCGAGCTCTTCGCCGACTTCCACATCCACTCCCATCACAGCAAGGACTGCGTGATGCCGGTGGCCGACATCCTCGAGCGGGCTCGTGAGGTCGGCCTGGATGTGGTGGCCATCACCGACCACGACAGCGCGGAGGGCGGTCTGGAGGCTCGTGAGATCGCGGACAGGTACGCCGTGAGGGTGATCGTCGGGGAGGAGGTCAAGACGTCGGAGGGCGAGGTCATCGGCCTGTTCCTCGAGCGCACCATCCCCGGCGGCATGAGCTTCGCCGAGACCATCGCGGCGATCCGGGAGCAGGGCGGCATCGTCTACGTACCCCATCCCTTCGATCGGCTGCACACCATCCCCAGCCCCGCCGTGCTGCGCGCCAACGTCGCGGACATCGACGTGGTGGAGGTGTTCAACTCCCGCCTCGCGTTCCCGGGGTTCAACGAGCTTGCCGAGCGGTTCGCCCAGAAGTACCGGCTGCCGGCCGCCGGCGGCAGCGACGCGCACGTGCTGCCGGGCATCGGTACCACGTTGTGCGGCATGGACGACTTCACCGGGCCGGGCGACTTCGTCTCGGCCCTCGCCGAGAGCCGCATCGTCCGGCGGCCGCGCAGTCGGATCTACCTGCAGTCGCTCAAGCTGCTGCAGACCACCATGGCCGGGTCCTCGAAGGACGACGGGCAGGTGGATTCCCCTGCATAACGCGCGGATAATCCAGAGGCACGGCCATTTGAGCGGCGAACGCGAGGAGTTCGCGCGGGCGACGCGAACTAGCTAAGCCAGCAGCACCCCTGAGAGAGGTACCGCGTGGCACAGCCCAACGAGATCTACGACAAGTACCTGACCCGGGCCATCAGCGAGATCAACGAGCTGACGGGTGAGATCCTGAGGTGTTCGCGGTGCAGCCACGCGCGCACGATGCCGGTGATCGGCTCAGGTCATCCGATGGCCGACATCTTCCTGCTCAAGTACCAGGCGCGGCCGTCGGAGCTGCACGAAGGCGTCGCCTTCTTCGGCCGCGCCGGCACGGCGCTCATGAAGAGCTGCCAGCGGCTCAAGATCGACCCCCTGCAGCTCTACGGCACCAACGTCGTCAAGTGCGGCGAGGTACGGGAGGCCCACCCAGAGGCCAAGTGCCTCGACCATCTGCGCCGCGAGCTCGCCATCGTGAACCCGAAGCTCATCGTCGCGATGGGCGAGGAGACGGTGGCGGCGCTCAACGCCGCCAAGGTCCCGCTGGCACGGGAGCTCGAGTACTCCCCCGGCGAGATCGTCGACTTCACGCCGGGCACCGAGGTGCTCGTCACACCGGACATCGACGTCTCGCTCGACGAGCAGCGGCTCAAGGCCGGGTTCTGGCGGGCCTTCCGTCGGCTCGGCGAGTGGTACGACAACATCCCGCCGTACTGATGCCAGCGGCCTCGGCCGCCCAACCGCTCGTGCGACGTCTCGCCCTTCCCGCCGTCTCTGCCGCCGTGCTGCTCGTCTGGGGCTTCGGCAGCAGTTCGTTGCCGGCGATCCCGGTGCGCGCCGACATCATGGTCTCGTCCGCGGTGGTGCTCTCGGCGGCGGCGGCGCTCGTCTGGGGCATGCTGTCCTTCGCCACGCTCGGGCGGCGGCTGCCGCTGGTGGCACTGGCGGCCCTCCCGTGCGCCGTGGCCTTCGTGTGGCTGGGGTGGGTGCCGGCGGCCAACGTCGCCAAGGTCGTGCTCGCGGGGGCGCTCGGCATCTGGATCGCGGGCGAGCTCGAGCGCCTCAGCTGGATCGTGATCGTGGCCGCGGCGTCGGCGGCGGTCGACATCGTGAGCGTCGCCGCCGGCCCCACCAAGGCGATCCTCGAGAAGGGGCCGGCGGTGGTCGGCTGGTTCACCGTGGCCGTCACCTGGCTCGGCTACTCCTACTCCGAGGCCTACACCGGCCTGGGGACCAGCGACGTCCTGTTCTTCGCGCTCTACCTCGGCGCCGCGCGGCGCTTCGGGCTGCGGACCGGCCCGAGCGCGGCGGCGATGGTGGCGTCCTTCCTGGTCACGATCGCCGTCGCGATGTACTGGACGGCGCTGCCGGCACTGCCTCTGCTCTCGGTGGCGTTCCTCGCCGTCAACGCCGATCTCATCCTCGAGAGGCTGCGCGGTGGGGGAGAGTCACGCTCCGACTGATCACTCGTCAGGAGTGCTCGAAGAGCGCGACCGTCTCGATGTGATGGGTGTGGGGGAACATGTCGACCGGCGCGACGACGGCGAGCCGGTAGCCCAGGTCGGCCAGTTCCGCCGCGTTGCTCGCCAGCGTGGTGGGATTGCAGGAGACGTACACGAACCTGTCCGCCTCGAGCGCGGCCGCGCGCTGCAGCGCCTTGCGGGCGAGGCCGGCGCGCGGCGGGTCGGCGACCACGACCGACGGGCGGTCGCCGTCGTCGTCGCGCGCCGCGTCGAGGACCGGGTGCGGCGGAAAACGCAGCAGGGGCCGCACGTCGGCGGCGTAGAACGAGGCGTTAACCACGCCGTTGAGCTCTGCGTTGACGTGCGCCGCGTCGATCGCCTCCTTTTGGATCTCGACGGCGTGCGTCACTCGCGAGCGCTGCGCCAGCGGCGGGCTGAGCGAGCCGATACCGCAGTAGAGGTCCACCGACGGCCGTTCGGGGTCGGGGGCGGCGAAGCGAAGCGCCGTGGCGTACAGGACCTCGCACATGGCGCTGTTCGTCTGGAGGAAGGCTGTGGCCGGCACCCGCAGGTCCACGCCGGCCACCCGCTCGCGTAGTGAGGGCGGGCCCACCAGCATGTGCGGTCCGTCGCCCACGGCGGCGTCGGCGCGCGACTCGTTCACGGTGACGGCGAAGGACGTGCAGCCGCTCTCGGCTTGCACGCGCTCGGCCAGCTCGGCCTCCTGGGAGAAGCGTTCGGCGACGAAGAGGTTGAGCAGCAGGTCGCCGCTCGACCGGCCCTCGCGGACCACAAGGTGGCGCAGCAGGCCGCCGTCGCCCTCTCTCGAGTAGGGCTCGAGGCCGAGGTCACGACAGGCCGCGGCCACCGCCAGGCGGGCGCGGTTCATGCGCTCCGACGCCAGCATGCAGTCCTGGATGTCCACGATCTCATGCCAGGAGCCGCGCTTGTGCAGGCCCAGCACCAGCCCGCCGTCCTCATCCGCGCCGAAGGAGAACTCCATCTTGTTGCGGTAGCGCCACGGGTCGTCCATGCCGCGGATGGGCTCGAGCTCCCAGTCGGTGAGATGGGCGATGCGCTGCAGGGAATCGACCACCTGCTGCTGCTTGAACTCGAGCTGTGCCTCGTAGGCGAGCGTCTGCCACTCGCAGCCGCCACACTCCCGTGAGTGGAGGCAGCGGGGCGCGACGCGGCGTGGGGAGGGGGCGAGAATCTCGAGCGCCCGCGCCTCCGCGTGCGACTGCTTGCGCTTCGTCACGCGAGCGAGCACGCGGTCGCCGGGCACGCCGCCGCGCACGAAGACGACGAACTCGTCCAGGCGCGCGACGCCCTGCCCGCCGTAGGCGAGGCTGGTCACGTCGAGCTCGACGGTGTCTCCGGGACGTGGCGGCATGGTCAGCCAGTGTACCCTCTTCCCCGGGGGCGCCGCGAGCCGGCTAGTGTCGGTCGTGGCGTGTCCCGCGCCGACGCCCCGTGGGCGTCGCCCGACCGGGCGACGCCCACGGGGCGTCGGCCCGAATCGTCCACCTCCGAGGGGGCCGCAGGGGGTGTCCGGGCATCTGCCCGCTGGTAGAGTCGGCTTGGACCCCGCGTCTCCGGCCCGCGAAAGGAGCCCACGTGAGCCACGTCGATCTCGAGCAGTACCGCCGGCGCGCCGAGGAGTTCGTCGGCGAGCTCGACCGCGAGTACTACGAGCACTTCTCCGGCCGCAAGGCGCGCTGCGAGACGGCGGCCGTCTACGACCGGTACCCCGAGCTGTTCACCCGTGAGGCGATCGACGGCCTGGAGGAGCTGTACACGGCGGCCGTCGACGACGACAAGCTGCGCCTTGCGTACCTGCTCGCCTTCACCGTCGACGGGTTCATGGGTGAGCAGACCAAGCACCTGGCCGATGAGCTCGCCAACACGGAGGGCGAGGCCACCATCACGGTGGACGGCGAGACCATCGGCCTGCGTCAGGCCAGCGTCGCGCAGGGCAACGAGCCTGACAGGGCGCGCCGGGAGCGCATCCAGACGGCGCGCCTCGCGACCACCGCGGCACGGCTCAACCCGCTCTACGACGAACTGTGGCGACGCTGCCACGATCTCGCCGTCGACCTCGGGTATCCCGACTACAAGGAGCTGTACGGCACCGTCCGTGGGCTCGACTACGACCACCTGCGCGGCGAGCTCGAGACCTTCCTGGCGGACACCGAGGGACTGTATGAGCGCGTCATGGATCGCCTGGTCCGCGAACGGCTCGGCCTGACGCTCAAGGAGCTCGGGTTCGCGGACCTCCCATACCTCTGGCGTGCCGAGGGGTTCGACCACGTCTTCAAGGCGGACGCTCTTGTCCCGTCCCTGCGGCGCACGCTGGCAGGTCTGGGTATCGACCTCGACGCCCAGCCCAACGTCCATCTGGATACCGAGGTGCGGGAGCTCAAGTCGCCGCGCGCCTTCTGCGCCCCGGTGCGGGTGCCGGCCGAGATCTACCTGGTGGTCCTGCCCCACGGCGGGCAGGACGACTACGGCATGCTGCTTCACGAAGCCGGGCACACCGAGCATTTCGCCCACGCGCGTCCGCAGCTCGCCTTCGAGTACCGGCACCTGGGCGACAACGCCGTCACGGAGGGCTTCGCCTTCGTGTTGGAACACCTGCTGCTCAACCGACGCTGGCTCTCGAGCATCCTCGACTTCGACGACAGCGACGACTACGTCCGCTTCGCCGCCGTCAACGACCTCTACTTCATGCGCCGATACGCCGCGAAGCTCTCTTACGAGACCCGTTTGCACGAGCAGACGGGGCCACTCGACGCGATGCCGGCCGAGTACAGCCGGCGGCTCACGTCGGCCACCAAGGTCGAGGTGCCCGAGGACAACTACCTGGCCGACGTCGACGACGGTTTCTACTGTGCCAGCTATCTGCGCGCCTGGATGCTCGAGGGCGCGCTGCGCCTCATGCTGCAGGAGAACTTCGGCATGGACTGGTACGCTTCGCGCGATGCCGGCGACTGGCTCAAGGCGCTGTGGGCGGAGGGGCAGCACCTCACGGCAGAACGCCTGCTGTTGCGCCACGGGGGTGGGCGGCTCAACACCGATCCCCTTCGTCACCTCTTCGAGCAGGTGCTCGGGCGCTGACGGGCCGCGCCCCGGGCGAAGCCCCGGCCGGCGGTGCGGCAGCTCAGGCGCGCAAGAAGGTCACCTGCACACGTCGACGCCGTGGTCCGTCGAACTCCGCGAAGTAGATGCCCTGCCAGGTGCCCAGCTGCAGGGCGCCGTCCACCACGGGCACGGTCACGCTGCTGCCCATGAGTCCCGCCTTCGTGTGGGCGTCGGAGTTGCCTTCGGCATGCCGGTAGGGCAGGTCGCCGGGTACGATGCGCTCGAGCGCCATCTCGAGGTCGGCGCGCACCGCGGGGTCGGCGTCTTCGTTGATCGTGACGCCGGCCGTGGTGTGGGGCACGAACACCACCACCACCCCGTCGCCGGCGTCACCTACCAGGCCGGCGACGTCGCGGCTGATGTCGACGAAGCTCACCCGTTGCCGGGTCTGGACCTCGAGCGTCCACATGACGTCCTCCTAGAAGAGCTTGAAGCGCTTGCGCTGCACCGGCACGCGACGCCGGTGGGGGATGGTGAGACCGCGCCGCAGCGCGCGTACCACGTCCGCCGTGGAGGTGATGGGGTCCGGCAGTTCGGTGTAACACGTCATGAGGTTCGTTGGGTCGTGCGCGTCGCTGCCGCCGGTTCGCGCCACTCCCAGCGTCGCCGCCAGCTGTTCGGCGGCGGCCACGTACTCCTGGCCGAGCCAGGAGCCGTTGAACACCTCCACGGCGTCGACGGCGCCCGCGACCATGTGTTCGATACCGGGATAGTAGGCGGAGCCGCTGCGTCCGCCGCCGGCGCCCGGGTGCACCCACACCACGGCGGCGTGGTCCGGTACGCCGCCCGGGCGCAGCGCCTCCTGCACGGCGCGCAGCGTCTCGAGGTAGTCCAGGTCGGGAGAGAAGACCACGAAGTCGCCGAACAGCGTGCTGATCTCGACGCCGTCGATGAGCAGCACGCCCTCCGCCGCAAGCGCTGGACCCAGACGAAGGTTGTCCGAGATGTCACCGTGGTTCGTGAGCGCCACCGCCTCGACCCTGTTGTCAACGCACCAGCCGATGTAATCCCGGTACGAGATGCGCGAGCAGTCGGAGGCAGGGTAGGTGTGCGTATGAAGGTCGACGTTCACAAGGCCCGATTATAGACTCGGTGTCATCATGCAGGGCACGCTCGACACGTTCGGCGCCGTCGAGATCCTGCAGATGCTCGGAAGGTCGCGCCGCTCCGGGACCTTGCACATCGAGTGTCCGCAGCGGCTCATCGACATCCGCTTCACGCAGGGGCGCATCGCGGAGACGCGCGACTCCACGCGCGTCGTCACCGACACCGTCCTCGGCAGTCAGTTGCTCAAGCGGTCGCTGGTCAACGAGCCGCAGCTCGCGGCCGCGCTCGACGAGCAGGAGGCGCGGCCGCGACCCCTCGGCACCATCCTCGTCGAGCACCAGTCTGTCCCCGAGGCGGCCGTGCGCGAGGTGCTCTCACGGCAGATCGCCAACACACTGGTCGCCGCCAAGCTCGAGGCGGGGGGCACGTTCGTCTTCGTCGCCGACCCCGATCCGCAGCCGGTGAACTTCATCACCGTGGACCCGCAGTCCGTGCTCCTGGACATCTCGGCCCTGGGCGGCGAGTACTGCCTAGCGGTCGAGATGCTGGGCCAGCCTTCGACGGTGCTGGTCCGGAACGGCGACTACAACAGCCTTCCGCGCAACCCCTTGGTCATGGGGCGCGACGAGTTCATGGTGCTCCTGCAGGTCGACGGGGTGCGCACGGTCAAGGAGATCACGCAGGCGAGCCGCCTCGAGGAGATCACGGTGGTGAGCATCCTGGGCAGGCTGGCCGAGGCGGGAGTGCTGCTCGTCAAGGCCGAGCGGCAGTCGCGGGCCGAGGACGCGGAGGAACTGCAGGCTCACCGCGACAGCGTATGGGCCGAGGTGAGCCAGTTGCTCGACGACATCGTCGACGAGCCGGACGCTACGACCGGCTCCGGCGAGGTCGGCCGGCAGCTCCTTTAGAGGCGTTGCGCGAGAAAGGGGCGGGCGGCCCGCAGGCCGCCCGCCCCTTTCTGCTGTAAGCCGGGCGGCGCCGCTCCCGGCGGCCGCCCCTCGCTGCTCCGTCAGGCGCTGACGTCGCTGATGAGATCCTCGAACGCCCCGATGTAGGCGTCGATGTCGTCGTCCGTGTGCGTGATGGAGAGGGTCCACTCCTCCTCGCGACCGGGGGCGATGATGATGCCGCGGTTGATGTTGTAGAGCCACGCCAGCGCCACCAACTCGTGGTCCTGATACTGGATGAAGCTTTCGTAGTCGGTGATCTTGCCGCTGGCGAAGTTGACGCAGCCCTTGGACGAGATGCCCACGGTGTAGCCGGGGAAGTCGTACTTCTCGCACACGGCGTCACAGCCGGCGATGAGGCGATCGTTGAGGTGGTTGAGGTGCTTGTAGGCGTCGTCGGTCATGACCTGCTCGAAGCTGGCACGCGCCGCCGCCATGCTGAGCGGGTTGCCGGAGTACGTGCCGACCTGGAAGACCGTGCCGTCGTTGACCTTCTCCATCACCTCGTCCGAGCCGCCGATGGCGCCTGCGGGAGTACCGCCGGCCAGTGCCTTGCCGAGGGTGATCATGTCGGGGACGACGCCCCAGCGCTCGACGGAGCCGCCGCGCGCCGTGCAGATGCCCGTCTTGACCTCGTCGAAGATGAGCACGATACCGTGCTTCTTGGTGAGTTCGCGTACCCCCTCGAGGAAGCCCGGCTCCGGCAGCACCACGCCGAGGTTCATCATCGCCGGCTCCATGATGACGGCGGCCGGCGGATTGCCCTCGGCGACCATGCGCTCGATGCGCCTGGTCATGTTCTCGAGATCGTTGAACGGCACGGGGATGGTCAAGTCGATCGAGCTCTGCGGGATGCCTGCGCCGTAAGAGAGCGAGGCGTAGTCGTCACGCGGTCCGATCTTGCCGTAGTCCACGGCGCCGATGCTGACCATGACGTAGTCGTGGTGGCCGTGATAGGAGCCGAACATCTTGACGATAGGCTCGCGGCCGGTGAACGCACGGGCGACACGGATGGCGTCCATCGTGGCCTCGGAGCCCGAGTTGACGAAGCGCCACTTCGGCAGCTTGAAGGCGCCGGCAAGGTGCTCGGCCATGACGATCGAGTCCTCGGTAGGGAGGGCGAACTGCGTGCCGAGCGGTGCGCGCTTCTGAATGGCCTCGACGATCGCCGGATGGGCGTGCCCTTGCACCATGCAGCCGAACCCGTTGTGGAAGTCGATGATCTCGGTGCCTTCGACGGTCCAGATATGCGGGCCCTTGCCCTGCGTGAAGTAGAGCGGATACGGGTCCCGTGCCTGGTAGGTGGAGGCCACGCCCATAGGCATGTGCTTGATCCCGCGCTGGTAGAGCTCGTAGGACTTCGGCGTGCTCTCCTCGAGCCGCTTTTCTTCTTTCTCCATGAGTTCGGCGACGAGCTTCCGGTCGACCTGGGTGGCTGTCATGCTCCGTATCTCCTTCGCTTGGCCGGGAGCTCGTTGAGGCGGAGCGTCCCGAGACGTGATACTGGCGGGCGCCGCATAAGGAATCGCACGCGGCGCGTACGTAGCTCGGTGAGAGCGTGGGCGTGGTCAGCTCGGTGTGCGTATCACCCCGCAGTACGTGTCTCGTCCCCCCTGAGACGCGGGAGCGGTGCTCCCGGGACTGTGCGTACCCGTCGAAGTGCCGGGCGAGCGGGTTGCTCACGCGTCACAGTCTAGTGGCATTGTGCACCGAAGTGTAGGGTTCGGCAACGATGTGCCGTTTCGGCAGCCGAATCGGCAGCTGCGGCCCTGCGCCCCCCGGCTCACGCGGAGCTGACCTCACGGCGACCCGTTGTCGCCGCGGGGCGGAGGCCACCAGCACGAAGGGCGGCCCCCACGCGGGGGCCGCCCTTCGCGATCACGCACACGACGCCGTTCGTGCGCCGTGCCAGCCTGTCCTGCTACTTGACGGCCAGGCTGCGACTGCCGCTGTTCCCCGACTTGTTCAGGGAGTTGCCCGGCATCAGGGCCCGGAAGCGGAACGTACCCTTCTTGTTCATCTTGACCTTGAAGGAGTACTTGCCGGAAGCATTGAGCTTCACGGTCTTCCACGTCTTCCAGACGCCGCGGACCTTCTTCATGATCTTGACCTTGCCCGCGGCGGCCACACCCCTCGCGGTCTTGACCTGACCACTGAAGGTGACCCTGTTGCCGGCCTTGACCTTCGACTTGGAGAGCTGGAGCGTCGGCTTGTACTTGAGCTTGACGACGACGCCGGTCGAGGCGGTCTTCGCCTGCTCCATCGCCTTGTTGACGACGGCGCTCGAGTAGGCCCAGTTGTGCATGCCGAAGCTACCCTCGCTCTCCACGAACTGCACGTTCGTGAAGCCGCTGAGGAAGGCCGTCTCAGCCGTGGTGCGGTTCCGCGACGGAATGGCCACGAGTGCGGTGTGCGCCGCATCCGTGTCGGCGTACCCGAGATGCCAGGCGGCCTTGTCGAGCTCCGCCCGGATCGCGGCGATCTTCGCCTCGGTCCATTCCTGACGCTGCTCCATGGTGTCCTGGAGCCAGACGCCCCGGTCGCCACCGCTGAAGTTGCCCCAGGCAGACTGATTGGCCGTCTGGTTGACGGTGACGGTGACGCGGAGCGGGCTGGCGTCCGGAGACGGGGTCGCCCTCGTGGTCGAGAACGGCTGCGGCTCCGCCTTGACACCGTTGGTGTTGCTGTGACAGGTGCTGCAGGCCGAGTACGGCATGCTGTCGTACGTCACGGTGTTCGTGACGGTGATGACGGGCGTACCGCCGGGGACCGGCGTCGCCGTGGCGGTCGCAGCCGCCGTGGTCACCGGGATCGGGGAGGCCTCAAGCGCCACCTCGGGCTCGATGATGGTGAAGGTGTGGTTGCCGCCGAGCTGCACGCTGCCGCGGCTGACGCTCGTCGGCGGCATGTGGCACTCCACGCACTTGCCCTTGTGGACGCTTGGAGCGCCGGCCACATCGATGGCGCCGTAGCCGTCGATCATCTCCTTCATAGGATGATGGATCTCGTCGCCCGGCGAAGCCATGGTGCCCTCCGGGATCTCCCCGTTGTGGCACTCGACGCAGAGCGTCTTGGCGGAGCCGGTACGGAGCTGTGGCGTCCACTCCTCGTCCCATGCGCCGCCCTCGGTGGTGTTCTGGTGCGGCGTGTGACAGCCGACGCAGGTGACACCGTAGCGGGCATCCGCGCTGGTCGGCGTCTCGCCGGCTTCCTTCATGATGCGGAAGTCGGCGGAGTGGCACTCCAGGCACTCCTGCTTGGTGGTCTCATCGAGGAACTGCCAGAAGGACTGGCTGGTGAGGCCGGTGAGTGCGTTCGCGTGACCCTCTATGGCCCAGTCGGGATACTGCGCGGCGTTGCCGTCGTGGCCAGACTGCTGCCACACGCTGTCGCCCTCGGACGTCTGCCAATAGGTCTGCAGCCGGCCGAAGCCGGCGGACGTGGCGGCCGGGTCCGGGGTCGGAGCCCACCCGGGGCTCTGGACGTTGAGGTACTCGCTGAGCGGCGGAGCCGGGTCCCAACCCGGTCCAGGCGACGACGGAGTGCCCAGCATCGGGTACCCGCCGAGCGCCATCTGTGGCTGGATAAGGGTCGTGGGCTGCGCCGCAGGGATCGGACTCACGCTGAAGGTCTGCGTCGTGTACGAGTACCGCGAGTGGCACTGACCGCAGATGTCGGCGTTGGCGAGCAGGCCCAGGGGGGCCGTGTGCGCCGTGTTGTTGGGGTCCGAGCCGGAGGTGCCGCCGGTCTGCATGCCGTAGTGGCAGGAGGAACAGCCGACGAAGTTCTCCGATGAGGCGGCGTGACCGACCGTCTGTGGCTCGGTCGGGATGCCGTTCGCGACGCCATAGGTGGCGGCGCCAGTGGAGCTCGTCGCCGTCGGCGTCGGGATCGCCTTCGCAGGGTCGAAATTCGACGTGTGGCACCCCTGGCACACGCTGCCATAAGGGAGCCGCAGCGCCTGGTTGCCGGCGCCGGCCTCGGCGTGCTTGGTCTCGACCCACTCGCCGTAGATCGCGGGGACGCCCGAGAGCTGGCCGTTGTGACACGGCTGGCAGGCATCGGACGTCGTGTAGTCGGAGCGCAGGCCGTTGAACGCCATGACGGGCGCCGCCAGTATCAGAAGCGCCGCGGCGACGGCCATGACTACGAGCAGTCGTCTTGTCATCGACACCCCCTTGCTGGTCTTGGCTGGATACTCTGGTCTGTCCGCTCTCACTGGATCACCTCCCTCCTCGTGCGGATCACTGACCGACAACGCCTCACGCGGCTCGAGCGACGTGAGGCGTTGGTCGTGTGTGGGAGCGGCACGGGGAAGACGCCAACCGGCGCTCGCTCTGCGGAGAGCGCAGCGTCTGGTGCTCAGGTGTCGGAAGTCGAGTCCCCATGGTCGTCCCGTGGCCGATGCACCCTGGGGTATATCGGCCTACCCCGGGAGGTATACAGCATTTCGTGTGTGTTAGCAAACATTGAGCGTATGTTGCGTGCCTGTGACGATCGCTTCGTCTGGGTGCGAGGCCCCGCCGTGCCACTGGTGGTGCCGCCGCTGTTTGAGGCTGTGGGAGTCGGGTACAAACTTGACAGTATCCAACTCAGATTTTATGCTTCGGCGCGAGTAATCCCCCAAGGAGGAAGTTCCATGGCCAAAGTCATCGGCATCGACCTGGGCACGACCAACAGCGCGATGGCCGTGCTCGAGGGCGGCGAGCCAACGGTCATCCCCAACAGCGAGGGTGGCCGCACCACGCCGTCCGTGGTCGCGTTCTCGAAGAGCGGCGAGCGCCTCGTAGGCAGCGTCGCCCGTCGTCAGGCGGTCACGAACCCTGAGAACACCGTGTTCTCGATCAAGCGCTTCATGGGCCGCAAGTACGGCGACGTCTCCGAAGAGATGAAGATCGTGCCGTACAAGGTGGTCAAGGCTTCCAACGGCGACGCCTCGGTGGAGATCGGCGGCAAGACGTACTCACCGCCGGAGATCTCCGCGATGATCCTGCAGAAGCTCAAGCGGGACGCGGAGGAGTATCTGGGAGAGAAGGTCAACGAGGCAGTCGTCACCGTCCCCGCGTACTTCAACGACTCCCAGCGCCAGGCCACCAAGGACGCCGGCAAGATCGCCGGGCTCGACGTCAAGCGCATCATCAACGAGCCCACCGCGGCCGCTCTCGCGTACGGCCTCGACAAGGAGCACGACCAGACCATCCTCGTCTTCGACCTGGGCGGCGGCACCTTCGACGTCTCCATCCTCGACCTGGGCGAGGGCGTGTTCGAGGTGCGCTCCACCAACGGCGACACGCACCTGGGCGGCGACAACTTCGACAAGGCCGTCGTCG
>DAIQNY010000064.1:0-14605 GCA_036788155.1 Actinomycetota bacterium | reverse complement strand
CGCCGGGCGCCGCGCCGCGCTCCGCGCTACCGCACAGTGAGCCTGGCGGGCAGCGAGTTCCTGCTCGTGTTGCCGGCGACGTCCCTCACGTAGACCCTGAAGCGGTAGCTGCCCTTCTTGAGCTTCTTCTTGACCAGCAGCTTGACCTTGGCGTTGGTCTTCACCAGGGTCTTGACCCTCTTGATCGTCGCGACCTTTCTGCCCTTGGCGGTCGTGATCACGATCCTGGTCACGGTAGCGCGGCCGCAGCTTGGCTTCGGATCGGTGATCTTGAACGTGAGCGTCAGCTTGCGGGTCCTCTTCTTGCCCCTGGAGGGCAGGGCCTTGACCTTGAGTGGCCTCTTGACGTCGATGCCGATGACGCACTGACCGGCGGTGACGTTGCCGCAGACGTCGGCCGCACGGTAGCTGAGGGTGTGCGCCCCGGGCCCGGCGATGGGGACCGACGTGCCGTGCAGCCACGCGCCCTGGTCGAGCCGGTACTCCACGGAGGCCAGGCCGGACCCGGCGTCGCCCACCGCAATGGTGGCGGTCAGGGCCCGCTTCTTGAACCAGCGACCGGCCTCGGGACAGTTCGCCTGCGGCGCCGTTCCGTCGATGCGCACGGTGACCGCATGGGCAGGCTCGGCGTTGCCGGCGTTGTCGGTGGACGCATACGTGATCGTGTGCTCCCCGTCGCCGCTCACCGGCACGCTCGTGCCCGTCAGCGAGGCGCCGCCGTCGAGCGACCACGCGGTCGCGGCCACGCCCGACGCCGCGTCGGAGGCAGCGAGCGTGACGGTCACCGGCCCGCTGCTCCAGCCGGCCGGGGCATCGTCGCTGGTCTGCGGCGCCATAGTGTCGACCCGGACGACTGCCGTCCGCGTGGGCTCGGCGACGTCCCCGAACGCCCACGAGCGGTAGGTGACGAGGTGGACCCCGTCACCGGAGTGGTCGGCCGGCGCCGCCACGGGCACGCTCGTGCCCGTCTGCGAGGCGCCGCCGTCCAGCTCCCACGTGGTACGCAGCGCGCGCTCGCCCGGCGTGAGCGTCACCGTGACGGGATGATTGACCCAGCCGGAGGGGGCATCGTCGCCGCTGGCCCCCGGAGGCGTGGTGGCGATGATCAGTGTCTGCGAGGTCTTGACGGCCTCCGCGTTGCCGGCGTTGTCGACGGAGTAGTAGCTGACGGTGTGCTCCCCATCGCCGGTGACCTCGGCGGAGGTGCCCGTCTGCCACTCGCCGTCGTCGATCCTGTAATGGGTGGCGGCGATCCCGGACACGACACGCTCGCCGTTCTCGTCGGACGCGGCCAGCGTGACGGTCAGCGGATCGGTGTGGACCGGCGGGCCGGCGACGATGTCGTCGTGGGTCACCGGCGCACGCGTGTCGACACGGACGATGGCGGACCGCTCCGCCTCGCGGTTGCCCAGCGCATCGGTGGACCGGAAGGTGATCGCCCTGACGCCGTCGCCCGAGTGATCGGACGGCGTCGCTACGAGCACGCTCGTGCCGGACTGCGTGACACCGCCGTCGAGCTCCCAGGTGGTGCCGGCGAGGCCCTCGGTCATGCCGGAGAGCACGTCCGCAGGGAAGAGCGTGACGGTGGTGTCGACCGTGACCCACCCCGCCGGCGCGTCGTGGCCGGTTTCCGGCGCGCCGGCGTCGATCCTCACCGCGACGTCGTGCGGCGTCTCGGCGTTGCCGGCGTTGTCTGTGCTGAAGTACGTGATGGTGTGTTCGCCGTCGCCGGTCACGGTGACCACGGTGCCGCTGTGGAGGGCGCCGCCGTCCACGCACCAGGTCGTGCCGTCCACGCCCGACAGCGCGTCGCCGGCGGCGAGCGAGAAGCTGACGGGGCCCGTGTGCCAGGCGTCGCCGTCGTCGTAGTCGTCGGTCGTCTCTGGAGCCTGCGAGTCGATGCGCACGGTGAGCTGGTGCGCGGGCTCCACGTGACCCATCGCATCCGTGGAGAAGTACAACACGGTGTGTTCGCCGTCACCTGTCACCGTGACGTCGGTGCCGATCTGGGGGACACCGCCGTCTGCGCACCACTCGGTCTCGGCCACGCCGGATCCGGCGTCAGTCGCGTGCAGCGAGAAGTGCACGTCGCCGGACTGCCACTCTTCGCCGCCGACGTAGTCATGCGTGGTCTCCGGCGCGCCGGCGTCGATCCGCACCGTGACGTCGTGCGGCGTCTCGGTGTTGCCGACGTTGTCGGTGCTGAAGTACGTGACGGTGTGCTCGCCGTCACCCGTCACCGTGACGTCGGTGCCGATCTGGGGCGCGCCGCCGTCCATGGACCACCGGGTAGCGGCCACGCCGGAACTGACGTCGCCCGACTGCAGCGTGAAGTGCACGTCGCCGGACTGCCAGAGGTCGCCGCCGGCGTACCCGTCGGCGGTCGCCGGCGCGGTCACGTCGAAGAGCAGGCTGCAGCCGCCGGTCGTCTCGTTGCCGGCGCCGTCCACGGCCCGGTACTCGATGTCCACCGGGCCGTCCGTAGCCGGTGCCGGGACCGTGAAGCGGGTGCCGGAGACGTCCGCCCACACCGGCTCTCCGGCGCGCCGCCACTGCATGGCGGCCAAGCGGGAGCCGCCGGCGTCGGTCGCGGTGAGCGTCACGTCCGCATCGCCGGCGTGCCATGAAGTATCGCCGTCGGCGCTGCTCGAGACGGCCGGCGCCGTGAGGTCGAGGTTCACGTAGGCCACCTGCTCGTCCTCGACGTTCCCGGCGCGGTCGACGGCGCGGAAGCGCAGGACGTGAGAACCCTCGGCGGCCACCGCGAACGGCGCCGCGTAAGGAACGTAGCCGGCGCCGTCGAGGTCGTACTCGAGAGCGGCGACGCCGCTGACTGCTTCGCCACCGGCGTCGCCGGCCATGAGCGTCACGAGTTGCGGGCCGGCCTGCCACCCGGTCAGCTGATCGAGCGCCAGGGCCGGGGTCGACGCGTCGCTGCTGTGAGGCGCGTCGCCGTCGATGTTCACCCAGCCGCTGTGCGCAGGTTCGGCGGTGCCGGCGGCGTCCACGGACCACCAGGTGATCGCGTGGCTGCCGTCGCCCTCCACCGTGAAGGGGCTCGTGTACTCGTACTGCACGCCGTCGAGCGTGTAGTGCGTCCGGGCGAGCCCGCTGCTCGCATCGTTCGCCTCCAGCGTGACCGTCTGCCCGCTCGGGCGCCAGGCGCTGTCGTCGTCGGCGGCCAGCGCCGGGTCGGAGGCGTCGCGGGTGTCCGGCGGCGTGCAGTCTATGCGCACCTCACGGTGCGAAGTCGGCCCGCCCGCACCGGACGAGTTGACGGCGCGCACGTGGAAGTACCACACGCCGTCGGGCTTGCCCGTGTACGTCACGCCGAGGAACGCGGTGCCGCGAAGGACGCTCACGGCGTTGTCGTTCATGTCGGTCGTGACGATGTCGCCGTAGCCGTCTCCGTTGAGGTCGCCCAGGGCGACGAAGTTGGGGCCGTTGCCACAGCGCAGGTCCCTCTTGGGCTCGAAGGTCCCGTCGCCGTTGCCGAACAGGATGCTGACGCTGGCGGCCGAATAGTTGGTCGTCACGAGGTCGGGGGCGGAGTCCTGGTTCAGGTCGGTGACGCTGAACGAGTACGGGCCGGTGCCGAGAGGGTAGTTGACGGTAGCTTTGAAGGTACCGTCGCCCCTGTTCAGGAGGATGCTGGCGTTGTTGCTCCCCCAGTTGACGGTGGCGAGGTCGCAGGCGCCGTCGCGGTCCAGGTCGGCGGCGAGGATCGTCTGGGGATTGCCGCTCGCGGCATAGTCCACCGCGGCTTCGAAGGTGCCGTCGCCGTTGCCCCGCAGCACGCTCACGCTGCCGGCGCTGTGGTTCGCGGTGGCCAGGTCCTGCCTGTCGTCGCCGTCGAGATCGCAGAGGTCGATGGACGTGGGGTGCGACGGAGTACTGAACTGCGTGGGCGCGCGGAAGGTGCCGTCGCCGTTGTTCAGGAGGATGCTCACGGTGTTCGTGCTGGCGTTGGCGGTGAAGATGTCGAGGTCGCCGTCGCCGTCCACGTCGCCCATGCGCAGACACTCCGGATTCGTTCCGGCGCCAGTCGTGTAGTCGGCCTTGGCCATGAAGGTGCCGTCGCCCTTGGCGAGCAGGACGCTGGCAGAGCTCGCCCAGTGGTTGCCGGTCACGACGTCGACCCTGCCGTCGCCGTCCACGTCGCCGACGGCCATGGACCACGGCCCGTCGCCGGTAGCGTAGTCGACCTTGGCGCGCAGCGTGCCGTCGCCGTTGCCGAGCAGCACGCTCAGCGTGTCGGAGTTGTAGTTCTCCACCACGAGGTCGGGCTTGCCGTCACCGTTGACGTCCAGGATCCGCGCCTCCGACGGCCGCTGGCCCACGGCGTAGGTGACGCGCGGAAGGTACGTGAGCGAGTTTCGGTCGCTCACCGTGTCGGGCACGGTGTCCGGCTCCTGGTCGAGCACGCAGGAGTATCCGGCGATCGCCGTGCCGTCGCTGAGCGCCGGGTCCCAGAAGAAGCTGGGGTCGGCGCTGGGATACCAGGCCGCCTCCGACGGGTGCGTCGACGACGTGATGCCGGTCACGTCGCCGGGCACCGCAGCCGCGACGGGCGCGAGCACGGCGAGCAGGACGAGCGCGACGGCCGCGACCAGGGCCGACTGGACGCTCCTGACGAGACACTGAGAGCCGGACATGTCTTCCTCCGCTGCTCCACGGGACGCCGTGAGCGGCTCGCCCCAGCTGAGTGATCAGGCCCATGGTCGGCAGTCTGGGGCGGCGTACCCATAGGACATCCGTCCGGACACCTGGAGGAGTCGGGAAAGCTCGTGCGTGTCGATGCGAGCACGAGCCCCACCCCGACGAATGTTCCGGGTACGTAGGCCGCTGTCCATCCGATACTGAGGGGGAAGCCGGCGCATGAGGCGGCGCCGTGATCTGGAGGAGCACGTGATGACCGCGGACCGCGAGAAGTACAGCAGGTACCAGATCCTGTGCGCAGAGCGCGAAGCCTGGAACGACGGCGAGTCCGCCGGCGACAGCTACCACTATGACGGCATGAGTTTCTGGCGGCTCGAACGGGGCGGCAAGCGTCGCCTGCTGCCGTCCTGGCGAACGCCCTCCCACGGGTGGCGGCACGAGAACGGCTGCGACTGCGACCTGTGCGGCTCGCGGCGTCCTGTGCAGTTGCGGCCGCGCTCCGTCGCCTGACTCTCGCGGTAGCTCTTCAACATCCTCGGCTTCTTCTTCCTCATCACCCTGATCGTGGTGCTGGTGCTGCCGAGGAAGACGACGGCCTGACGGATCCGCCGAGCGGCGGTCACTTGAGACGGGCGCCGGGGACGAGGCCGCTCTGCGCGGCCCACTCCCCGGCGCCCGTCTTGACGCCGCCCGCCGGGCGGACCCGGAGCACCCGGAGCCGCCCGTCGGCGCAGACGACGCTGAAGCCGTCGTCGCCGACGTCCACGACCTCTCCCATGGCGCCGCCGAGACCCTCGACGTCGCGGGCGGGCTGCGGGGCGGCCGCGACCACCTGCAGCGTCGTGCCGGCATGGGTCGTCCAGGCCCCCGGCGCCGGGTCGCAGCCGCGCACCAGGTCGTACAGCTGCTTGCAGGGCTTGCCCCAGTCAAGCCGGGCGTTCCCCCGCCCGAACGGGGCCTCGTACGTGGCCAGCGCCTCGTCCTGCGGGACGCGCGGCGCCCTCCCCGCCCTGATCGACGCGACCGCCTCGAGCAGGGCCTCGACGCCCAGAGGGAACAGCCGGTCGAAGTAGACAGAGCCGAGGGTGTCGGCGTCCGAGATCGGCGTGGTGCGCTGCAGCAGGATGTCGCCGGTGTCGATGCCGCCGTCCGGCCAGAAGACGGTGAGGCCGGTCTCCGTCTCCCCCTTGATGATGGGCCAGTTGATGGCGCTGCGACCGCGGTGCCGGGGCAACAGCGAGGGATGATACTGGATGGTCCCGTGGGTGGGCGCCGAGAGGATGTCCGCCGGCACGATCAGCGTGACGAACGCCATCACCTGCAGGTCCGGCGCAAAGGCCCGGAACTCGTCGAGCACCTCCGGCGCGTGAAAGGACGCCGGGCGCACCAGCGGCAGCCCGGCGCCCTGCGCCGCCTGCGCGAGCGGATCCTCGCGCCTGCCCTCCGGCGGGGCGTACACCGCCACCACGTCCTCGCCCCGCTCGAGCAGCGCCTCGAGCACGGCCTTGCCGAAGGCCTGCTGGCCGTGCAGCACGATCCGCATACATCCTCCTCGTCGTGGCACGTGGTGAGGCCGCGGAACCACCTCGAGCGCGGCCCGTCATCTTCGGGCGATGCTACCCGATGCCGGGGCGCCCGCGCCTCGCCCCGCGCCTCACACAGGCCATCGCGCGCGACGCTGCACTGGTTGAGGAGCACGACTCCGGGAAAGGGAGTGGCAGGCGAGTTCGGCGACGGGAGGAAGCATGCGCGACCGCAGTGCGGATACGACGAGAGCGACCGGACGGACCGAGACGAGGTTCCTCGACCGCCCGAGCGGCCGCGTTGCCTACGACGTGACGGGCGAAGGCCCGCCGGTCGTCTGCGCCCCGGGGATGGGCGACCTGCGGTCCGTGTACCGCTTCGTGGTCCCGGGCCTCGTGGACGCCGGCTACAGCGTGGCCACCATGGACCTGCGAGGGCACGGCGAGAGCGACGCCACGTTCTCGTCCTACGACGACGCCGCGACCGGCGGCGACCTGCTCGCCCTGGCGGACAAGCTGGGCGAGCCGGCGGTGCTGGTGGGCAACTCGATGAGCGCCGGCTCGGCCGTGGTGGCCGCGGCGGAATCTCCGACCAGTGTCGCCGGGCTCGTGCTCATCGGCCCCTTCGTGCGCGACGCCCCGGTGAGCGCGGCGACGATGCTGGCGTTCCGGCTCGCCCTCCTTCGACCGTGGGGGCGAGCCGCCTGGCTCGGCTACTACGAGCGGCAGTACCCGGGCAGGCGGCCGGATGATCTCGACGAGCACCTGAAGCGCATCAAGAAGAGCCTCCGTCGGCGAGGGCACTGGGCGGCCTTCGCCCAGACCACCCGCACGTCGCACGGTCCCGCCGAGGCGAGACTGTCCGACGTGCGGGCGCCGAGCCTCGTGATCATGGGGGAGCGCGACCGCGACTTCCGCGACCCGGAGGGCGAGGCTCGCTTCGTGGCGGAGCGCCTGGGCGGCCGGATCGTCATGGTGCCGGACGCCGGCCACCACCCGCAGGCCGAGTTCCCGGAGGTGGTCACGCCGGCCGTCGTGAGCTTCCTCTTCGACCTCGAGGAGTTGAGTCCCGCCGCCTGAGCTGTCGGGGCGACGGCGTCCCGGGCGGACGAATGCCACGGACGGCGCCGGCGCGAGCGGGGCGGGCGCCGAGGCTGGGCGACGGCGCCGGCGCGAGCGGGGCGGACGCCGAGCTGGGCGACGGCGCCGTCGCGAGCGGGCGGACGTACCGGCCGAGCCGACAGCGCGGAAACGGGTGGCTGCCGGCGGACCGGCTGCTGGAAGCGGCGGCCTGGACAGGCGGCCGCTAGAAGCGGCCGCCTGTCCAGGCGCCGCTGATGGAGCCGTAGCTCACAACGGCCCCCGTGTGGGGGGCGTGGATCATCTGCCCACCGCCCACGTAGATGCCCACGTGGTGGCTGTAGCTCGCGCTGCCGAAGAACACGAGGTCGCCGGGGAGCAGCGCGCTGAGCGAGACGCGCTTGCTGGCGCGCTGCTGGTCCGTGGCGCCGTGGGAGAGGCCGATGCCGATCTGCGCATAGCAGTACATGGTGAGGCCGGAGCAGTCGAAGCCCTTGGGACTCGCTCCGCCCCAGACGTACGGCACGCCGAGGTAGCGCTGGGCGATGGCGACCACGGCTGAGTGGCCGGAGCCGCCGGGGTCGACGATGGTGCCGCCGTCTCCGCCGCCTCCCGAGCTCGTGGAAGAGCCCGACGACGAGCTCGACCCGCCGGACGAGCCGCCCGAGGACGACGAAGTCTGCTGGGCGGCCAAGGCACGGGCGGCAGCCTGCTCGGCGCGCTTGGCGGCCGCCGCCTCGAGGTCGGCGATCTCGTCCTTGAGCCCGCCGACCGTGCTCTCGAGCTGCGACTGCAGCGCGAGCACCTGGTCCTTGCTCTCCTGGCGCTGCGCGACGAGCCTGACCGTCGCCTTGCGGTCCTGCTCGAGAGCCAGCCGGCGGTCGGCGACCTCCTGGCGATACGCCTTGGCGGCTCGCGCTGTCTGGGCGTCGCTCTCGGCCATGCGCTGCATGACGTCGAGCTGAGTGAGCAGGTCGTCGAAGCTGCGCGACGCGAACAGGACGTCGAGGATCCCTGCGCTCTCGGCCTTGTAGACCTGTCGGGCTCGCGCGGTGAGGTGGTCGTTGGCCACACCGAGCTTGTACTCGGCGACCTTGAGCAAATGGCGGTTGCGCTTGATGCGGTCCTGCACGTCCTCCAGCCGGGAGGCGGCCTCGTTGTAGCGCTCCACGGCCACCGAGGATTGCTCGTAGACCCGCGACAGCTTGGCCTGGACTGCGGCCAGCTTCTGCTTCTTGGCCTTGATGGGACCGGCGGACGCCGCGGCGGTGAGGAGCAGGACGAGGAGCAGCGAGATGAGACCGACGAAGGTCGCCTTGCGGATGGGGGTCAACGAATCGCCTCCTTCGCGCCGGGTGACACCGTCCCTTGCCCGGCGCCGGGCTGTGAGCTTGGCACAGTAGCACCGGCCCGGGTCGTGGGCAAACCGGCCGGCGTTGAAGGCAGGGCGGTCGTGCGCGTGCGCGGCGTCATCACCGTCGTCAGATCCGGTTGTGGAAGCCCGGCCCGCGCACGTCGGACGCCTCGTCGCCGGAGACGTCCACGTGGTCCGGCGTGAGCAGCAGGACGTCGGGGCCCACCTGCTGCAAGCCGCCCTCCACGGCGTAGACAAGACCGCTGCAGAAGTCGGTGAGGCGCCCTGCAAGAGCGCGCTCGACGCCGTGGAAGTCCACGAGCACCGGCGTGCCGGTGCGCAGCCGATCGGCGATCGTCTGCGCCGCGTCGAAGCTGTCCGGCGCGACGAGCTCGAACTCCAGCCGCGGCCGGACCACCAGACTGAGCGGGCGCGGCGCGACGTCCTCGTCCCAGACGCCGCGCCCGTACGGCTCGTCGTCCTCGTACCAGTCGTCGTAGGCGTCGCGGGCTGTGACCATGCTCCCTCCGGTCCGTCGGCGGATCCTTCTCGTCTTCTGGTTCGCCGTCTCCGCCTCGTCGCCTGCCTCGGAGGCGCATCCCGGACGCCCGCCCGTTCCGCGGGCACCGATTCCGCCGACCTCTCGCCGGGTGTTAACCTAGCCCCGCGCCCGGGTAGGGCTAAACCCCCACCTCCCCCGACGGCCGGGCGACGACGCGACCCCCAAGGAGGCGCCGATGCAGGACCTGGAACTGGTGCTCGTCCTGGCCTGCGTCCTCGTCCTCGTCAGCATCCTCGCGAGCAAGTTGACCGGGCGTGCCGGTGTCCCCGCCCTGCTGCTCTTCCTCGGGATCGGCATGCTCGCCGGCTCGGAGGGCATCGGCGGCATCTACTTCGACGACTTCTCGCTGGCGCGCAACGTGGGTATCGTCGCGCTCGCCCTCATCCTGTACGCCGGCGGACTCGACACACGGTTCGCGAGCATCCGCCCCGTTCTGGGCCGCGGCATCACGCTGGCGACTGTAGGCACGCTGGCCACTGCGGGGCTCCTGGGTCTCTTCGTCACCATGGCCACGGACCTGTCGGTGCTGGAGGCGCTCCTGCTGGGCGCAGTCGTCTCGTCCACGGACGCGGCGGCCGTGTTCTCCATCCTCCGCGCGAGGCAGGTGCACCTCCCCGAACGAGTGCGCAGCCTGCTCGAGCTCGAGTCGGGCAGCAACGACCCCATGGCCGTGTTCCTCACCGTGAGCCTCATCACGCTCATCACCGCCGAGGACGCGACGGTGCTGGAGCTCGTCGCGGCGTTCGTGCTCCAGATGGGGCTGGGGGCGCTGCTGGGCTACGCCTTCGGACGGATGATGGTCGCGATCATCAACCGGGTCGGACTCGACTACGACGGCCTCTACCCGGTTCTCAGCCTCACGCTCGTCTTGCTGGCCTTCGGTGCGACGGCCTATGTCGGCGGCAGCGGCTTCCTCGCCGTGTACATCGCCGGACTGGTGATGGGGAACCAGGCGCACATCCACAAGCGCAGCCTGACCCGGTTCCAAGACGGCCTCGCCTGGCTCGCGCAGATCGCCATGTTCCTCACGCTCGGTCTTCTGGTCTTCCCCAGCCAGCTCCTGCCGGTGATGGGGCTCGCGTTGCTGGTCACCGCCTTCCTCACGTTCGTGGCGCGCCCGCTCGGCGTCTACCTCTCCCTGCTCGGCTCGTCGTTCTCGCTGCGAGAGCAGACGCTGATCGGCTGGGTGGGACTGCGCGGAGCGGTGCCGATCATCCTGGCCACGTTCCCTCTCGTCGCCGGCGTGCCGGCGGGCGCGGAGATCTTCAACATCAGTTTCTTCATCGTGCTGACCTCCGCGCTCCTGCAGGGCACGACCATCCCGCTCGTGGCCAGGTGGCTGCGGGTGGAAGGCCCGGCCTACGAAGCGGAGCCGGTCGTATCGGGTCAGCCCGTGCACCGCACGGTCGTGGAGTACAGCGTGCCGGAAGACTCGCCGGTGGTCGGCCGGCAGCTCGCGCAGGCGGGCCTGCCGGCCGGCGCCGACGTGGTGCTGCTCAGGCGGTACGACACCTACGTCCTCGTCCGGGGCAGCACCAGGCTGCGGCGCGGCGACCTGCTGCTGATCCTGGCGGACGAAGCTTCGTTGCGGATACTCGACGAGCTCGGTGAGCTTGTACGAGAGCCCGAGCTCGCCGTCTGCGCCCGGGAGACATCGGACGCGCAGGAGAGCTGCGCCTGACGCGGTGCGGCGGCGGTCGTCAGTTGCCCGGAGCCACCCGCCGGCCGGGCACGCGCATCTCCGTTGTCCTCAACCGCGTCCGGGACGCGGCCTGTCCCGCTCGCGGGGGGCCGCGACTCTCCCGGCCGCTGCGTCGCAACCCACCTCGTCGCACCCGGCGGCCACCGCCGCCGGCACTGGTTCGTCCTTCACGCCCCAGTAGCGCCGGCCCAGCCAGAGCGCGACGCTCACCAGGCCGATCAGAACGGGCACCTCCACGAGCGGACCGATCACACTGGCGAACGCCTCGCCTGAGTTGAGCCCGAAGACGGCGATACTCACCGCGATGGCCAGTTCGAAGTTGTTGCTCGCGGCGGTGAACGACAGGGTCGCGGTCCTGGAGTAGTCAGCCCCGATCCTGCGCCCCATGAAGAAGCTGACGAAGAACATGATCACGAAGTACAGAGACAGCGGGACGGCGATGAGCAGCACGTCCAGCGGCAACTCGACGATGAGATCGCCCTTGAGGCTGAACATCACGAAGATGGTGAACAGCAGAGCGATCAGCGTCAGAGGGCTGATGCGCGGGATGAACCGCTGCTCGTACCAGTCCCGCCCCTTGGTCTTGAGCGCCACGAACCTGGTGAGCATGCCCGCCAGGAACGGGATGCCGAGGTAGATGAGCACGCTCTGGGCGATCTGCCAGATGGTGATGTCCACGGCCACGCCCTCGAGGCCGAAGAGCGGCGGCAGCTTGGTGACGAAGACCCAGGCGAACACGCTGTAGAAGAGCACCTGGAAGACGCTGTTGAAGGCGACGAGGCCCGCGGCATACTCCGTGTCCCCGCGGGCCAGCTGGTTCCAGACGATGACCATGGCGATGCAGCGCGCGAGGCCCATCATGATGAGCCCGACCATGTACTCCGGGTAGTCGTGCAGGAAGATGATCGCGAGGAAGAACATCACGAACGGGCCGATCACCCAGTTCTGCACGAGGGAGAGGCCCAGGATCTTCCAGTCGCGGAACACGTCGCCGAGCTCCTCGTAACGCACCTTGGCGAGCGGCGGGTACATCATCACGATGAGCCCGATGGCGATGGGGATGTTGGTGGTGCCCACCGACCAGCGGTCGATGAACGCGGGCAGCCCCTCGAACAGCCACCCGAGGCCGACGCCGGCGAACATGGCGAGGAAGATCCAGAGCGTGAGGTAGCGGTCGAGGAAGGAGAGGCGGCGCGGCGGCGCTGACAGGGGGGTGGTCGCGGTCCGGTCGGTCACTGGGGGGTCCCGAGGTCGGTGGCGGTCAGCGCACGGCGCCGGCGGGCGCCTCGAACGACGTGATGAGCTCGGTGCGGGCAAGCGCGTCCAGGAGGCGCTCGTGGTCGTAGGCGACGCGCACGAATTCGACGGCCGGCTCGCCGGCGGCCAGCCGGCCGGGATCGATCACCGCGTAGCAGACGCGCCAGTCGCCGTCCTTGGGGCGGCCGCCGCTGCCGACGTTGACGAAGAGCGTCGTGGCGCCCGCGTCGCCGTGAGCGATCTCGCGGGCGTAGGGCAGGTGCGTGTGGCCGAAGAGGATGGCGCGGTAGGGATTCTGCTCGGCCATCCGCGCCATCGCCTTCTCCGGCCGGTCCTCGAAGAGGTACTCGTTGATGCGGCGAGGGCTGCCGTGCACGGCCAGCAGCTCGCCGGCCGGCGTCACGAGCACGAACCGGTCCTCGAGCGTGCGCAGGTAGGCGCGCGTCTCCTCCGTCGTCACCTGGTCGGTCCACGCCAGGGACGCCGCCCCTTCGGCCCGCTGCTCGTCGGTCCTGTAGACGCAGCCGCAGTCGCCGAGGTTGAAGCCTATGCCCTGGTCGTAGTTGCCCATGAGCGTGGGCACCCCCCGCGCGCGCACCAGCGCGGCGACCTCGTTGGGGTACGGCCCATAGCCGACGAGGTCGCCGAGACACACCTCGCGCGCGATGCCCCGCCGCTCGATGTCGGCAACGATCGCCTCCAGACCGGGCAGATTGCCGTGCACGTCGGAGTAGACGGCGAACGGGGCGGTCAGCGTGATCGTCTGCATGCTCGAGGCTCCTGCCGTGGGTTCGCAGAGGTCAGTCGAAGCACCTGAGCTGGGCGTTCGCGACGCCGCAGAGGTCGCGCAGGACCTGCGCGACCCGCTCCGGCGCCACGGCGTAGAAGCTCCACTTGCCGCGCGTCTCCTCCGTGACGAGGCCCGCGTCGCGGAGCACGCGCAGGTGGTAGGACGCCTTGGACTGGGCGAGGCCGAAGCGCTCCTGGAACTCGCACACGCAGATACCCTGCGGCTCTCCGTCGCCCGGCACCCCTCGCTCGGCAGGATCTGGAAGCCCGCAGCAGCCGCGAC
Source organism: Actinomycetota bacterium (assembly GCA_036788155.1). GTDB lineage: Bacteria > Actinomycetota > Thermoleophilia > UBA2241 > UBA2241 > CAIXSE01. Next base: position 1,396 of record DAIQNY010000064.1, on the reverse strand, counting down.
CCTGGGTCATCAGGTCGAGCATGCCGAGCCGGAGCGGATCGGCCAGGGCCTGCGCGGCGCGGGCGAGATCCTCATAGCGCACCGCGTCGCCATCCCTGGCCGCTCCCGCGCCCTGCGCGGCGCCCTGACCGCGGGACCCGGGTACGCAGCCGCAGGCGGGCGTCGTAGTGCCGGATCGTCTGTCGGTCGTCGTGCTCATCGTTCGGCATCTTACCACAAGAAAAGTTGATATGACTCGTTCGGTGCCCTACAGTACGTGAGGACTGTTGCTGTGACATGGGCGAATGGAGAGTGGACGATGAGCGACACCGGCCGTGACGACCTCAAGGGGCAGATCCGCGACCACTATGCGGAGCGAGCGGTCGCCGCCGCCCAAGCCAAGCCGTGCTCCTGCTGCTGCAGCTCGGCGCCCGTCGAGCCGCAGGACGAGATCGCGCGCGGTCTCTATGCTGTGGACGAGACGAGCGACCTCCCTCCGGAGGCTGTGCTTGCGAGTCTCGGCTGTGGCAACCCCACGGCACTCGCCGCGCTCCAGCCGGGCGAGATCGTGCTCGACCTCGGGAGCGGCGGCGGCATCGACGTGCTGCTCTCCGCCCGCCGCGTCGGGACCGCCGGCAAGGCGTACGGCCTCGACATGACCGACGAGATGCTCGCACTCGCGCGCGAGAACCAGCGCAGAGCCGGCGTCGACAACGTCGAGTTCCTCAAGGGCGAGATCGAGGCCGTCCCGCTGCCGGACGGCACGGTGGACGTGATCATCAGCAACTGCGTCATCAACCTGTCGCTTGACAAGGACAGGGTGCTGGCCGAGGCGTTCCGGGTACTGAAGCCGGGCGGCCGGTTCGCCGTTTCGGACGTGGTCTTCCAGGGCGACATGACGCTCGTCCCGGAGGCGCTGTTGCGGGACGCGGAGGCCTGGACCGGCTGCGTCGCCGGCGCCCTCGAGGAGAGGGACTACCTGGAGAAGCTGCGGCGCGCCGGCTTCGTCGACGCCGCCGTCGAGGTGACCAACGTCTACGAAGGCTCTCCGGAGAACTCGTGCTGCGGCGCGCCGGCGCTGCCGGACGGCGTGCGGCTCGTGAGCGCGTTCGTGCGGGCGGTCAGGCCCGGCGCCTGACGGCGCCGGGCGTCAGGCGCCCGCCGTCGCCAGCGAGACGACGCCGCCGTCCGGCGGGTGTCGCTACGCGGCCCGCTCCTCCCCGGCGGCGGGCTGAACGGCCTGGGCGGGTGGGCGCACGGCCAGCAACTGAAGGTCGTCGCGAAGGTCGGGGGCGAACCGCTCCACCGCGTCGCGAAGCGCGGTGGTCGCGCCGGCGGCGCTCTCCGGCGCAGCCTCGGCGAGCACGTCGAGCAGCCGCTGCTCACCAAACAGCTCGCCGCCGGCGCCGTGTGCCTC
>DAIQNY010000063.1:0-14994 GCA_036788155.1 Actinomycetota bacterium | reverse complement strand
CGTCGAGCAGGGGCGGGCCGGCGAGCTCCTGCGTGTACGCCGGCGGGTCGAGCACCAGCTCGGCGAGGAACTGGGAGCGGGTCTGGGAGCGGGCCGCCAGGCCCTCGATCTGCTCGAGGTCGCGCAGGCGTGCCTGCGCGTTGTCGTAGCGGCGCTCGAGGAGCGGCCCGTAGACGCTGCGCACGGCGTGCACCTGGGCGGGGACGTCGTGCGGGCCGGCAGCGGCGAGCGTCGCGAAGAGCTCGACGACGGCCGGCCAGACGGCGCGCGCCGGCTCGGGGACGCGCGTGCCGCTCCAGGCAGCCGTGAAGTCGCCGGCGGCGGCGCTGAGGCTGTCGAGCAGGGCCGCCGCCGTCTTCGGCCCGATGCCCGGCACCAGCCCGAGCACGCGTAGTCCCGCCATGGCGTCGCGCGGGTTCTCGGCCAGGCGCAGGAAGCTCACGAGATCCTTGACATGGGCCATCTCGACGAACCGCAGCCCGCCGTACTTGTGGAAGGGGATGTTGCGGCGGCTCAGCTCCATCTCGAGCGCCAGCGAGTGGTGCTGGGCGCGGAAGAGCACGGCCTGCTCCTTGAGCTGCGTGCCCTGCTCGCGGTGCGCCAGGATGCGCTCGCAGAGCCACTGCGTCTGCTCGTCCTCGTCCCGGCAGGTGGCCAGCACGGGTCGGCCGCCGTCCCGGCGCTCTGTCCACAACTCCTTGTCGCGTCGCTCGGCGGCCTCTGCGATGAGCGCGTTGGTGGCGGTGAGGATCGGCGCGGTGCTGCGGTAGTTCTGCGCGAGCGTGACGACCTCCGCACCCGGGAAGCGCTGCTCGAAGTCGAGGATGTTGCGTACGGTGGCGGCACGGAAGCCGTAGATGGCCTGGGCGTCGTCGCCGACGCAGGTGACGCCCGTGCCGTCCGGGCGCAGCAGACTCACGATGTCGGCCTGCAGCGCGTTCGTGTCCTGGTACTCGTCGACGAGCACGTGGTCGAAGCGCTCGCGGACCCGGGCGCCGCCGGCTGGGTCCGCGAGCAGACCGCGCCAGAAGAGCAGCAGGTCGTCGTAGTCCAGCACCTGCTGCTCCTCCTTGGCGTCCGTGTATGCAGCGAACAGCTGCGCGAGGCCTTCCTCGGCCGGGAGGCACCAGGGGAAGGCCGCGTGCAGCACCTCGTGCAGCGGCAGTTGGGCGTTGACGCAGCGCGAGTAGACGTCGAGGCTCGTGGACTTCTGCGGGAAGCGCGCACCGCCGCGGCCGAGGCCGAGCCGGGTGCGCGCGACGTGCACCAGGTCTTCACTGTCGCCCCGGTCCATGATCGTGAAGTCCGGCTCCATGCCGATGTCGCGCGCGTGGATGCGCAGCAGGCGGGCGGCGACGGCGTGGAAGGTGCCGCCCCACACGCGCTCGGCGACGCCGCCGGTGTTGCGGCCGCGTGCCGCCAGCACCGCCTCGACCCTGCGGAGCATCTCGGCGGCCGCGCGGCGTGTGAACGTGAGCAGCAGGATGCGCCGCGGGTCGGCGCCGCGCTCGATGAGACAGGCGACGCGGTGCACGAGCGTCGCCGTCTTGCCGGTTCCGGCGCCGGCGACGACGAGCAGCGGCGCGTCACCGTGCCGCGCGGCGGCAAGCTGGTCGGCATTGAGCTCGACGAGCATGTGAGGCGTCCTCCTGGTGGGTTGCCGCAGGCTACCACCGCGTGCGGACGGATGCGAACGCGTGTTCGCAGGCGCGTACGAGAGGCGTCGGAACTCTCGTGTTCAGGAGAACCGGATGAGCCCGAAGAGCTCGAAGACGACCAATGAGGCGTAGGCCGCGAAGAGCACGACCGCCGTCGTCAGCGCGGCCCGATACCGGCGCAGCAGCCACAGTCCGAGCGTGGCCAGGGCGACCACGCCGATCTTGACGGCCGCGGCATGGACGGGACCGGCGTCGATCAGGTACGCCATCAGAGGGTTGAGCTCCACAGCCCCCATCTCCAGCACGGTGAGGGTGATGACGAGGTCGAGCACGCTCAGCAGGTTGATCATGATCAGCAGTTCGAGGAAGAGGACCGGCTGATGGCGGAGCCTGAGCGCCGGCGCCTCGAGCGCCGCACGAAGGGGAGAACGGCAGACGTTGCGGCGCCGGTCGAAGCCGGAGCGCCGCTCCTGCACGCGGAACCGGCGCTCCCGGCGCCGCTCCGGACCCGGGGTCCGGCAGACAGGTGCGGTCGACCGTGCGTGGTGGGAGATCGCCATACCGGGTCTCTTCCCGGGCCGACCGGGACGCGCGCGGCATCCGTTGGCGACCTGGCCGCGATGCGACGACGGTCCGGTCCCTCGGGCGGTCCCGGTCCCGCCCCCGGACGGCGGCCCGGCCGCCGCTACCTCGGCGCGGGGAAGACCCAAGCCAAGGGAAGTCGACGAGGAGGTCGTCATGGCCGCACCCGGACGGACAGAGGACGTCGTGCACGCGTTGCGCTCGCACGTGAGCGGGCAGGTCGTGGGCGCCGGCGAAGCGGAGTACGAGGCGGCCCGTTCGGTGTGGAACGGGATGATCGACAGGCGGCCGGCGGCGATCGTGCGATGCCTCGGCCCCGATGACGTGGCGGCGGCGGTCGGGGTCGCGAGGGCCGCCGGTCTGCCCGTGGCCGTGCGCGGCGGCGGCCACAACGTCGCCGGGCTGGCGACGACCGATGGCGGCGTCGTCGTCGACCTCTCCCCGATGAAGACGGTGGAGGTCGACGCGGAGCGCCGCCGGGCGCGCGTGCAGGGCGGCGCCATCTGGCGGGAGGTGGACGCCGCGACCCAGGCCTACGGCCTCGCGGCGCCCGCCGGACTCGTGTCCGAGACGGGCGTAGCCGGCCTCACACTGGGCGGCGGCATCGGCTGGCTTCGGCGCAAGCATGGGCTCACGTGCGACAACCTCGTCGCCGCCGAGGTGGTCACCGCGCGGGGAGACCTGGTCCGGGCGTCAGGCCTCGAGAACCCGGACCTGCTCTGGGCGCTTCGCGGCGGCGGCGGCAACTTCGGCGTGGTCACCACCTTCGAGTTCCAGCTGCATCCTGTCGGGCCCGAGGTCGCCTTCGCGCTCGTGTTGTACGAGGGCGACGAGACCGTCCCGGGCCTGCGCCGCCTCAGGGAGGTGGCGCAGGCCCTGCCGCCGGAGATCGCCCCCATCGCGTTCACCGGGAGCGTGTCCGAGATGGAGGGCGTGCCGCCCGAGAAGGTCGGCCGCCCGTTGCTGGCGGTCGCGGCCGCGTATATCGGTCGGCCCGACGAAGGCGTCGAGGCTCTCCTGCCTCTCCGCGGCCTGGCCACGCCTATCGCCGATCTGAGCGGCGTCATACCCTACGCGCAGCTTCAGCAGTTCCTGGACGAGGAGTACCCGCGCGGACGGCACTACTACTGGAAGTCGGCGGCCGTGGCCGACGTGAGCGACGCCGTCATCGACATCGTGGCCGCGGCTGCGGCCGAGCAACCCTCGCCGCTCAGCACCATCGACGTCTGGCTGATGGGCGGGGCGATGAGAGAGGAGCCGGCCGGTGGCTCCGCGTACGCCGGCCGGTCCGCCGGCTGGCTCGTCAACCCCGAGGCGGACTGGGACGACCCGGCCGGCGACCGTGCCAACATGGCCTGGGCACGGGATCTCATCGCGGCCCTTCGCCCGCACACCGTCGGCAACTACCTGAACTTCCCCGGCCTGCTCGAAGAGGGCGAGGCCCAGCTGAGGGCGAGCTTCGGCGACAACTACGACCGTCTGGTGGAGGTCAAGACGCGGTGGGACCCGGACAACGTCTTCAGGCTCAACCACAACATCCCGCCGCGGCTGGAGCGGGCGGCCTGACCGACGGACCAGACTGCGCGTAGGGCGGCGGCGGGGCCGGAAGAGGCCCCGCCGCCGCCCCGTCCTGCAGGTCAGCGCGCCGGCGCGGCGCCTAGCTCGTCGAAGCTCGGGACGGCCGACGGGAGGGCCGGCCGCTGCAGCGACGGGCCGGCCCCGACGCCGGCGGACGGCGTCACGGTCACGCCGATCTCAGTCCCGTCCGGCGCGAACAGGCACACGAACCCGCCGGCCGGCACCTCCACCTCGGCCGGGTACGTCGTGCCGCTGCCGATCACGGCCATCCCCGCGTCGTAGGCCCTCCAGAGGCTGCCGGCCGCGATCGCCACACGCGCCGGGGAGTCAAGCGTGCGCCACTCCGCGTGGCCCTCGTCACCGATCGTCACGACGTTCGCGCCGGCGGTGAGGACCGGGACGCTCTGCAGCGGGCGGTACAGCGTCGTGCCGTACCTCAGCCATTCGTCGCCGTCGACCTCTTCCACGGTCAGGTCGTTCATGTCTCGGGAGCCGAACCCCGGGATCTGCAGGAACGTGAGCGCGATCTCGTCGTCCTCTCCGGGATCGAGGATCTGCATGCCGTAGCCGACCGTGTTCACGAGGAGGTAGCCCCCCAGACCAGGGACGTCCGCCAGGCTCAGCAGAGGCCCGGAGTCGTCCCAGAAGGTCGAGGACTGATACTCGTTGACGCCCAGCCACCAGCCGCCGACGCGCGAGGCCCAAGCCTTGCTGAGCGGCTCTCCTGCGGCGAGCTTCTGGGCGAGCGGCAGGTTGTCGAAGCAGAAGCCGTTGCCGGACGGCGCCCTGTTGATCAGATAGCGGCGTCCGGCCGCCGTGGTGGTCCATACCGACGCCGGAGCGCCCTTACGGTGGAACCTGCCGTCCACGCGCAGGCGCAACCCGCGCGTCATCTCATGCCAGGCGCCGTCCTGGCCGAGGGTCGAGACAGTCACGGCCTGCGATCCCTCGGCGCTCTCGGCCTTGAAGAGCATGCTGTTCCCCGCCCAGTATCCCTGGATGGCGCGCAGCTGGGAGGCGGTCGCCTTCTTGACTCGCGGGGCGACCGCCGGGACCAGCCTCGGCAGCCGGCGCAGAGCCCCGCGGTCCTTGAGCGCGTGCAGCAGGATGCGCTCGCACAGGGTCTCGGCCTTCCCGGAGTCGATGGGCGCGACGCCTTGAACCACGGCGGCCAGCTTCTTGCCGGGGACGACGACGAAGCCGGCATGGTAGTCGGCGGAGTCCCCACCCTTCATCCAGGCGGTGAAGCCGGCCTTGAGCAGACCGGGCTGGGAGACGCTGTCCCAGCCCAGCCCGTACCGTGCCGCCTTGTACAGCACGGGGCGCATCTCGCCCACGGTCTGATCCGTGCCCATCTCACGGACGGAGGCAGCCGAGAGGATCCGCCGGCTGGCGTACGCGCCGCGGTTCATGAGCATGGTCGCGAACCGCGAGAGGTCGGCCGGCGTCGAGTACAGCCCGCCGGAGGCCAGCGTGTCGACCACTTCCTGTGAATGCGCCGACCCGTCGGCGTCGTAGGCCTTCGCGTACGTCCCGTCGGCGAAGGCCTGCAACGGGTACGCCGAATGCGCCATGCCGAGCGGGTCGAAGATCTCCTGCTGCACGTACTCGGGAAACGACGTGCCGGTGACGTTCGCGACGATCGCCTCCAGCAGGGTGAACCCGTCGTTGCAGTAGACGGAGAGCGCGCCGGGCGTGTGCTTGAGGCGCGACGTCTCCAGCGTCCCGATGACCTGACCGAGATAGCCCGGCCAGTAGTCCGCGGTCATCGCGCTGCCGTAGGCCGAGCCCGGGAAGCCGGACGAGTGGTCGAGGAGCATACGCACGGTGACGTTGCGATAGCCCGGCGACGCCATCCGGAACCCGGGGAGGTAGGTGGTGACGGGCTCGTCGAGGGACACCAGTCCGTCGTCGACGAGCTGCATGAGCGCCACCGCCGCGATCGTCTTGCTGACGGAGCCGATGCCGTACATGGTCCGCGGCGTCGGGGGCGTCTGCTTCTCCACGTCGGCGTAGCCGAAGGTCTGGCGCCAGACCACGCGGCCGTTGCTGACGAGCGCGAGGGAGAGCGAAGGCGCGCCGGTCTCCGCGAGCAGAGCTCGCGCGGCGGCGCGCCCGTCCCGGATGGTCTTTGCGTACGGGGAGGCCGCCTGCGCGGCCGGCGCGAGCACCAGCAGCAGGAGGAGGCAGAGGACCATGAGGACAGGCGCGCCGGCGAGCGCTCTCCCGTGGTCGTGCCCCGTTCGTGCTCGTGCGGCTGCCTGTCTGCGGTGCTGCTTCACAACTGCCCCTCCTTCGGACGCCTACGCTGTGGCACAAGCCACGTCTCAACTGGAATCGACCGCGGGCACGCGAATCTGCACCTTCGCCTGGTCGACGACGCCCGGGACGGCACTGCGACGGGCGTTGTCCGGGGTGGCCACGGAGACTCACGCACAGCTAAACGAACGTACTATCTGAGCCCCTTCCAGCAGGGACGACGCGGAGGGTGAGCAAGCCATCCGCCCCGTTGGGGCCGACCAGGGAGCAGACGTGCGAGTCCTCATCGCTCACGAAAGCAGCAAGGCTCGGGAAGCGCTCACCGACGTCGTGATGCGCGGAGCCGGACGCAGGATCGAGGCCTCAGGTCTCGAGATCCTCACGGCCGAGGACGGCGCCGACACGCTCGACCTGCTGCTCCACGACGATCCGCCGGAGGTGGCGCTCGTCGACTGGGACCTGCCCGGGATCGAGGGTCCCGAGATGTGCCGCCTGGTGCGCGACTTCCATCACGGAGAGGACACCCACCTCGTGATCCTGGCATCGTCGAGGCACGCCGACACGGTGGACGCCTGGCGGGCCGGCGCCGCCGACTGCATCTCGACGCCGGCCTCCCCGGACGTCCTGTGGGCGGCCGTCGAGAAGGGGCTCCGCGCCGTCGCCGCACGCCGGGTACGTCCCGTGGACGTGTGGGCCGCGCGGGGCGCCGACGAGTGGGCTCCCGGTGGCGGCGAGCCGGACGGGGGTGACGAGCAGCCGGCGACGCTGGACGCGCTCAGGACCGGCGAGGGCGCCGCCGACTACTACGGCTTCGGCGCCGAACTCAGCGCGGACCTGCAGCCAGAGCGTGAACCGGCACTTCGCTCCGGGCGACGCGAGGCCGAAGAGCTCCGCGGCGCCGCCCTCCTGCAGGCGGTGCTCGGCGAGTTCTGAGGAGCGGGTCCCGGCAGCCTTGCCCAAACGCTCGCCTTGGCCCGCTCCTCAGTCCTCGCTTCTCGAACCCACGGCCGGCCGTCTCCGCCTTGGCCGGCTCATGCCTCAGGCCGGCCGACGTGGCGTCGGCCGGCCCTTCCGTCTTCAGCCGGCCGTCCCCGCTGCGCGCACCTCTTCGCCCGCGTGCGGTCCCGGCCACAGGTCGACCACCGAGTCGACCGTCACCACCACGACGTGCTGGACCGGCGGTAGAGCCAGCCTCTCGCATACGGCCGCCAGGCGCCGTCGCATGTCGTCCACCAGGTCGCCGTGATCGAGGATCTCCGCGCGCCCCTTGACCTGCATCGCGAGCTTGTTCGCGTGGTCGTGGACGCCGACCGCAATGCGCGGGTCGCGCTCGAGGTTCTCGAGCGTCTCCCGGTGGTAGAGGTCGGCGAAGATGACGCGGTCGCCGGCCAACAGACTGCCGCTCCCCTTGATGGAGACGTTGGGCATGCCGTCCGCTCCGACGGTCGCGACCCAGATGGTGTGCCCCTCGGCAAGGATGTCGTGGAGCTTCTGAGGGATGGTGGCCATGATCCCCTCCTTCGCGTGCTGCTCCCACTCTGGTGATTCCCTGTCCACGCATGCCGGACCGCGTTGGAGAGGGAGGCAGTAGTATCTGGCGATGAGGCGAGAATGACGTGGCGATGGCCCGGGGGAGCGAGGAGGCGGTGATGGCGGGCAGGGACCGGCGGAAGGTGAGCGAGAGAGGCGTGGAGCGGCCCGGCGCACGGGTCGCGTGGCAGAGGAGGTCGCGGGCGGCTGTGGCGCTTGCCGCCGTGACGGGGCTCCTCACGCTGGTCGTTGCGGCCGCCGGCTGCCTCGGGCAGGTCCGCGGATCCGGGCAGGCGGTGACCAGGACGTACGACTTCACCGGCTTCACGCGACTGCAGACCGACCACGGCTTCAACCTGACGGTGGAGCGGGGCGACCAGTTCTCGGTGTCCGTGAGCGTCGACGACAATCTGGTCGAGGACTATCTCGAGGTCGAGATGGAGGGCGACACGCTGCGCATCGGGCTGACGTCGCGGCGCACCTACGCCGGGGTGACGGCGGTGGCCACCGTGACGCTTCCGGCCCTGGAGGGCGTCGAGGCGAGCGGCGCGGCGTCGGTGGAGGCGAGCGGGTTCGCCTCCGGCGACCCGCTCTCCGTCGAGCTCTCCGGCGCCAGTTCGCTGACGCTCGCGGGCGTGAGCGCCGGCGACGTGACGGTGGAGGCCTCCGGCGCGAGTCGCACGGCCGGCGAGCTCGAGGCTCAGGCGCTCGCCGGCGGCGTCTCCGGGGCGAGCGCCGTCGAGCTGCGCGGCTCGGCGGGCAGTGTGCGGCTGGGAGCCTCCGGCGGCAGCCGCCTCGAGCTGTCCGCGCTCGAGGCCGGCGACGCCGACCTCGACCTGTCGGGCGGCTCCCTGGCCCAGGTCAGCGTGACGGGCACGCTCGACGCGGACCTCAGCGGCGGCTCACGCCTCGTCTACACGGGCTCGCCCCGGCTCGGCGACGTCACCACGTCCGGAGGCTCGGTGGTCGAGCCGGCCGGGGAGTAGGGGGGGCTGGATGTCCGGCCGGGACCAGCCTGTACTCCTCCGCCTCTGCACGGACGCCGACCTGCCGGCGATGGTCGCCGTCGTGAACGCGGCCGCGGCCGCATACGCGGGCGTCATTCCCGACGACCGCTATCACCAGCCGTACATGCCGCTCGAGGAGATGACGGCCGAGATCGCGGCCGGGGTGCGCTTCTGGGGACTCTTCGAGCGCGGCGAACAGGAGGCCGCCGGCGAGATCCCCGCCGCGCCCTCACTCCTCGCCGGGGTGATGGGCGTCCAGGACGTGGATGACGTGACCCTGATCCGGCACGCCTACGTGCGGCCGGACCGCCAGCGCGCCGGCGTAGGCGGCCGCCTCCTTGCGCACCTGCTGCGGCTTGCCGCCGGAGGCGATCGGCGGCCGCTGCTGGTGGGCACCTGGGCGGCCGCCTGGTGGGCCGTGGCGTTCTACGAGCGCCACGGCTTCGTGCTCGTCACGCCTGCCGAGAAAGACCAGCTGCTGCGCCGCTACTGGTCCATCCCGGAACGGCAGGTCGAGACGTCGGTCGTGCTGCGCTACCGCGGCTGACGGCTCGCCGCCGACAGCTCCGCGGCAGCCGGCCTGCGGCGGCCCGCGGAGCTCGGACCCGCCCGTCTGCAGCGCCGACTATCTGGCGCGGAGTGTCGAGCTGAAGGCGGAGAGCGTCTTGGCGTGCCCCGTGTCCTTGTGCATCGCCTGGACCTTCCACGAGTAGAAGCCTCCTGCGAGGACGAGCTTCGTCTTGTAGGCGCTCGCCGTCCCCGCGTTGCCCACCTTCAGCCGGAGCGTCTTGTACAGTCGCCAGTCCGTGTACTTCGTCTTGCGGTAGATGGTCAGCGTCACGGCGCGGGTGCCGGCGGGGTGCCGTGGCTTGAGGGTGCCTGAGATGGTGCAGAGGTCCACCGTCCCGACGGCCGCGCCGTTCTCGGGCTTGCCCGGAGTGCGTACGAGGCGCGGGCGATTCAGGACGGCGCGAGGTGTGATCACGACAGTGCCGCCGCGGGCCGGCAGGTGGCGGCTGTCCCCTGGATACGAGATGCGACGCTTCATCTTCTTGACGACGCGCTTGACGATCAGGGCATACGTCCCCTCGTCCTCACGCGTCTCCCTCACGGTGACGGTGCGCGGGGCGCCGTAACCGGTCACGCGCACCTTCTGGCCGTCCGGGTTCGCCGTGGAGAGCCGGCCGGTGACCTTGACGGTGCCGGCGTAGTCGACTGTGAGGGCGCCGGGCACGGAGAGAGATGAGAAGCGGACGTCCGAGGCGTACACGTCGGATTGCCCGTCTCTGCTATCGGCCCAGATCACGCGTTCGTCGGCAAAGCTGGGCGACGTCTGCGCGCCCGTCGACTCGCACAGGGGCTTGACGATGCCGGTACCTCCCTCGCGTACCCAGAGGTCGCCGGCGTCCTCGCGGTCGTCAACATACACGACGTTCTGCAAGCGCGATCCCCTGGGGGCCCGGTCGATGCTGGGCTGCGTCTGGTTGGAGCGTGCTGTGGTGAGTCGTCGCTCCTTGCCGGAGGAGAGGGAGCAGAGGTAGATGTCCCAGTTCCCGTTGCGGCGGTCCTGATAGACGACCTTGCCCTGGCCGACGTCCGGCGCCGTCTGGTCGGCCTTGTTCTTGGTGAGGCGCTTGAGGCGCTGGTTCTTGAGGTCGTAGGCGTAGATGTCCCAGTTCCCGTTGCGGCGGTCCGCCCAGACGACCCAGCGGCCGTCGGTGGCCGGGTCCACCTGGGCGCTCGAGTGTCTGGAGAGCAGGTGCCGCTCGTGGCTCACGAGGTCGTACGCGGCGATGTCGGCGTTGCCGCGCGCGTGGTCCTCGTAGGCGACGACACTGGCGGAGACGGCCGGGTCGAGCTGGTCACCGGGGCCGGTCGCGATGGGCAGCACGGACGCGGGATCCGCCGGCTGAAGGGTGTCCCACGCATAGACGTCCCAGTCGCCGGCGCGGTCGTCCTCGAAGGCCACCAGATGGCCACTCACCGATGGGTTTCGCTGGGCGCTCGCGCCCGCCTGGACCGCCGCCCAGACCGGCCTCCAGCCTACCCAGACGGTGGCGTCGTCTTGCCACGCCTCGATCCTCGTGGCGCACTGCGGCGCGCCTTGTGCGGACGGCCCCCCTGCGAGCAGCGTCTCCGGTGCGTACGCAGGCGCCGCGAACGCCGGTGCCGCCGTGAACAGGACGAGCGGGAGCAGGACGAGCGGGAGCAGGACGAGCGGGAGCAGGACGACGATCACGGTGCGAGACATGAGACCCCCCAAGACGGCCGGTGTCTTCTACCTTATCAGCACATGCTTGTTTACAAGAAAAGCTTTAAAGGGTATGTTGTGAGACATGAAGAACGACCCTGGACGGCGAGAGAAGTCTGCGCGACGCGCGGGGGAGCCGGCACGCGCCGCCCGCGCGGAGCGTCCGAAGAGCGTGGAGCTCCGCGACGCCCGCGCGCTCAGGGCGCTCGCGCATCCCACGCGGCTCAAGCTGGTCGGGCTGTTGCGGGTGCACGGCCCGATGACTGCCACGCAGGCGGCGCGCGAGCTGGGGGAGACGCCGCAGCGCTGCACCTTCCATCTGGGGCAGCTCGCCAAGTACGGGCTCGTCGAGGAGGCCGGAGGTGGCCGCGGGCGCGAGCGCCCGTGGCAGGCCACGGCCTCCTCGACGAGCTGGCCCAACGTCATGAACGGGCAGGAGGCCGCGGCGGCGTCACAGTTGCTCGAGGGCGTGGTGGCCGAGCAGCACTACGAGGCGCTCATGGCCTGGGTCGACCACAAGCTCGAGGAGCCGGAGGAGTGGCAGCAGGCGGCGCAGCTCAACGACGCGTCGTTGTACCTCACGGCGGACGAGCTGGCCGAGCTGGGACGCCGCGTGTGGGGACTGCTCGACAAGTACGCGGAGCGGAACGAACGCCCCGAGCTGCGACCAGACGGCTCGCGACCGATCGCCTTCGTGAGCCTGGCGTTCCCGCGGGTCCGGCGTGGGCGGGCAGCGCCGGCGGCCGTCGACGAGGTTGGATCGGCGCCGCCGACCGAACCGGAGCCTGTCGACCAAGCTGAGCCGGCGCCGCCGGCCGAGCCGGAGCCTGTCGACCACGCTGAGCCGGCGCCGCCGACCGGGCCGGAGGCGGCCGGCGACTGACGGCGGCCGCCCTCCCGGTGCTCATCATGAAGCTACTCTCCCGCATGACTCCGGCGCTCCTTGCGGCGCACCCCGCCTTCCGCAGGTTCTGGGCGGGGCAGACGGTGTCGCTGATCGGCGACCAGATCACGCTCATCGCGCTGCCGCTGGTCGCCGTGCTCGAGCTGGATGCAGGCGCCGCGCAGATGGGCTGTCTGACGGCCGCGGCGCTCGTCCCCGCGTTGCTGTTCTCGCTGCACGCCGGAGCCCTCGTGGATCGGCGTGGCCGCCGGCGCCGGACCATGATCGCCGCGGACCTCGGGAGAGGCCTGCTCCTGGCGGTCGTCCCGCTGAGCGCGGCCTTCGGCGTGCTCTCGTTGCCGCTGCTCTACGCGGTGGCGTTCCTCAGCGGTGCGCTCAGCGTGCTCTTCATGGTCTCGTACAACGCCCTGTTCGTGGCGCTGGTGCCGCGTGTCGACTACGTGGGAGCGATGTCGTTGCTCAATGGGAGCCGGGCGCTGACGGGCGTGGTGGGGCCGAGTATCGGCGGTGCGCTGGTGCAGGCGCTCACCGCTCCCCTCACCCTCGCGCTGGACGCGGTGACGTACTTCGTGTCGGCGTTCTTCCTGCACCGCGTGGAGGCCGTCGAGCCGCCGAGGGAGGAGGCCCAGAAGGGCCTCGTGCTCGGCGGCGTCCGTTTCATCGCCGCGTCGCCCGTTGTGCGTTCGGCGCTCGCCGCCACGGCAACGCTCAACTTCTTCGACTTCGCCTTCCTCGCGCTCTTCGTCCTCTACGTGACGCGCTCGCTGGGGCTCTCGCCCGGCACGCTGGGCCTGGTGCTGGGCGCCGGGGCCGTGGGCGGCGTGATCGGGTCTCTGCTGACGGGGCGGATCGCTCGCCGCATCGGCGTGGGCCCCACCTTCGCCGCCGGCTGCCTGGTGTTCCCGCTGCCGCTGCTGCTGGTGCCGCTGGCCGGCGGTCCGCAGGGCATCGTCCTGCTGATGCTGCTGGCCGCCGAGTTCGGGGCGGGGCTCGGCGTGATGATGCTCGACATCAGCATCGGCTCGATCTTCGCGGCGACGATCCCCGACAGGTTCCGCTCGCGCGTCAGCGGCGCCTACATGATGGTCAACCACGGGGTGCGCCCGCTCGGCGCCCTTGCGGCGGGCGCGCTCGCCACCACGATCGGCACGCGCGAGACGCTGGTCCTCGCCGCCGCCGGCGGCTGCCTGGGCGTGCTCTGGCTGGTGCGTTCTCCGCTCCTGCGCATGCGCGACCTGCCCGAGCCCGAGTCGGCCGCCGGCGAGCCGCCCGAGAGTGAACCGTCCGGCGGTGGAGCCGCGCCGCAGGAGCCGGCCGGGGCCGGCGCGGAGGCCGCCTAGGCCAGGGTTCGGAACGGGCGGTCTGACGCCCCTCCCGTCAGGACCACCTCTTCTTCGGGAACACCCGGACAAAGCCGATCAGGCGCAGCAACGCACGCATACCGGAGGTCGACCATGCAGTCCAGGCTCAATCCGTACATCAGCTTCCGTGACAACACACGCGAGGCGATGGAGTTCTACCGGAGCGTGTTCGGCGGCACGCTCGATATGACCACATTCAAGGAGTACGACGTCGGCACAGGCCCGGGGGAGGGCGACAAGATCATGCACGCCATGCTCCAGGCTCCGAACGGCATGGTGCTCATGGCGGCCGACACGCCGGACGGCCTCGAGTACAGGCCGGGCAACACCATCAGCATCTCGCTGAGCGGAGACGACGAGTCCGAACTGCGGGGGTACTACGACAAACTGAAGGAGGGGGGCACGGAGCGGATGCCGCTGGAGAAGGCTCCCTGGGGCGACTCCTTCGGCATGCTGACGGACAGGTTCGGCGTCGACTGGCTGGTCAACATCAGCGGCGAAGGCGCGCTGCAGGCGTAGGGTCGTCGCCGGTATGATGCGGGTCATGCCGGTCGAGAGTTCAGTACGCGAAGCCGCGCGCCTGCTCGCCGCAGGCGATGCGCGCGCGGCCGCCCAGTTCCTGCGCGCGCACCTGGCTGCGGGCGGCCTGCCGCCCGCAGCCGAGGCCGACGCGCGCTACCTGCTGGGCCGAGCCCTCGATGCCCTGGGCGACCGCGAGGGCAAGGCGAGCGAGTGGGGCCGCGTGCGGCAGCTCGATGCCGCGGCTCCGCCACGACCGGCGCTCATGTCCGGAGAGGAGTTCGAAGCCGCGGCGGCCGCCGCCCTGGACGAACTCCCGCGGGCTTTGCTCGACGAACTGCAGGGCGTGGGCATCATGATCGAGGCGCAGCCTTCGGCGCAGCTCGTGGACGGCGGCCTCGACCCACGCGCGCTCGGGCTGTACCACGGGGTGCCGTTGAACCGGCGTTCGGTGACCTTTGGCGCCCCGTACGCGGACACCATCCATCTCTACAGCGCCAACCTGGAGCGTGTGAGCTCCAGCCGCGCCGACCTTGCGCGGCGGATCCGGGTGACGGTGCTGCACGAGACGGCGCACTTCTTCGGCTACTCGGAGGGTCAGCTCCGGAGCATGGGGCTGGCCTGAGCCGCCCGCTCAGCGCTTCAGCACGAGCGCCTTCTTGACGGCCTTCGACTGCGTGTTGCCGGCGAGGTCGGTCGCCGTCACCCACCAGGTGTACCTGCCGGTGGCGAGGCGAGCCGGCTTCCACTTCGCGCTGTCGGCGACGTTGATGCGCCGCACGCCGAGCTTGACGCGCGCCTTGACTTTGCCCTTCGCGGTGGCCACCACGAGGGTTAGCCTGGCCCGGTCGCCGTACGCGTCAGAGACGCGGAACTTGAACTTCGCCGCCTTCCGCCTGCGCGTCGTGACGCCGTTGAGCGCCTTCGTCATCGGCCGTGTGGAGTCGCGCTGCAGCACGACGTCGGCAACTGCGGTCGGCGCCGACGGCGTGAGCGCTATCGGCGTCGCGGCTGCGGCCGTCGCGGCCGCCGGCCAGTACTGCAGCCCGTACACCGGCGCCTTGCCGTTGCAGGCCACCACGTAGACGCCGTCCGGGATGCCCGTGACCGTATAGGCGCCCGTGGTGTCGGTGACCCCGCCGGAGACTGAGAAGGGCCGGATCTCCGGCGTCTGCCCCGGTGCGAGGGCCGGCTCGACCCGGACGCCGGCGACGGGGCTGCCGGTCCGGCTGTCGGTGACCACGCCGCTGAGCGTGCAGGAGCGGCGCATCACTGCGTCGGCCGTGGTGATCTCGCCGGCGGTCACCTCGACCATGTCCAGGTCGTCCGGCGTCGCCGGGTCGGC
>DAIQNY010000062.1:0-15294 GCA_036788155.1 Actinomycetota bacterium | reverse complement strand
CGTGGTGGCCGTCGTGCTCGTGCTCACCGCGGGGGGTGGTCCCTCGGGGAACGGTGATGAGGTGGCCGCCGGAGAGGGTGCCGCCGCCGGCGCCACCGCCGCAGCCGAGGTGCTCTCGCCGTCCGGTTTCGACGCGGCCTCCTACGCAGGCGAGCCGCTGGTGCTCAACTTCTTCGGCTCGTGGTGCGGCCCGTGCAACCTGGAGGCGCCCGACCTCGCCGCCTTCGCGAGACAGTCGGGAGCACGGATCGTCGGCGTCGCCGTCAACGACACCGAGGAGGACGCCCTCGCCTTCATGGACGAGTACGGCCTCTCCTTTCCGGTCGTGATGGACGACAACAGCCTCGGCGGAGAGTACGGCGTCACCGGCGTGCCCACGACCATCTTCTTCGACGCGCAGGGGCAGGAGACCGATCGTCTCGTCGGGGCCTCGTCGCTCGACCAGTTCACCGCTGCTCTGGCCGCGGCCGAGTGACCCTCTCCCGCTGACGACCCGCGTCTCCATATCGTGACGGCTGTCGAGATCACGTCGCTCAGCATGACGGCGATCGGCCTCGCCTTCGCCGCCGGGTTGCTGTCGTTCGTCTCGCCCTGCGTGCTGCCACTGCTGCCCGTGTATCTTTCGTTCATCTCAGGCGTGGGCGTGGAGGACCTGGGACGCGAGCACCGGCGCCTGTTCTGGACGTCGCTGCTCTTCGTCGCCGGGTTCACCGTGGTCTTCATGCTCATGGGAGCCGGCGCCGGCGGCGTGGGCCGGCTCCTCATCCAGTACCGCGAGATCCTGATGGTCGTCGCCGGGGCGTTCATCGCGATCAGCGGTCTCGTGGTCGCCGGCGTGCTCCGGCCGCCGGAGCCCATGCTCAGGGTGGCTCCGAGACGGGCCGGCGCCGGTGGCGCCTTCCTCACGGGCATGGCGCTCGCCGTCGGCTGGACTCCCTGCGTGGGATACGTGCTCGGCGCCATCCTCTCCATGGCCGCGACGAGCCAGAGCGCGGCGTCCGGCTCTCTGCTGCTGCTGGTGTACTCCACCGGACTCGCGGTGCCCTTCGTGCTCGCGGCCCTCGCCTTCGATTGGGTCAGCGCCAGGCTGGGCTGGGTCAAGCGGCACTACCGCGGCATCCAGGTCGGCGCCGGCGTTCTGCTCACGGTGTTCGGTGTGCTCATGATGTTCGGCGTGCTGGAGCGACTCTCGCGCTGGCTGCCGGTCTTCAGCCCCGGCGGGCTGTGACGGCACCGCCGCCGGGGCCGTCCGGCGGCGGGGACAGCCGCTGCTCGCTACCCCGGGGCGGTATCCTAGGCGCCATGAGCGTGCGTCACCGCATCCCGGAGCTCTCGCCCGAGGGGCGCGCCGCGGCCGCAGCGCTGCGGCGCGCCGCTGCCGGGGAGGTGTGGACGACCCACCTTCGGCGCTGGCTCTACTCCACCGACGCATCCGGGTACCGGGTAATCCCGGAGGTGGTCCTGGTCGCCGGCTCCACCGACGACCTCGCCGCGGCGGCGGAGGTCTCGGCGCAGACAGGTCTGCCCGTGGTCGCCCGCGGCGCCGCCTCCAGCGTCGCCGGCCAGGCGATCGGTCCCGGCATCGTCGTCGACTGCTTCAAGCTGGACGCCGTGCTCGCGATCGACCGGGACAGGAGCCGCGCCCGCGTGCAGCCGGGCGTGGTCCAGGCGGCGCTCAACGCGGCCGCCTCCTCCTGCGGGTTGGAGTTCGGCCCCGACACGTCCACCGTCGACCAGGCGACGATCGGCGGCATGGTCGGCAACAACTCATCCGGCTCCCGGTCCATCGTGTACGGCGAGAGCAAGGACAAGGTGGTGCGCGTGACCGGCGTGCTCGCCGGCGGCGAGCACGCCGTCTTCGGGCCGTGCGCCGGCGGCGACCTCGCCGCCGGCATCGACGGCGCCGCAGGCCAGAGGCTCGCGGCGGCGCTCGCGCAGGTGCGCGAGCGGTACCGCGAGCCCATCGCCACCGGATTCCCCCGCACCAGCCGCTGCACCTCCGGCTACAACCTGCGTGAGCTGCTCGCTCCCGAGCCCAACCTCGGCCGCTTGCTCGCCGGCTCCGAGGGGTCCCTCGCCCTCTTCACCGAGCTGGAGGTGCGCCTGGACCCGCGCCCCGCTCGCCGGGTGGGGGCGGCCTTCACCTTCGCCAGCTTGCGCGCCGCGCTCGAGGCCAACGTCTCCATCCTCGCGACGGGACCATCCGCAGTGGAGTTCCTCGACCTCGCCCCGCTCCGGCTGGCCCCCAATCTCGCGCGCTACCGGCACACGGCGCCGCTGCTCGCCGGCGATGAGGCCGCGCTGCTGACGGTCGAGTACCAAGGCGGAGAGGAGGAGGCGCGTGCCGGCCTCAGCCGCCTGCGCGCGCTCTCAGACGGCCTCGGCGTGGTGCAGACCGTGTGGATGGAGGATCAGGAGACGCTGGCCGAGTCGGCGGCCCTGCGCCGCGCCGTGCTGCCGCTCCTCATGGGCGCGCCGGGCGCGGAGCGTCCCGCCGCGTTCGTCGAGGACACGGCGGTCGCTCCGGAGCGTCTCGCGGACTTCGTGGCGGACCTCCAGCGGATCGTCGCCGCTCACGGCACGCGCGCCAGCTTCACGGGCCACGCGTCTGCCGGCTGTCTGCACCTGCGACCCATGCTCGATCTCAAGACGGCCTCAGGCGTGGCGCGCATGGACTCGCTCGCACGCGAGGTCGGCGATCTCGTGGCCGACTACCACGGCGCCGTGTCCGGCGAGCACGGCTGCGGACGCTCGCGCAGCTGGTTCCTGCCGCGCCTCCTGGGGCCTGAGCTCTACGCTGCCATGCAGGCGCTCAAGGACGCGTTCGATCCCGCACGGCTGCTCAACCCTGGGGTAGTGGTGGACGGTCCACCGGTCACGGAGTCGCTGCGCTTCGGCGCCGACTACCGCGCCGACCGAGGCTGGACGCCCCGTCTCTCGTATTCCGCCGAAGGGGGGTTCGGGGCGGCGGTCGAGCGGTGCTTCGGCGCCGGGCTGTGCAAGAAGCTCACGGGCACCATGTGCCCGCCTGGGACGGTCACCCGTGACGAGGCACGCACCACCCGGGCGCGCGCCAACGCCCTTCAGGGGGTGATCTGTGGCGCCGTCCCGCTGGGAGTCGTCGGGGAGGCCGAGTTCCGCGAGGTGCTCGGCACCTGCGTCGCCTGCAAGGCCTGCAAGACGGAATGCCCGGCCGGCGTTGACATGGCGGCACTCAAGGTGGAGTGGCTGGCGGAGGTACGGGCGCGCGAGGGCGTCCCGCTGCTGGCGCGCGGCATCGGCGACTTCCGCCGGCTGGCGGCGCTGGCGGCGCCGGCGGCCCCTCTGGTCAACCGCCTGGCGACTACACGCATCGTGCGTGCGGTGGCGGACAGAGCCGGCGTCGCCCATCGGCGGCCGTTGCCGGCGTTCGTCCGGCGGCCGCTCACCCGGCGGCTGGACGGCGCGGCTGCCCCCGCACGCGGACGTGCCGTTGTCCTGTTCGTCGACTGCTTCGTCCAGTACCAGGAGCCGGGCATCGGCGAGGCCCTGGCCCGGCTGCTCGCCGCCGCTGGCATGCGGCTTGCCGTCGCCGATGTGGGCTGCTGCGGCAGGACGGCGCTCTCCACCGGGCAGATCGAGAAGGCGCGCCTCATGGCGACTCGCGCCCTTGACGGCTTCTCCCCGTACGTGGCGGAGGGCGCCGACGTCCTGTTCGTCGAGCCGTCCTGCCTCTCCATGGCCCGGGACGACTGGGCGCGGCTGCTGCCCGGCGACCCGCGGGTCGCCGCCGTGGCAGCCGCGAGCAGGCCCGCCCTGGCGCTCGTGGCCGATCTGGCCGCTGAGGGCCGCCTGCACTTCCGTGCCGGCGGCCACGCCCTCTTGCACAGTCACTGTCACGAGAAGTCGCTCGGGTTCGCCGATGCCACCGTGGCGGCGCTCGCCGCCGTGCCCGGCCTCGAGGTGGACGACCCGGACGCCGGCTGCTGCGGCATGTCCGGCGTGTTCGGGTACGAGGCCGAGCACTACGAGCTCAGCGTGGCGATGGCCGAGCGGACGCTCCTGCCGGCCGTGCGCCGGGCGGCGCCCGGCAGCGCGGTGCTGGCCACGGGCACCTCGTGCCGCACGCAGATCCGCGACCTCTCTGGCCAGAACGCCGAGCATCCCCTCGAGTTCCTGGCCGGCCGCCTCCTCACTTGATCGCGGCCGGCCGCCCGGAACCGTGTACGATGCGTCCGTGGACTGGGTCATCCTGATCGCCGGCGTCGCGGGTCTCCTGGTGGCCGGCTACGGCCTGGTGACCGTGACCACGCGTGCCGTCCGCTCGCGACGCTATCTCGACATCGTCCTCGCGGCGGCCGTGGCGGTCGTGGTCGTCACCGTGCTGGTCGCCTTCGGCGACCGGCTCGTGCGCTAGTCCCGCGCACGCGGACTAAGGTTCCTCCCGGCGATGCCGATATTCGGAACGCCGGTCGGAGGGAATCGGCACGGGTGCCCGAATCCCGTAGTCGCGGAGTGGAGCGACGGCGGGCGGGGCGCGACGAGTGCCGGCCTCCGGTGGTGCGACCCGATGTCGCGGCTCCCGACCCCGGCAGGAGAGTGAGCAGATGGCCAAACGGATCCTCGTGGTCGACGACGAGCCGGACATCCGGCGGCTCGTCGCCGAGGCGCTCCAGTCGAGCGGGTACGACGTGCAGACGGCGGCGAACGGCGGCGAGGCGGTCCGCACCGCCACGCTGTTCCTCCCCGACCTCGTGCTCCTCGACATCATGATGCCGGACATGGACGGCTTCACCGTGTACGAGAAGTTGCGGGACAGGCCGTGCGAGCTTCGTTCGCCGATCATCTTCCTGACCGCGCGTCGCGAGATCAACGACAAGCTGCTCGGGTTCGAGAAGGGCGCGGCAGACTACGTCACCAAGCCGTTCCACATCAAGGAGCTGATCGCGCGCGTCAAGGTGCACCTGGGAGAGTTGGGGCCGCCCAAGGGCGACACGCCCAACCCGATGACCGACCGCGAGCTGGAGGTGCTCGGCCTGCTGGCGGGCGGCAAGACCTACAAGCAGGTGGCGAGGGCGCTGGACCTCAGCCAGAGCACGGTGCGCAACCACCTGCACAACGTGTACCACAAGCTGAACGTGGTGGATCGGGCGCAGGCCGTGATCGTCAGCCGGGAGAACGGCTGGATCTGAGAGCTCCGCCGCCGGGTTCGTACGCGAGGAGGGCCGGCGTGAGCGCCGGCCCTTCGCACGTAGGGGCTCTCAGGACGCCTGGAACGGCATGTCCGGGAGCGACCAGGCGGGCGCCTCGTAGCGGCGCTCGCCGTGCCGGCGCTCCGTGAAGGGACCGGCGCCGCTGACCCAGCGGGGGCGTCGGCGTTCGCCGACGCGTCGCTCGACGACCACGCGCACGTCGTCCCGGCCGGCGAACTCGGTGCTCAACTTCTCGTAGAAGAACCCCTCGAGCTGACGGGGGATCACGATGATCCGCGGCTCGACGCTCGTCATGGGCATGCGGGACCTCCTCAAACACCCTCACGGTACCACCAGGGTCGGCCAGTCATTCGCCGCCGGCCGGTGGTTCTCCTTGGCCGAGCCTGAGGCCTGTCGCACGGGTGTTGCCCGAGCGGGCAACGACGACGACCGCTCGGCCGGGCAGCTCAGGCCGATCCGCCCTTCGGGGCCGCCCCGGCTGCCGGCCCGGCCGCGCTGCCGGCCTCGTCCTCCCCGGTGTCCTTCACGTGACTCGTGAGCAGGAGGGCGCACAACCCGCCGGCGACGGCCAGCACCACGGCGACGACGAACGTGCTCGCCATCGCGTCGGTGAACCAGCGCATGAAGAGCTCCTCCATCATCCGCCGCGCCATGGCTGGCATGCCGCTCCCCGTGTCGGGGATGCTCAGCTGCATGGAGCCGCTTCCGGCGGCGGCGATGATCCGCTCCTTGACGGCCGCCGGGATCTGGCTCACGCCCTGGATGCCCTCGGTGATGGTGGCCGTGACCCGGTTCTGCAGCACGGCCCCCAGGATCGCGATGCCCATGAGGCTGCCGACCTGGCGCGTGGTGGAGAGCACGCCGGAGGCGTTGCCCACGCGCTCTTTCGGCGCCGTCGCCATGACCGCCGACGTCACCGGAGCGATGGCGAGCCCGATGCCGATGCCCGAGAGGACGAACGGCGCGACCAGGTCGGAGGGGGACGTGTCGGGCGCGATCTTCTCGATGCCCGGCAGCAGACCTGCCATCCAGGCGAGGCCGGCGGCCAGGAGGAACATGCCGCCGGCCACGATCCACTTGCTCCCGAGCCTGTCGGACAGCGACCCAGCGGCGGGCGCCGCGAAGATGATGACCACCGACATCGGCGCCATCACGAGCCCCGCCTTGATGGCGCTGTAGCCCAGCACCGACTGCAGGAAGATCGGGATGATGAAGAAGGCGCCCATCATCGCGGCGCTCAGCAGCAGACCGGTCGCGTTGCCGGCCGCGAAGTTGAGGCTCCGGAAGAGCGAGAAGTCGATGAGCGGCTGCCGCACGCGGTGCTCGCGCCAGAAGAAGAGCAGGAACGCGAGTGCGGCGAAGGCGAACAGACTGAGGATGGCGGCCGAGGCCCAGTCGTAGTCCTGCCCCTCGATCAGCGCGAACGTGAGGGCGAAGAGCGACGCAGTGATGAGCCCGACGCCGGGCAGGTCGAGCGACTCGACCGCCGTCGGGTTCTTGCTCTCGGGAACGATGCGGAAGGCGAGGACGACGCCGAGGATCCCGATGGGGATGTTGACGAGGAAGATCCATCGCCAGCTGCCCTCGGCTGTTGGCCACGTGGCGTACTGCACGATGATGCCGCCCAGGGTGGGGCCGATGGCGGTGGCCAGGCCGGAGACGCCGCCCCACACGCCCATGGCGGCGCCGCGCCTCCCGGGAGGGAAGACGTCCGAGACGATGCTCAGCGTAGCCGGCATCATCGCCGCGCCACCGATCCCCTGCAGGACGCGGAAGCCGATGAGCAGGTGGATGTCGGGCGCGAGGCCACAGGCCGCGGAGCCCACAGTGAACAGCCCCATGCCGATCACGAACAACCTGCGCCGTCCCCACAGGTCGCCGAAGCGGCCGAGCGTCACGAGCAGGACGGCGAACGCCAGGATGTAGGCGTTCATCACCCACTGGATGTTGGAGAAGGCGGTGTCGTAGTACTCCTGGATGTGCGGGATCGCAATGTTCACGATCGTGCCGTCGAGCAGGAGCATGAACAGGCCGAGACAGAGGACGGCCAGCACGGCCCACGGGTTGCGGGTCGCGCCGGACGGCTCGGCCTCGGTTGGTCTCGCCGGCTTGATGGTCACGGGCGCCGGCTTCCTTTCAGCTCTGTGGTGAGGTCTGCGAGAAAGGCGATCAGGGTGTCGGAATCGATGCCGGGGTGTCGCTTGAAGACGACGTCGATGTGCCGCTGCCACTCGTCGTGCATGCTCTCGGCGTATCGCTCCGCCTCTCCCGCGAGGCGGACGAGGACGACGCGCCGGTCGTCCGGGTCCGCCTCGCGCCGCGCGACGTCCTTCTCGATCAGCCGTGCGACGAGTTCGCTGGCGGCCGCCGGCGAGATCTCGAGGCCGGCGGCGAACTCACCCATCGTCACGCGCCGGTGATGCGAGAGGAACACGACGGCCTCGAGCTGGCGGCCGGTGAGCCGTGCCGTCGACGGGGAGCGCGTGCCGCGACCGGGGTGGGGCACGCTCTCGTAGAGCGCGACGGCGAGCTCGGGGAGCAGACGCGCGAGCTCTCCGGCGACGTCGTCGGCGCTCGCGCGCCCGGGGGTGTCAGTCGAGTCGTTCACTTCGGATACCGAAGTATACGGGGTCCTAAGCATCTTCACAAGTGACCAACGCGGATCGGGGGCGTCGCCGTTACACTCGTGCTCGTGATCCCGCTCCACGACGACAACCCCACACACCGCTTCCCCGCCGTCACGGTCGCGCTCATCGTGGCCAACGCGGCCGTCTTCGTCGTCCAACTCCTGCTGCCGAGATGGGGCGTCACGCTCGAGGGCTGGTACTACCTCTTCGGGGCGCGGCCGTTCGAGCTCACGCGCCACGTGGACCTGCCGCCGTTCGTGTGGTTCCCCTGGTGGGCGACCCTGGTCACGTCACCGTTCGTGCACGGGGGCTGGCTGCATCTCATCTTCAACCTGTGGTACCTCTGGATCTTCGGCAACAACGTCGAGGATGCCATGACGAGGCCCAGGTTCGGGGCGTTCTACCTCGCCTGCGGTCTCGTGGCGACGGGGGCGCAGGTGCTCGCAGCCCCGGCCAGCGAGGTGCCGATCGTCGGAGCAAGCGGCGCGATCGCCGGAGTGCTCGGCGCGTATCTGGTGCTCCATCCGCGGGCCCGCGTTCTCACGGTGGTCCCGCTCCTCATCGTGTGGCCGGTGTTCGAGGTGCCTGCGTGGGTCCTGCTGGTCGTCTGGTTCGTGCTCCAGGGCGTCGGCGGCGCGCAATCGTACGGCTCAGGCCAGGCCGGCGTGGCGTTCTTCGCTCACATCGGTGGGTTCGTCGCCGGCATGGCGCTCGTGTGGGTGTTCGTGCCGCGCCGGTCGCGGCGCCGCACAGGCCGGGCCACGAGGTCGGGGCGGCGGGTGTAAGCTTCCGGCACGGGCGCACGGCACGACGTCGCCGCGCATGATCGCCGAGTACCACACATGATCGCGGACTACCACATCCACACCAGCATGTGTCGCCACGCCGAGGGCGCGGCGCGGGAGTACGTCGAGCGCGCCGTCCGCCTCGGGATGCGCGAGATGGGCTTCGCCGATCACCTGCCGTTCCTCGGCGGCTGGGAGCCGCGGCACGACCTCAGCGACGACTGGGCGATGCGCCCGGATGAGCTGGACGACTACGTCACGCTCGTCCAGGACCTCGCGCGGGAGTACGCCGACGATCTGCGCGTCGTACTCGGCATCGAGGCGGACTTCATTCCCGAGACGCTCGAGGAGACGGCAGCCGTGCTCGACCAGTACCCGTTCGAGTACGTCATAGGATCTGTCCACATCGTCGGTGACCGGTTCGGCTTCGACCATCCACAGATGGAGGGGCGCCTGGCGGACTACGGTCTCGACCGCATCCATCTGGAGAGCCTGGACCTCATGCGGCAAGCCGCCGAGGCCGGGCTGTTCGACGTAGCCGGCCATCTCGATCACGCCGTCAAGTTCGGGGCGCCGGAGGACGGAGAGGCGGTGGCGGCCGCCGCGAGCGCGGCGCTGCGCGCCGTGGCGGCGGCCGGCATGGCCCTCGAGATCAACACCGGCGGCCTGCGCAAGCCGATCGGCAAGCCCTTCCCCGCGCCGGCGCTCCTCCGTGAGGCGCACGACCTGGGCATTCCGTTGGTACTGGGCTCGGACGCGCACCGTCCCGGCGATGTGGGTCACGGGTTCGACCACGCCGCCGCTCTGGCCAGAGCGGCCGGCTACGCCACGGTGCGGTCGCTCGCGACGCGTGAGGAGGAGGCGCTGCCGTGAACGGCGCCGGTACGCGCATCGCCGCCATCTTCAACCCGCACTCCGGTGGTGGGGGGTACCGGCGCGACGTGCCGCTCATCTTCGCCGCCCTCCGGGGCCTCGGCTATCAGGTCGAGGAGCTCCAGACCGAGGAGCCCGGCGACGCCACCCGACTCGCCCGCGAGGCGGTCGCCGCCGGGTTCGACCTCGTCGCCGCCGTCGGCGGAGACGGCACCGTCAACGAGACGATCAACGGCCTCGCCTGCAGCGACGTGCCGCTCGCCATCATCCCTACCGGGACCGTCAACGTCCTGGCGATGGAGCTCGGCATCCCGCTCGACCCGCCGGACGCCGTCCGGCTGCTCGGCGGCGACGCCGGCCACATCTCCTGGATCGACCTCGGCCTGGCCGGCGACCGCTACTTCGGCCTCATGGCGGGGGTCGGCATGGACGCCGCGGTGGTCGCGTCGTTGCACCCCGCCATGAAGAAGGCGCTCAAGGAGGCGGCGTTCGCCGTGCAGGGACTGGCCACGTATCTCACGCACGAGGAGCCCCTCATCCGGGTGACCAGTGAGGAGCGCACGGTGGAGGGCTACTTCGCCGTCTTCGGCAACTCGTCCAACTACGGCGGCGCCTTCGGCATCACCCCGCTCGCCGACATGCGCGACGGCCTGCTGGACGTGTGCGTGCTCAAGGACAAGTCGTTCGTGAGCACCGTCTGGTACTGGACGGCGGCGCTCATCAACGCGCACATCAAGCACCCCAAGGTCGAGTACTTCCGCACGGAGAGCGCCAGGATCACCACGGTGGAGGACGGCAAGGAGGTGCTGGTGCAGACCGACGGCGAGCTGGCGGGTAGCCTGCCGATGGAGTGCAAGGTCGTGCCCCGCGCCCTGCGCGTGGTGGTGCCCTGACCCCCTGTCGCTCTCGCCCCGAGGTGGACGCCGGCCGCTCGGTTGCCGAGTGACCGGTACGCGTGGCGGCCGCTGGCCGGGGCGCGGAGGCGCCCGGGCCGGCGGCCGCCGTCACGCTCGTCTCAGAGGCCCATCACCTGTGCCAGCCGGCGCAGGCGCTCGGTGTACTCCTTGCGGACCTTGGGGTCGCGGCGGCGAAGCTCCTCCGGCGTCGCCACCGGCACCACCTTGAACGCCGGGTTGTCGAAGACGCGCAGCTCGAGCGAGTCGCCCGGCGCCGATGGGTGGTCCTTGAACAACTTGCCGAGCAGGTAGTGCGTGGTCTCCTCGCCCACCGTGAGCACGTAGTGCGGCGTGGTGATGGTGAGCTCCTTCGAGAGGTACGGCCAGCAGTTGTCGAGCTCCTGCGGCAGCGGGCCGCGCACGACGCAGTCGCTGCGCGGCACGCACTTGGCGAGCGCCGTGACATACACCTTGTCCCGACTCTCCGCGAGGGCGGGCATGGACTCCGCGAGCTCGTCGAGCAGGGTTCCGCCGGCCAGGCCGCCGTCCTGTTCGTCCGTCGGGTCCGTGTGAAGCGCGACGACCATCACCGTGCAGTGCGGGTGGCCGCCGCCGGGTACGGCGCGGAGCCGGTTCGCCACGAGCTCGTCGCAGCGGATGCACTCGCCGACGCTCCGCGCCAGGTTGTCGAGTTGTTCGACCGCGTCTTCCATGAGAGTTCTCCTTGGTCGGTCCGGCCGCGCGCCAGCGGCGGGGCGGTCAGGCGCCTGGCTTGATGAGGCGGTACTCGCAGGAGAGGGCGCCGGGCAGGCCCGCGAGCACGAGCATGAGTTCGCCGCCGAACGG
The DNA here is from genome assembly GCA_036788155.1 of Actinomycetota bacterium. Lineage (GTDB taxonomy): Bacteria > Actinomycetota > Thermoleophilia > UBA2241 > UBA2241 > CAIXSE01. The sequence goes on along the minus strand of DAIQNY010000062.1, from coordinate 4,075 downwards.
GGCGAGCACGAGGTTGAGGTCGTCGAACTCGAGGGAGATGTACTTCGCCTCGGGCTTGCCGAACTCGGCGGAGAGTCGCGCCGCGATGTCGATGACGCCGGCCACCTGGGCGGCCACGGCGTCCGGCTGGATCTCAGGCCCCGCGTCCGCGGCTACCACGAAGCCGTCGCGCGAGACGAGCAGGGCGGCGACGATGCCCGGTATCTCACGGTACGGCGCCAGCTGGGCGGCGAGGGTGTCGGCCTGGTCGGTCATGACGCCTCCAAGGCGGTCTCGAGTTGGACGCGCACGGCGGCGGCGAACGCCTCCGCATGCGCCGCGTCGGCGAACGTGCGGATGAGGCCGTCCCTGCGACCGGCCAGTTCACTGAGGAAGATGGAGGTGCGGGGCACGGGCGAGCCGTCTGTGTCGGGCACGGCGCCGTCCAGCGGGAGCTGGAGGAGGGCGTCGCCCGTCACGAACAGCCGGCTGGTCTCACGCCCGGAGAGCCGTACCTTGACCTGTACGACCACGCCCTCCGGCGCCTGCTGGCTGCTGACGTCGATCTCCACAACCGAAGACTAGCGAGGCGCATGGGGAGTGGCAAGACGCGGGCCGTACAGCCGACCCGCAGGCGGCCCGGGTTGCGAGGCCGGCTCACCCTGCGGTGCCCCCGACGTCCATCGGCTACTGGGCGGCCGCCAGCGGGATGACGGTGCCGGCGACCTCGCTGGAGACCGCCGCCGGCCGCGCCTCGTCCCGTGCCGCGGCAAGAAGGTCCTCGATGCTGCGCAGCGTGGGGAAGGAGGAGGCGCCGGTGGCCAGCGTCTGCCGGCGTCCCGCGATGAGGCTGCCGGCCACCTCGTGGGCGACGGCGGCGGCCGTCTCACGCGCCTCCGAGAGCGACGCGCCCGGCAGCACCAGGACGATCGCGTCCGGGCGCACGCGGAAGGCCCGTCCGTCGGCCCCGACTCGACGCTCGGCGCGCCGTGCCACGCCGCGGACGAGCTCTTCGCTGCCCTGCGAGCCGAGGAAGTTGCGGCTGTCCTCGTAGTGCTCCAGTCGCAGGTACACCACGCTCAGCGGGCTGTGTTGGTCGAGTGCCGCAGCTGTTGAGAGCTCGAGGAAGGCGGGGAGGCAGGCGACGGTGGAGAGGCCGGTGCTGGGATCGACCTTCGGCACGTGCGCTTCCCGGCTCCGGCGCTCGCCGACGGGTCGCCGGTGCACGCGGGTCGCGGCGACGCAGCCGCCCGCGACGAGGACGGCCACCTTGGCGACGGCGCCGATGCGGCTGCCGTCCATGGTCGGGTCGGCGATGGCCAGGATCACGAGCAGCAGCAGCGACGGGCCCACGAGGAACGGCCAGTCGGTGTGCGGAGCTCCGGCGAGTTGGCCGAACGCGAGGAAGGGCACCGCCACGAGCAGCCAGCTGCCAGACCCGCCCGAGAGTGCAAGGGCGATGCCGAGACACGCCCAGTCGAGCACCACGAACGTGTGCGCGAGCTCCTCCGGCCGCCGGCTCGCGACTCGCATGGAGTAGACGCCGTACAGGGCGCCGGCCACGGCCGGCGCGACCGCGGCGCGCTCGCCCAGCGCCAGTGCCAGCGCCGTGAGGGACAGGAAGAAGAGGGCCCGGTAGCGTGCTCGCAGGAGAGCCGGATCGCGGCGTCTGCGAGAGGGGCGGCTCACTCGTTGGCCGTCCGGGTCATGCAGGGCGTGAGCAGTGCGCGCATGCACGAGTATTCTGACACCAGAAGGCGAATCCTTCAAGGTGTGGTCAAGGGTTATGGTTGAGGCCGGAGAGATGCTCGGACGGCGCACGCTGGCGCGCCGGCTCGTCCGGCGGCAAGGTGCGGCTCAGTCGCTGCCGGCCCTCCAGAAGAGGCGCCGCAACCTACCCAGCGCCGGCTTGAACTGAGGGGGTGTGTGTCTCCGTACGCCGTTCGCGAGGCCGGCGGTCCGCAACCAGAGGCCGCCGTGGGTCGCGACGGCCAGCGACCTCACGCTCGCGTCTGCGCAGAGTGGCGAGGAGAGGAGCGCGATCACGAACGTCTCGCCCGGCAGCTTGTAGGCCAGATGCGGCCTGCCGGAACGCGTGAGACTGCCGAGGCAGAAGGCGATGCCCGACCGCGTGCGCCCGGCGTCGTGGAAGTAGATCACAGCATCGGCCGCGCAGACGCTCAAGCAGAACGAGAAGTCGTTCGCAACGGCCTCGTCGGTGTGCCTGCCGTCGATGAAGCAGACGTCCGGTGCGGTGGATATGGCAGTCGGCGAGACGTCGCAGGCGTCGCCGTCGAAGCAGTGCAGCTTGTGCAGCGCGTCTCCCACGACGGCCAGGCCGTCGAGCATCGCCTCGGTCGAGTTCTCGCGATGGCGGCCGTCGACCGTCCTGTCGTCGATCGAGTAGATCGTGGTGCATCGCGGATCCTGCAGGTACTGCTGAAGGCTCCCGCCCAGGTACGAGCCGATCTCCAGGTAGGTGTAGACGGGCTTCGTGCGCCGGACGGTGCGCTGGATCGTGAGCCAGGAGATCTTGTCCCTGGCGGTCGACTGCGTCTGGACCAGGTCAAACAGACTCTGGTCCAGACGCGCTATCCGCCGTTCGAACTCGTCCGCGTCGCTCATCAGGCGGCCCCTGACCCGGCGTGCCGGCGTTCGCAGAGCGTTTTGCGTACGCAGCCAGTATACTCGCCCACCCCCCACGACACACGTGCTCGTCGAGCCCCCGACGGCTGGCGCCAGACGCGCGGCATCGGTAGAATGCGATGCCCCATGGAACGCCAGCTCTTCTTCTCCGGGAACGAGGCCATCGCCCACGGCGCCGTGCGCGCCGGGGCCCGGTTCGCGTGCGGGTATCCCGGCACGCCGTCCACGGAGATTGTCGAGACGGCCGCGAGGCTCGAGGGCATCCACAGCGAGTGGTGTGTCAACGAGAAGGTGGCCCTTGAGACGGCGGTGGGCGCATCGCTGGCGGGTGTCCGCACCATCGTCACGATGAAGCACGTCGGCCTCAATGTTGCCGCCGACCCGTTCATGACCCTGTCGCTGACCGGCGTCAATGCAGGGCTCGTGATCGTCAGCGCCGACGACCCCGGGATGCACTCGTCGCAGAACGAGCAGGACAACCGGACGTATGCGAAGTTCGCCAAGGTCCCCCTGCTCGAGCCGTCGGACAGCCAGGAGGCCTACGACTTCCTGGCCGAGGCGTTCGCGCTCTCCGAGGAGTTCGACACGCCGGTCCTGCTGCGGACGACGACGCGGATCTCGCACGGCCGCGGGCAGGTGCTGCCGCGAGTGCCGGTCGAGGCGCCGGCGCGCGACTACGCGCGGGACATGAGCAAGTACGTCATGGTCCCGCAGTTCGCGCGCCAGCGGAACCGGGTCGTCCTGGAGCGCCTCGAGAAGCTGCGCCGTCGGGCGGAGGAGAGCCCGCTCAACGTGCTCGAAGCGGGCTCGTCCGACTTCGGCATCATCGCCTCCGGTGTCGCGTACGCCTACGCCCGCGAGGCGTTCCCCAAGGCCTGGTTCCTCAAGCTCGGCATGTCACACCCGCTGCCGTACGCCAAGGTGGCGCGCCTCTACGAGCACGTCTCCCGCGTGGCCGTGGTCGAGGAGCTCGACCCGTTCTTCGAGGAGCAGATCCGGGGGCTCGGTCTGCCGGTCGTCGGCAAGGCGGCCATCCCGTCCGACGGCGAACTCGACCAGGAGACCATCTTCCGCGCACTCGAGCCGTACGTGCTGCGCCGGCCGCCGCGGCGCCGGAGGCCCGTCATGCCGCCGGCGCCCAAGCTCGCCACGCCGCCCAGGCCGGCGCCGGGCCTGCCTGTGCGTCCGCCGGTGCTCTGCCCGGGCTGCTCGCACCGCTCCGTCTTCACCGCTCTGCGCCGCCGCAACCTGGCGCCCATGGGCGACATCGGCTGTTACACGCTCGGCGCGCTGCCGCCGCTCCTCGCTCTGGACAGCTGCCTGTGCATGGGCGCGAGCGTCGGCATGATGGCCGGCTTCAACAAGGCGCTCGGCAAGAAGGCCGCCGTCGGCGTCATCGGCGACTCCACCTTCTTCCACTCCGGCGTCACTCCGCTCATCGACGCCTTCT
>DAIQNY010000061.1:1931-15684 GCA_036788155.1 Actinomycetota bacterium | reverse complement strand
TCCTATGGCCCGCCGATCGCCTGGTTCACGGACCCTGCGGGCAACATCCTCTCCGTGCTCGAGGCGGGAGCACACGCGGAGACCGAGGGCGAGGCGGCGGCACGCACGCAGGCGGGCGCCGGCCGCGTGCACCTGCAGCTCTCCGTGTACCCGCTGCGACAGGCGCGCCTGCGGCCGGGCATCGAGGCGGCGCTGCGGGCTGCGGCCGGCGAGGACGTGGACGTCGCCGCCGGCCGCCTCAGCACGCTCATCGTCGGGGACGAGCCGGCCGTGTTCGCCGCCCTGCGGGCGGCGTTCCGTGCGGCCGGCTCGTCCGGCTCCACCGTCATGGTCGCGACCCTCAGCACCGGCGCAGCCTCGGATGAGGCAGTGAGGGACCTCCAGAGCGCGGTGACCACTCGCACGGCGTGACACGGCCGCACCGCCTTCGTCCGGCGCACGCGAGCGGGGCCCATTGCGAATGGGTCACCTGACCGTGCGCCGGTCGGCCGGACGGCCGATGCACGGTCGAGACGCGCGAGCCTACACTGACCCTGCCTCACCTGACGGCGGGCAGGGAGAGCAGCGAGAATCGGCGCGCCGGCCGTGCCGGATGCGTCCGGATGAGAGAAGGTGGTCGGGTGCGGACAGGAGGGCACAGGGCCGGAGACCGCTCACGTCTGCTCGAGACCATGACGTGGCTTCGCTCCCGGCCCCGGTTCTCAGTCGTCGCGGCCTGCGCCGGCCTCGCCGTCGTCTTCGCCGTGGACCTCCTGGTGCCCGGCTACGTCCCCGCCGCGGGCTACCTCGTGCTCCTGACGTTCGCCGCCGTCGCGTTGCGACGCCGTCCCGCTCTGGTGATCGCCGGCGCCGGACTGGCGCTCACGCTCACCGTCATGGTGCTGCAGGGACGCACCGGCGGCGAGAACCTGCTGCTCGTCTGGCTGGGTGTGCTCGCCGGCGTCGGTGTGCTCGCGCTCGTCCTGCTCTTCGGCAGCGTCGAGGAGCTGTACGAGGCCGAGCGCGAGCACGCGCGGCGGGCTGCAGCCGTCGATGCCCGCCTGGCGTTTCAGGCACACCTTCTGGCCAACGTCCACGACGCAGTCCTCGCGCTCGATCCGGAGTGCCGCGTGACGTACTGGAACGACGCGGCCGCCGGCCTCTTCGGCCTTCCCGGGCAGACGATGCTCGGCCGGCCACTGACCGAGGCGCTCTCGGGCGCCTTTCGCACGGCGGACCTGGAGGCCTGGGAGACGGCGCTGCGGCGGGACGACGGGTACCGCGCCGACGTCCTGCTTCTCGACGCAGACTCAGACGGGCGTTGGCTGGATGCGCACGCCCGGGCGATCAGGGGCGAGGGCGCGGAGCTTGAGGGCTTCGTCGTCTCCCTCCGTGACATCGACGAGAAGCGAAAGGCACAGGAGGCCCTCGCCGTGGAGGCAGCCCGCGTGCGAGCGATCCTCGACGCCGCACCCGTCGGCCTCGGCATCGTCGACCGGACCGGCGCGGTGCTGGTGCGCAACGACGTCCTGCGGCGGATATGGGCGGGCGAGGCCACCGTCCGTTCCGTAGCCGAGTTCGAGGCCTACAAGGCGTTCTGGCCCGAGACAGGCCAGCGCCTTGCCTCGCAGGAGTGGCCGGCCGCCAAGGCGCTCGCCGACGGCAGTTCGTTCAACGACGTGATCGTCGACATCGAACGCTTCGACGGCACGACGGGTACGATCGTGCTCTCCACGGCGCCGATCATCGATGGAGAGAGCATCCTCGGCGCGGTCACCATCGTTCAGGACATCACGAGCCTGCGCGAGACCGAGCAGTCGCTCCGCCTTCTCACCGACGAGGTCAGGGCCCTGCACGAGGGCCTCGTGACTGGCGAAGCCCTCTCGAGCATAGAACTGGCCGCCGACGTCGTCGTCCAGGCCGGCCAGCTGCTCGGGAGCGACGGCGGCAGCATCTTCCTGCTCGGCGACGACGACTCCCTCCACCGGATCGCCGGCGTCGGCGTCCCCGACCCGAAGGGCGTTGACGACCTCGTCGCCCAGGCGATCGGCGAACGCGCGACGGCGACGCTGGCGCCCTCGTCCGGAGGTCCGGACGGGGCCGGCGAGGCGGGCAGGAGCGCATTCGCGGTGCCGGTCATGGTCCGAGACCAGGTATTCGGTGCCATGGCGTTCACCTACGAAGACGGCCGACGCCTGGATGAAGCCAAGCTCCGCATCGGCCACGCGTTCGCCGACCAGGCGGCGCTCGCCATGGAGAACGCTCGGCTCCGCACCCGGATCGAGGAGGCGGCGATCGAGGCGGAGCGGACCCGGCTGGCACGTGACCTCCACGACTCGGTCACGCAGGCGCTGTTCGCGGCGACGCTGAAGGCCGAGGCGCTGGCCGAGCTCCTCGGCGGCGACGGTGGGCGGGCAGGCGTCACCGCCGAGGAGCTTCGGCGCCTCACCCTGGGCGCGCTCGCCGGCATGCGAAGCATGCTCCTCGAGATGCGGCCCGACGGGCTGACGGCGACGCCGCTCCCGGATCTGCTGCGCCATCTGGTGGAAGCCAGCGGCAGCCGCATCGGCGCCGACGTCCGCCTGGTGCTCAGCGGCGAGCACTCCGTGCCCGGTGAGGTCCGCAGCGTCTTCTACCGCATCGCCCAGGAGGCGCTGAACAACATCGCGCGGCACGCCCACGCCTCGGATGTCGTCGTCACGCTCGATCTCGACCGGAGCGCCGCCCTGCTCAGCATCACCGACGACGGACGGGGGTTCGACGCCGGTGGCGCGCGCGCTGGGCACCTCGGCCTGAGCATCATGCGCGAACGCGCGGAGTCCATCGGCGCGAGACTGGATATCGCCACCGGCACCGGTCGTGGTACGGTTGTGACCGTCGAGTGGCCCTTCGGCGAGGGGTAGGGGGCACCGTTAGCGAGTACAAGACGAACGGACGCATCCGCGTCGTCATCGTGGACGACCACGAGCTCGTCCGCGGCGGTCTGGAGACCATCCTCGGCCTGTTCGACGACATCGTGCTGGTCGGAGAGGCGGACTCGGGGGCCGCGGCCGTCAAGCTGTGCGACAAGGTCCGTCCGGACGTCGTCCTCATGGACCTCGTGCTCCCCGGCGGTATGGACGGCGCCGAGGCGACACGGGAGGTCCTCCGCGTCTGCCCCGGGACCAAGGTCCTTGCGCTCACGAGCTTCTCGGATCCCGAGCTCATCCAGCGCGTGCTCCGCGCCGGCGCCCTCGGCTGCCTGCTCAAGAACGTGAGCGGCAAGGAGCTGGCGGCCGCCATCCGCAAGGCGCATGCGGGGACAAGTACGCTCGCACCCGAGGCGGCCGACGCCCTCGTCCAGGCCATCTCTTCACCTGTGGAGACGCACGCCGACCTCACGCAGCGCGAGCGCGAGGTGCTCAAACTCATGGTGGACGGCCTGACCAACGCCGAGATCGCCGACCAGCTCGTCGTGAGCCTCTCCACGGTGAAGACGCACGTGAGCAGCATCATCGCCAAGCTCGGCGCTTCGACGCGCACCGAAGCCGCCGCGATCGCGGTGCGCGCGCACCTGGACTGATTTACGTACTTCTTTCTGAATGCTCGTACAAAGAGCCACCTTTGCAGGTGGTTCTTGAACTGTCTTCATCGTATGAGCGTGCCGCGCCGGTCAGTCGACCAGTAGGAAGACCGTCCTGCTGACCCCCCGCAAGTGTGGCTCAACGCCTGATGCCCATGCGCCTGCTTCTCCGTAGGCTGTGCGAGGCGGTCGGCGCGACCGGTCTCGCGCCGACCGCCGGACCACCTGCGGAGGTGGGACAGTCGGCAACAGGGAGGAAGAGGCTGTGAGTTGGAAGAGCCGCACGCTGAGCCGTGACGAAGTGGTGAGGTCCGAACGTCGGGCCTGGGCAGACGCGGAGCACGAAGGCGGCCGCGTCTACTTCTACGACGGGATCAACTTCTGGTGCCGCCGGGGGCGCAGCGAGCCCCAGCAGGCGGCGCCTTGGCGCACGCCGCAGGGCGGCTGGCGCCACCGCGACGGCTGCGGCTGTGAGCGCTGCGTGAAGAGGTGCTCATCATGAGCACACGCATCACCGGCACGCTCAATCCCTGGGGAGCCGTCTCACAGGCGCACAGGATCCGCTCCTACCAGAGCGGCCGCATCTGCTCGCATCCGGACTGCGACACGATCCTCTCCATCTACAACCCGTCCAAGTACTGCACCGTGCACGCGAGTCTCGCCGCGAGCGGGCGGAGACGCGGCACCCCGCGTCCCATCCGCGAGGTCGCCTGCGAGCAGTGCGGCACGGTGTTCGAGACCGGCAACCAGGCGCGCAAGTACTGCAGCGACAGGTGCCGGATGGCGGCGTTCGCCCGGCGTAAGCGCGCGGCCCTGCGCGCCGAGAGCCGGCTGCAGAAGGCACAGGCCCTTCAGGCGGTGGCCCCGGCTTCCGACGGGCGACAGCACGTCGGGAGTGCCGCCTGACGCGCCGTGAGCGGCGTGATGCCGGCGACGCGGTCGTGACCCTCGCGAGCTCCGAAGGGTCCGTCGCCGCCACCGCCGCCGAACGCCGCCGCATCCGCCGGCACTGAGTCCACGGCCCCGGACTCACGGTGGATGCGGCGGCGAGGCGCACCTCCCCCCGCCAGACGCGGCGCGCGCCCGACGCGGCGCGTCTGCTCGTCGGTACCTCCGGCTGGTCCTACCGCCACTGGCGCGGCGTCTTCTACCCCGAACGTCTACCGGCGCGTGACTGGCTGCGCTTCTATGCGCAGCACTTCCCCACCGTGGAGCTGAACACGAGCTTCTATCGCAGACCGGCGGCGGCCTCGTTCACGCGGTGGCGCGAGGCCGCCGGGCCCGGCTTCCTCTTCGCCGTCAAGGCGAACCGCTACATCACCCATGTCCGACGACTGCGTGAGCCCGCGGACCCGGTGGCGCGCGAGCTCGAAGCAGTCCGCCCGCTCGGCGACGCCCTGGGCCCGATCCTCCTGCAACTGCCGCCGGACCTCCGCCTCGACCTCGAGAGGCTGCGCGAGCTCGTCGATGCCCTGCCGAAGGACCGGCGCTTCACGGTGGAGTTCCGCGACCAGAGCTGGGACTCCGCGGACGTGTACGACCTGCTCGGCGAGCGTGGCGTCGCGGTGTGCCTGCATGACTGGCGGGGACGCCCCTGGCCGGTCGTGGCCGCGGAGAACGGCGCTCCGTTCGCCTACGTGCGCCTGCACGGCCCCACCGGGGCCTACACCGGACGGTACAGCGCCCGTGCCCTGGCCGTCTGGGTGGAACGCTGCGCCCGCTGGCGGCGCGCGGGCCGCGACGTCTTCTGCTACTTCAACAACGACGCGGCCGGCAACGCCGTCCACGACGCCCTGCACCTCCGCGACCTGCTGGGCGAGGACGCCGGCGTCGCAGGGCCCGCCTGAGGACGGATCGTCAGACCGAGATGGTCCGATCCGGCTCGGACTGGTCGCTCCTCGGCGCCAGCCACCGTGTGCGCAGGAACTGCTCCAGCGCCAGCTCCTGCAGCCAGACGCGGCCCTCGACGAAGTGAAGGTCTTCGCCCTCCAGCCAGCCGGGCCGCCCATCGATCTTGAGCGCCTCGGGCAGGTCGATCTGGGTGAAGGACGACAGCTCGATGATGGAGTGTCGACCGTCGATCCTGTCGATGAGGAAGTCGACCGCGAGGCACGGCGCCCCGAGTGCGTCGGCCACCTTCCGCGCGATGCGGACGGACTCGGGGGTGGGGGCCTCCCATCGCACGAGCCCCATGCCGGAGGCCCGGTACTCGCCGTCTGGCACGTCGCGGTAGTAGCCGAACACCTTGTCGCCGACGACGATCACGCGCAGGTCGGATCCCGCGTTCGGCTCGAGGTCCTGCACGTACACGTAGTCCTTCTGACGAAGGAACGCCCAGTAGGTCCTGCGCCCCGCAAAGGAGAACACGTTCTTCGTCCAGGAGACCCCCGCCTTCGCGTCACGAGCGAGCTCCACACCCCATGAGCCCGAGCCGGTGGCGATCTTCCAGACGGCAGGGTAGGACCGGCCGGCCATGTGCCGGAGCGCCTCCTCCCGGCTGTGGGAGACGAAGGTGTCGATGGCGGGCAGCCCGTTGATCTTCAGGAAGTGGTACTGAAGGGCCTTGTCCTCGTACAGCATGGCCTCTTCGAACGACGGATACGTCTGCTTGCAGAGCAGGCGCTCGAGGACGTAGAGCTTGCGGCGGCACTCCTCCAGTTCGTAAGGAAAGCTCATGGGGCGCCAGATCACGAGGTCGAACTCGCTCGCCCGGTCAAGCCAGTCCGAACGGTGGATGTCGTAGAGCCGGTAGTGGATGCGATTGGCCTCGAGGAACCGACGGAACTTGGTCCAGTACGGGTGGATGTCGGTGTCCTTCACGAGACCGACCCGGGGCTTGGCGACGCCGTCGGGCCAGTCCATGAGGATGGGCGGGACCTGGGGCATGGTGGCGGAGTCGTCGATCGGCCCGCTCCACCCCGGATGCCGCAGCATGGACTTCAGCAGGGTCCTGAGCAGCAAGAACTGGCGTGTCCGCTTGAAGTCCATCATCGTCTCCGATCAGACGGGAACACTAGTCAATCGGCACGGCGGACGCAAAACCGGAGCAGATGCCGTGTCCCGTCCGCTGCATCGCACGGCACGTCGGCCCCGCAACGAAACGCCCGGACGCGCCGCGCGGGCTCCTCGGGGAAAGGCATCACTACACTGCCGGCACCGGAGGGGGAGCGACCATGGAGGCCTCGGCCCATCTCGACGACGCGATGCGCCAGTGCACCGCAAACTGCTCGGACTGTCACGACATCTGCCTGGAGACTGCGGTGTACGCCGTGCGCGGCGCCATGGACCCCGCGCACGTGACCCTGCTGCTCGACTGCGCGGAGATCTGCGACGTGTCACGCGACTTCATGCTCAGCGAGTCGCGCTTCCACACCCGAACGTGCGGCGTGTGCGGAGAAGTGTGTGAGGCATGCGCGGCGGCCTGCAAGGAGCTCGACGACCCGCTGCTGCAGCGGTGCGCGGTGCAGTGCGGCATCTGCGCGAGGTCCTGCCGCGAGATGGCGGGCCTCGACGACGAGAGCGTGCTGTAGGGCCGCCGGCCGGCGCGACGGCGCCGGCGGCACACGCGCGCGATCCGTCAGCCCGCCGTCACGCCGGGCACTTGGCGCAGATCGAACGGAACTGCATGGTGCTGAGGTAGCGGTCGCCGCGGTCGGGCAGCAGCACGACGATGGTGCCCTCGCGGATCTCGGCGGCCAGCCTGCGCGCCACGGCGACGGCGGCCCCGGCCGACGACCCGACGAACAGGCCCTCCGCCCGGGCCAGATACCGGGTCGCGTCGAACGCCTCGTCGTCGTCCACGAGCCGGCGGTCGTCCAGGTCGTCCGGCGAGAAGATGGCCGGCACCAGCGACTCGGTCATGTTCTTGAGGCCCTGGATGGCGTGGCCCATCACGGGCTCCACGCCTACTATCCTGACCTCCGACTTGACCGACTTCAGGAACCTGCCGGTCCCCATGAGCGTGCCGGTGGTGCCCATGCCGGCGACGAAGAAGTCGACCTCGCCGGCCGTCTGCTCCCAGATCTCCGGACCCGTGGACTCCACGTGCGCCAGCGCGTTGTCCGGGTTCGAGTACTGGTTGGGCATGTAGTACCGACCGGGCTCCTCCTCGACCAGCCGATGCGCCTCTTGGATGGCGCCGTCGATGCCCTCCCGGGCCGGCGTGAGCGAGAGGTCGGCGCCGAGCGCGTGCAGGATCTGGACGCGCTCGGCGCTGGCGCACTCCGGCATGCAGAGCCTCACGCGGTACCCCTTGGCGGCGCCGATCATGGCGATGGCGATACCGGTGTTGCCGGACGTCGGCTCGAGGATGACCTCACCCGGAGTCAGCTCGCCCCGCTCCTCTGCCCCGCAGATCATGCGGAGTGCCGGGCGGTCCTTCACCGACCCGCCCGGGTTGCAGCCCTCCAGCTTGCACAGGATGCGCACGCCCGGAGGGGTCCCGGCGTTCATCAGCTCGACGAGGGGGGTGCCCCCGATGGCGTCCAGCAGGTTCATGCCTCTCGTCCTCCGGTCATGTAGGGGTGATCGGTGGGTCGGCGCGGCTCAGGTTCACGACCCAGAGCGACGGCGGCGATGCCGGTGACGACGTCCACGCAGCGCCGCCGTATCTCGTCCGGATCCTCGTCGCCGTAGCCGACGCCGGCGGCCAGCAGCGGCTGTACGCCGGCCAGACCCAGCACCGCCGCCGCGAGCACCATGGCGAGGGCTCGCGGCTCTGCACCCGGGGCGCCGGCGCCGTTGGCCTGCAGACAGCGCGCGAGCGCCGCCACGGGGCGCAGCGCCGGCTCGTCCGGCAGGGACTCCGGCGCGAGCCCGTCGAGCTCCGCACGGAGCATGAGAAGGAGCGACGTGCGCCCGTCCGTGAGCGCGTAGTCGAGGACGTCGCGAAGAGCTTCGAGCGACTCCGGCGCCTCGGCGTCGGGACGGGCCATGCCGTCCATCGTCTTCGCCTCGGTCTGGAGGATCGCGGCGACCATGTCGCTCTTGGCGCCGAAGTACCGGTGCACCAGGGCGTGGTTCACGCCCGCCCGCGCGGCGATGTCGCGGACGCTGACGCCGTCCACGCCGCGGGCCGCGAACAGCTCGCGGGCGGCCGCAAGGATGGCCCTTCTGGTTGCGGCCGCGTCACCGCGTCCCGCCATCACGTCCTCCCTCGTCATCTGCGTTCGCTGGATGATACGCCTCGCGGCTGGGGCGTGCTCGCCGCCCGAGTGGTCGCACCGCCGGTGCGCGCTCACGCCGCCGCGCAGGCCCGGCGCAGGGTGCGGAACGTGATGGAGTGGCGGTCTCCCCGCGTGGGCGGGACGTGAGGCTGCTTCGGCTCTCCCTCCCGGGCCTTGAAGCTCTCGTGCTCGTGGCCGTAGCCGAAGCGCCGGACCAGACGCCGGGACGGCTGATCGCGGATGACGACGTGGTGCATGTCAACGCCGGCCGCCAGCTCGATCAGCTCGAGCTCCTCGGCCGGCGTCACGGACTCGTCGCGGTACGCGAAGCCCTCGGTGAGCTCCACGCGCCCCCTCAACGCCACTGCTCGAACTCCTCGACGAAAGCGGCGTACCGCTCATGGATCATCGCCCTGTCGAACTCACGGAAGCGCGCCAGAAGTTCGGCGTCCTCCTCGTCGGTGAAGTACGTCCTCGCCGCCGGGAAGAAGACCCTGTCCTCGGTCTCGATGTGGCCGGGGTAGAAGTCCCGCAGCGCCCGCAGGCGCGCGACGACGGTCGCGTGCGCGTCCTCATCGCCGAGGCGGTACCGTTCGTTGGCCTCGGCCAGCTCGGTCGCAAGCCGTCGGCCGTAGACGTGATCCGCGGTCAGCTCGTCCATCACGCGCCTGTCGTCGTCGCTGAGCCCCCGCCGGTCCAGCTCGGCGAAGAGGATGTCCTCCTCCTTGCCGTGGTGCGTGCGATCCGCGTACGTGCGGACGAAGTCCACGACGGCGGCCACCCTGAGCGGGTCCAGATGGTTCCCCGCCGCCGCCTCCTCGAGGTCCGACTGCAGCGCGCGCAGCATCCGTTCGATCAGGCGGTGCTCCTTCATGAGGGGTGCCCGCGACTGCAACGCTGCCTCCTTGCGCGACACAGGTACGGTACCCGGCGAGACTTGCGTCGGCTGGCGGTGTGTTGAAGCAGGCCGTCGCCTCGCGGCTCAGCGGAGACGACGGAGCACGCGTGCGGGAGTGCCCGCCGCCAGGACCCCGGACGGCAGGTCGCGCACCACCACCGACCCTGCCCCCACCACGGTGTCGTTCCCTATGGCGACGCCCGCACTCACGATGGTCCCGGCCCCGATCCAGACGTTGTCGCCGACGCTGATCGGCTGGGCGTACTCCACCCCCCGGCGCCGCTCGTCCGGATCCACAGGGTGCGCTGCGGCACAGAGCTGCACGCCGGGGCCGATCAGGCTGCCGGCGCCGACGGTGATCGGAGCGCAGTCCAACAGTACGCAGCCGAAGTTGAGGAAGGCGCGGTCGCCCAGGCTCACGTTCCAGCCGTAGTCGACATACACAGGCGCCTCGACCCAGGCGCCGAAACCGACGTGTCCGAGCATCTTGGCCAGCATGACCCTGCGCCCGGCCTCGTCCCCCGGGTCCGCGGCGGCGAAGAGCTGTGCCAGGCGGCGGGCCTCCGCGCGGGCGGCGACGAGCTCGGGATCGAGGGGATCGTAGGGCACGCCCGACACCATCTTCTGGCGCTCCGTCATGGATCGGTCGTCCGGTCCGCTCACGTCTCGCTCCCGCATCGTCCACCGTACGTTGGACGTTCTCGCGCGGAGCGGTTCCATGCGCAGCTACTGTTGCGTGCGTGGATCAGAGGCGAACGGCGGCGCGCCATGGGCCACCCAGAGCGCGTCGCGTCAGCGCCCCGGCTCTCCCCTGCTCCGTCGTCCGGCGCGCCGCGCGCGTTTGGCCGCGTACATGCGCTTGTCGGCCTCCTGGAGCAGCCTGGGCACGCCCTCGGGTCCCGCGCTCGCGGTGCCCAGGCTGGCGGACAGGCTCCGTCCGCCCAGACCCAGGTCGTGCGCCGCGATGGCCTTCGCCACCTTGCGCTCGACCTCGGCAGCGCCGACGGCGCCGGTGGCCGGCATGAGGACGACGAACTCGTCGCCGCCGTACCGGGCCACGACGTCCGTCTCCCGGCAGCTGTCGCGCAGGAGCCTGCCCACCTGGACCAACAGAGCGTCTCCCGCACGGTGCCCGAAGGTGTCGTTCACGTCCTTCATGCCGTCCACGTCGACGAACAGCACGCTCACCTCTCCCCCGTTGCGACGCGCCTCCTTCGCGGCGCGCTCGAGGGCGAGCTCGAGATAGCCTCGGTTGAACACGTCGGTGAGGCCGTCGCGCACCGCCATGCGCTCCTTCTCCTCCATGAGACGCTGGTTGTCGAGCGCGATCGCGGCGTGGATGGTGAGAGTGCCGAGCATCGCGCGCGTCCCGTCGTCGAACGGTGGAGGAGCCGCGAAGAAGAGCGCCAGCGCCCGTGGGGCGGCATGATGGTGCCTGAGCGGGGCGATCACCACGGAGCGCGAGGCCGTCCGGGCCTGTGGAGTCCCGGGGCCGGCCGCTCCGCCGAAGCAGACGTGCTCGTCTGCGCACTCGGTGAGGACGACTTCTCCGGAGATCATCGCCCGGCCGTAGAGCGACGTCTCGAGCGGGACGACGAACGTCTCCCGCAAGCGCTCGTCCAGCCCCAGGGTCTCCTGCGCGACGAGGACGTCTCCACGAGCGACGAGGAGCGCCCCTCCGAAGGCGCCGCTCAGCCGGACGGCCTCCCCGAGGATCGTCCGCTCCAAATCGCTCGAGCCGAGGCTCGAGTTGATGGTCTCGGCGGCCTGCAGCAGCAGGCCGGCAGCGGCGTCCTCACCGGGGGCGGGCACTCCGGGCTCATCCACCATGACGCGCACCTCAGTGGTGCTTCCCGTGGCTCCTTCGATCTCCCCTGCCGGACCAGTGTCCCGTGCCCCGGCTGTGGGAGGAACGGTTCCAGCGCGCGGCCGGGTTCCGCTGGTCCCCGACCCGGTGAGCATCGTGGTGCGCGCCGGTTGCTCGAGGCGAGCGCCCGTCGCCGCGTTCGTGCCGGGCGCTTCGTTCGCCGGCGCGACGCCGGCCGTCGCCACGGTCGTCACGGCGGGCGACGCGGGCGGCTCCGGTGCGGCGGCCGTCGCGATGCACGCCGGCCTTGCGCGAGCCGTCGCGGTGCACGCCGGCCTTGCGGGAGCCGTCGCGATCCTCGGACCTGGACCGATGATGGTCGCGGGCTTTGCCGGAGCGGCGGCGATCGTCCTTCGTGAGGCGATCGCGGCGGTCGTTCGCCGTCCTGGCGGAGCCGTGGTGGTGCTTGCTGACCCTGGCGGAGCCGTGGTGGTCCTTGTTGACTCTGGCGGAGCCGTGGTGGTCCTTGGGCAGCCCGGGCATGCGGTCGTCTCGGTCCCCTCCCGGATAGCGGTCGCGCACACGCTCCTTCCACGCCGCGGCGGAGGGGCCGCCTGCCTGCTCGCCGCCGGCGGCGGCGGCCGACTCGCCGTCGCCGCCGCTTGAGGACCCGGCGATCTCTCCGGAGGATCCGCCACCGGCTGTCGCCGTGGCATCGCCGCCGTCTTCGCCGGGAGTAGCCGCGTCCCCGCCACCTGAGGTCGGCGTCTCTCCCCCGTCGCGGAAACGGCCGGACGCCGCGTCGTCGCTCTGTGCCGAGGCGGCCATCTGGCCATCCGACGTCTGCCGCAGCGACGCCGTCGTGGTCAGGGTCTCGCGTCCCACGGCTCCGGCGCTCAAGAGCCGCGACGTGCCATTCGTCGAGCGCACCTTCCGCGTGCCCTCTTCAACGGGACCTGCACCCGAGTCCTCGTCGTCACCCGTGACCAGCCGTATGGCGGGTCCCACGCTCTCGAAGAGTACGGGCGGACGCAGGGTCTGGGAGTGCATCAGCACCCCGACCGCGATCGCCAGGCAGGCGGCCGCCAGCACGTAGGCGAACGTCCGCCCTGCGACGACCCTCCGCACGCGACGGGCGGTAGCGACGGTCACGGGCGTCGAGACGGCGGACGCCTCGACAGCGAAGACGGGCGGCGTCGCCAGCGCCTGCGGCGGCGGCTCCGGCGCCAGCGCGGTGGCCAGGCCCACGGGGCCGGCGTTCCACGAGCGCAGGGCACGCCGGCACGGCCTGCAGTAGGACGCGTGGTCACGCAGGCGCCGCGCCTCTTCCTCGGCAAGCCCGATGCCCACAGCGCCGGCCAGCACCCGGTCCGCCTGCCGGCAGCGGCCCCCGCCGGCCTGCGCCGCACCGAACCCGTACGCCGTCCTGAACGCCTCGCGGGCGCGGAACAGCAGAATGCCGGCAGCCTCCTCGCTCGTGTCGAAGACGCAGGCGAGATCCGCCGGAGCGAACCCGGCCAGATCACGCAGCAGAAGCGCCGCACGGCTCCGCAGATCGAGCGCTGCCAGCGCCGCCACGACCGCGCGTCTGCTCTCGCCGGCCGGCCCCCGGCCCGAGCCCACCGTGAGGCGCCGGGCCGCCTGACCGGCGGGCGAGCGGGAAGACTCATGCTCTGCGGCGCGGTCGGCGCGGGCACCGCAGGCGTCGTAGGCGCAGCGATACGTGAGCGCCTCGAGGCCGCGCTCCACGTCCTCGAGGATCACGCGACGGAAGCAGGCCGTCAGCGCCTCGGACGTCGCGCTCGCCGCCTCGTCCTCATCCTCGAGCAGCGCGACGGCAAAGGAGTAGACGGGGGCACGGAACAGGGCGAAGTAGCGGACGAAGGCGTCGCGCTCTCCTCGGCGCAACTCCGGCAGCAGCGCGTCGGGCGTAGACGCGCGGCCGGGGCCACCAGCCGGGGGCTGTCTGGTGGATGCCGTGGGATCGATCATCTGCTGCCTGTATCGGCATATCGGCCGATGACTGAAGTTCCCGGGCGTCGACGATTGCGGCCGCGCCTCGCCGACGC
Organism: Actinomycetota bacterium; assembly: GCA_036788155.1. Taxonomy (GTDB): domain Bacteria; phylum Actinomycetota; class Thermoleophilia; order UBA2241; family UBA2241; genus CAIXSE01. The sequence continues at coordinate 2,204 of DAIQNY010000061.1, read as the reverse complement.
GATGTGAGCCGCCGCGTCCTTTCGAGGGCAGGTCACGACAGCGGGTCCTCCGCCGGCACGGTCGGCTCGACGCCCTTCAGAGACGCGGCCGCCTGCCGGCTCCGCCCGGCAAGATCGGCGAGGCTCAGATCCTGCGCGGCGAGCGCGGCGAGGCCTGCGACGATCCCGACCAGCAACTGCATGGCCTGCAGACCCAGCGCGTAGGCGAGCGCCGGACCCTCCTGCACACGCTACGCCGGCAGCCCCGCCACAGCCGCCACCTCGCCCGTGCCG
>DAIQNY010000061.1:0-1921 GCA_036788155.1 Actinomycetota bacterium | reverse complement strand
GCGGCGAACAGCACCGCATACATCAGATAGCCGCCGACCAGGAACAGCAGGAACGTGCCGACGCTGCCGGGGGTCGCCGGGACCAGGCCGATGAGGTTGGTCAGCACGACGACGAGAGCGGCGCCCCGCACCCCCGCCGAACCGAGATGGAAGGCCCACAGCATCGTGCTGGCCGCCGCCAGTTGCAGCAACCACGCCAGCACCTGTGTCCCGGTCACGCCGGCGACGGCGAGCGGCCGCGTCATGATGCGCTGACTCTCGACGAGCTGCGGCAACCACGCGCCCATACGTCTCACTCGGAGACCACCCCGGTCGCACTCGCGGGCCACCCACTCACCGCGCCGAGCGAACACGGCGCCTGCGACGAACGGCACCGCCAGCAGCGCCGCGCTCACCCAGAGGACGTGCGAGGCCCACGCCGGCGCCTCCAGGCTGCCGAGGAACGCCAGCGACAGAGCGAGAAAGCCGCCGATGGCGAACATCCGCTCGGTGAGAGTCACGCCGAGGACGGTCGCGAACGGGGCCGGCGTGCCCCGGCGCCGCAGCAGGAGGTGCAGCACGCACGGCGTGAGGACGGTCCCGACCTTGACCGGGATCACCGAGTTGGCGAGCAGGCCGATGCTGGTGGCAGAGAAGGCGTCTCGAACACGCGCTCGCACGTCACCGAGAGCGTCGACGATGACGGCGAGGGCGACGCTGCGCAGCACCAGTGAGACCAGCATCAACGCGAGGGCGACGGTCCCCCACCGCCAGTCGACGCCCGCGAAGGAGCGCGCCATCTGGATGAGGTCGTCGCGGCCCAGCAGTGCGACGCCCAGCGTCACGACCGCCGCGCCCCCGATCCACCAGCGCCGGCCGGAGGCGAGGACGAGGCGGCGGGCGAGGCCGGCCCCCGCAGATGTGCGGCGCGTCCCGGAGTCCATGGTTCCGCGAGTATGCGCTGATGATTAGTGCGTCACAACCCACGTAATCGACAGTATGGAGGACTCGCTCGTCGATCGGGGAGGCGGTCGCCCGATGGACGGACAGGTGCCCGCGCCGCGCACGGTGGTAAGCTCGCGGCGCGGGCACCGGAGGACCCATGAGCTACGCCATCGGCTACGTCGTCACCTTCGCCCTGTGCACGGCCTGCGTGTGGGGCGTGGCACGGTGGGCGGGCTTCCGTGTCCCGACCCCCGACCTCCTCCTCATCACCGGCGTGTGCAGTGGCATCGCCCTGCTGCCGGGGGCGGGCTGGATCCTGGCCATGCTGGTGCTCTCGCTCCTCATCGTGAAGACGACCGACGCGGACGCGTGGCCCGACGCGGTCCTCATCGTGACGGGGTGCGGCGCCGTCTGGGTGCTGTCGTTCGCAGCCCTCGCGACGTTCACATCCTGAGAGGCCTTCAGCGCTATCGGCTCAGCGGCGGCGCCGTTTGACGAGAGCGCGGGCGACCATCAGGGTCACGAGGGCGCCTGCCACGATGGGCGCCACCTTCTTCACCCTCTTGCCGGTGTCGGTCGCGCGCTGCCGGCCTTCGTCCACGGCCTCGTCGAGCTCCCCGCGCAGCTGCTCGAACGACCCGCGCAGCTCGATGCGTTCCTTCTCGATGTCGGCACGGATCTCCGGGACCGGCCGCGCGGGCGGCTTGTCCGCGGCATCCCGCGAGGCCCCGCCCGTCTCTTTGCCCGGGTCCGTGGTGCTCTGGCGCGCCCCCCCGAGGGCGGACGGTGTGGGTTCGGTGGCGGACGTGTCGCTCATGACTCCCCCGTTCGCGTGCTTGATGCTCCGGACGCCGATGCCGGGCCGGTCGTACCCGCGGGCGGCGGTCCCGCCGGCGATGTCGCAGACCCGGGCGGCGGTGGAGATCCCGGCGGCGGTGCAGACCCGGGCGGCGGTGCAGACCCGGGCGGCGTCGGCGGAGCAGTGGGGCCGGACGGC
>DAIQNY010000060.1:0-15746 GCA_036788155.1 Actinomycetota bacterium | reverse complement strand
GCCTGTGCCGCCGCCGATCGCGCCGCGGCCTCCGCCGCCTCGCGCGCGGCAGTCTCCTCCGCCGCCCGCGCCGCCGCCTTGGCGCACTCGTTGCCCGGGTCCTCGGCCGTCCCCAGCCAGCGGTCCAGGATGCCGCTCTTCCACACCAGCAGGCAGAGCTGGCTCCAGAGGAAGGCGAGCCCGAACAGCACGAAGTACTGCCACACGGGGAGGGCCGTCAGCTCGAAGAGCAGTCGTCCGAGCGGAACGGCGAGCACCACGACCATGCAGAGGAAGAGGAAGCCGACCACGGCGACTATGCGCCGGTCGTTGCGCACCACGGGGGCCCCGCCGCTCCACCATCTGTTGGGCGGGGCGATCATGAGGACGAGGAACGTGGCCGCGAGGCAGGCGAAGATGGTGAGCGCGGTCATCGCCGGCGGGTACGCGTTGGCGATGAGTTCCTCGCTGCCGGCGCCGGGGTGGGAGGCCAGGTACTCCGCCTTGGCCGGCAGCGCCCAGAGCAGGTAGATGACGGTGGCGAACCCGGTCATGAGGAGCGTCGTGGGCACCACGAACCGGGCGAGGAGTTTGAACAGTCCCACCTTGGGGGCCGGCCCGGGCTGAGCCCACAGGGCGAAGGCCACGGCCGGCACGGTGGCGCCGAACCAGGAGAGAAGGGCCGACTGGCGCGGCGCGAACGGGAACCCGCCGATCCCGGTGACGATGGCGATCATGAATGCCTTGAAGAAGATGCGCACCATGAAGATCCGCAGGATGTCGTTCATGCCGTTGATGATCCGCTGCCCCTCACGGAAGGCGAAGGGCAGCGGCGCGAAGGTGTCCTTCATCAGGATGAGGTCGCCGACGCTGCGCGCGGCCTGGCTGCCGCCCTGCATGGCGACGGCGACGTTGGCCTGCTTGAGCGCGATGACGTCGTTGACGCCGTCGCCGATCATCGCGACGTAGCGCCCGCGATCGCGCAGGGCCTCCACGAGGTCCTGCTTCTGCTCGGGCGTCACGCGCCCGAAGATGCCGGCCTCGTCGGCTCTGGCGGCGAACTCCTCGGGCGGCAGCTCGGCGAGTTCGGCGCCGGAGACGGCGACCAGCTCTCGCGGCGCCGGGACTCCTGCGCCGGCGACCGCGCCGGCGGGGCCGGCGGCCGCGGCCTCGCGCTCCACCGTGTCGAGGGCCGCGTCCGCGGCGGCAGCCGGCAGAGTCCGCCCGGCCTCCCGCTGTTCGAGCAGCAGGTCGCAGTACGAGTCCACGCCCACGCGGCGGCGCAGCGACTGGACGCCGGCCTGGGTGGCGAGGGCGACCACGGTCCTGGGGTTGTCGCCCGAGATGATCTTGACCTCGATGCCCGCGTCCGAGAACTCCTCCAGGGTCTGGCGCACGCCGGGGCGCAGCTCGTCGCTGAAGCAGATGAGCGCCACGCCCCGAAGGCCCTGCGGCAGCACCGGCGGGGAGTCCGGGTCCGGCGCGAAGGCGACAACGTCGTCGCGCCCGGCGAAGAGCACGACGCGCAGGCCGCGCGCCGCCCACTCGTCCGCCTGGGCGCGCCAGTCCGCCGCGCCGTCGAGCGCCGGCGCCAGGACCTCGGGGGCGCCGAGCACGTAGGTGCCGCGGGCCTCCTCGTCCTCGAAGGCGAGCCCGCTCCACTTGCGCTCCGAGCTGAAGAAGGCCTCGTGCGCGGCCGGGACGCGCTCCGCCGGGAGAGAGGTACGGAGCGCCTCGATCGTCCGGTTGGCGTCCGTGGTGCTGGCGGCGAAGGCGCCGAGCAGGCGCGCTGCGCGCGCGTCGTCGGCGCCCAGTCCCTTGAGGTCCTCGTAGGCGACCACGCCGGACGTGAGCGTCCCCGTCTTGTCCGTGCACAGCACGTCCACGTTGCTCAGGCTCTCCACGGCGTTGAACTGCTGCACCAGCATGTCCTTGCCGAGCAGCCGTACGGCGCCGAGTGCATACGTGAGCGCGATGCTCAGCACGAGCCCGTTGGGGATCAGCGCGAGGATCACGGTGGACATGCGCACGCTCTCCACGAACGGGACGTCCAGGGCGACGTTGCGGATCCAGACCAGCGCCTCGAAGACGATGACGACGATCAGCAGCACCCGGACGATCTGCACCACCTGGCGTTGCAGCGGCGTGAGCTCCCGCTTGAAGACCTTTGCCTTCGCCGTGAGCTTGTTGGCGAAGCTGTCCATGCCGACGCCGACGGCCTCGTAGTAGCCGCCGCCGGTCATGCAGAAGCTGCCCGACATGAGCTCGTCGCCCGGATGCTTGGTCACGAGGTCCGACTCGCCGGTGAGCAGGCTCTCGTCCACCTCCATGCGGCCCACGCCGACCATCGGTCCGTCTACCACCACCTGGTCGCCAGGCTCCAGCCGGAGGATGTCCCCGACGACCACCGCAGCCGGGTCCAGCTCCACCAGCTGCCCGTCGCGGAGCACGTCGGCCTTGGGCCGCATCAGAATCGCCATCCTGTCCATCACGCGCTTGGCGCGGATCTCCTGGAACAGGCTGATGACGGTGTTGGCGCCGATCACGAACACCACGGCGAACGCGTCCAGCGGCTTGCCGAGGATCAGGAGCAGGATGCCGAGGAAGTAGAACAGGTTGTTGATGAAGTTGAAGACGTTGTCGCGGACGATGCGCGAGTAGGTGCGGCCGGCCTTGATCTCCACGTCGTTGCCCTGGCCGGCCGCACGCCGGCGGTCGGCCTCGGCAGTGGTGAGGCCCTGCAGCCCGGGGGGGAGGTTGTCGGCGGCTGTCGGCATCGTGCGCGACGGTATCAGAATCGTGACCGGATGGCGTCCGCGCCCGGGGCGCGGGGCCGGCCGGCTCGAGGGTCGGCCCCGCGCGCCCGGCCCCCTGCGTCTGCGGTGAGTCCCGGCGCCACCAAGGAACGGCAGTTCGAGTTGCACTCGGTCGGCGCCGTCCCTATTGTGGTGTGAAACAGTCGCTTTTGTTCAGTTTACCGGGATTCGGGAGGAACAGGTGTCGAGCATATCAGGGGACCGCAGGCGCACGACCGGCGCCGGCGCCGACAAACGCGCAAGCCGGGTGCGCGAGCAGAAGCGCGCCCAGTTCGAGCAGCCGAGGAGCCGGACCGGCCTGCATCTGGCGCTGGCCGGAGTGGCGCTGGTCGCCGTGATCGCGGTCACGCTGGTGGTGGTCATGGGCGGAGACACGAGCAGCACAGCGGCACCGTCCCCTGTCGCGGCGGGCGGGACCGAGGTCACCATCCCCGTCGCCGACCTCGCCGACGGCCAGGCCAGGCACTTCACGTACGACGCCGGCGGAGTCGAGGTGAAGTACTTCGTCATGAAGAGCGCCGACGGTGAGTATCGCGCCGCGTTCGACGCCTGCGACGTCTGCTATGCGAACAAGAAGGGGTACTCGCAGCAAGGCGACGTCATGGTCTGCAACAACTGCGGCCAGCGGTTCGACTCCACGCAGATCAACGAGGTGCGCGGCGGCTGCAACCCCTCGCCGATCGAGCGCACGACGGACGGTCAGAGCCTGCTGCTCAAGACCGCGGACCTGCAGGCCGGCGTCAAGTACTTCCAGTGAGTCACGCCGGCTCTCGGCCCTTTCCTGACTGAGTCCGTCCGACTCTCCAGACCTCGGCACCGTGAGACTCCGCCACGTCGCCTTCGGCAATCTGCGCCGGCGCTGGTCGCGCGCCGCGTTCCTCGTGGCCACGCTCCTGATCGGCATCGCCACCGTGGTGACGCTGCTCACCATGAGCCGGGCTCTCACGGTCCAGGCCCAGAACCAGCTGGAGACGTACGGCGCCAACATCGTCGTGGCGCCGAGGACGGACGACCTCTCGCTGAGCTACGGCGGTGTGGCGCTCGGCGGCGTACGGCTGCAGGCGCGAGAGCTGCGCGAAGCGGACCTCTCGCGCATCAGCGCTATCCCCAACAGCAGGAACGTCGCCATCGTCGCGCCTGAGCTGCTCGGGGCCGTGGAGGTGAAGGGCCGTCAGACGCTGCTCCTTGGGGTGCGGCCGGGAGACGAGTTCGAGCTCAAGAAGTGGTGGCAGCTGGAGGGGCGGCCGCCGGCGGCCGGCGACGAGCTCGTCGCCGGATCTTCGGCCGCCCGCCGTCTCGCTCTGCGCGTCGGCGACACCGTCGCCCTGGACGGCAGCAGTTTTCGGGTGACGGGCGTGCTGGGGCCGACAGGCTCCCAGGACGATGAGCTCCTCATCACCGAACTCGGCGCTGCCCAGCGTCTGCTCGGCAAGCCCGGGAAGATCACCCTGGTGCAGGTGGCGGCGCTGTGCAGCGACTGCCCAGTCGAGGAGATCGCCGTTCAGCTCGGCGACGTCTTGCCGGGCACCACGGTCACGGCCATGCAGCAGGTCACGAAGAACCGGATGCATGCGCTGGACGTCTTCCGCACCTTCAGTTACGTGATCGCCGCCGTCATCATCGCCGTGGAGGCGCTCGTCGTCTTCGTGACGATGATGGGCTCCGTCAATGCCCGCACGCGCGAGATCGGCATCTTCCGCGCGCTCGGCTTCCGGCGCTCGCACGTCACACTCCTTGTGCTGCTGGAGGCCGCGCTCGCCAGCATCGCGGCCGGCGTCCTCGGCTACTTCACGGGCACGGGTGCGAGCTACCTGACGCTCCCCTTCTTCGCCGAGGGGCTGCACGTGAACGTGGCCTGGACGCCGCCGCTCGCGGTGGGGGCCGTGCTGCTGGCCGTCCTCATCGGATCGCTCGGCTCCCTGTACCCGGCGCTGCACGCCAGCCGCCTCGACCCAACCGTGGCGCTGCGCGCCATCTGAGTCGGTGACGGGATGACCCTGCGGTCCATAGCCATGGCCAGCTTGCGCCGGCGGAAGGCCCGCGCGGCGTTCCTGGTCGCGGGCCTCCTCATCGGCGTCGCCACGGTGGTGACGCTGCTGACGCTCGCGCGCTCCATGAGCGGCGATGCGGAGGCCAGCCTCGAGAGCTACGGCGCCAACATCGTGATCACGCCGAAGGCCCAGGACGTCGCGCTCACCTACGGGGGCATCGACGTCGGCGGCGTGAGCGTGGGAGGTCGGGGCTTGACGATGGAGGATCTCGCGCGGGCGCGTTCCATTCCCGCGCGGAGCAGTATGGCCGTCGTCGCGCCGGAGTTGGTCGGCCCGGTGCACGTCAAAGGCCGGCGGGTGCTCCTCATGGGCGTGGACCCCGAGGCCCAGTTCGAGCTCAAGCGCTGGTGGTCGATCGGGACCGGCCGCCCACCCATGAACGGCCGTGAGCTCATCGCCGGCTCGCGTGCGGCCGAAGTCCTCGGTCTGGAGATGGGCGACTACGTGCGCATCCGCGGCGAGCGTTTCACCGTCACCGGCACGCTCTGGCCCACGGGCGGACAGGACGACGAGCTGCTGGTCGCAGAGCTGGGCGCCGTGCAGCGGTTGCTGGACCGCCCGGACGAGCTCACGCTTATCGAGGTCGCAGCCGCGTACTCCGGTGCTCCCGTCGACCGGGTCGTAGAACAGATCTCCACGGCGCTGCCGGGGGCGAAGGTGTCCGCCGTGAGGGAGGCGGTCGCGAGCCGGTTGCACGCCGTGGATCGGTTCAAGGGCTTCAGCCTCGTCGTCGTCGGCATCGTCGTCGGCATCGAGGTCCTGGTGGTGTTGCTCACCATGATGGGCTCGGTGAGCGAGCGCACGACGGAGATCGGCGTGTTCCGAGCCATCGGGTTCCGGCGGGCCCAGATCGTGCGGCTCGTGCTGCTCGAAGCCGTGGTGGCGGGTCTCGTCGCCGGCGTGCTCGGCTACGCCGTGGGGATGGCGGCGAGCTACGCCGTCCTGCCGCTGCTCGCCGGGGGGGCGCCGGTCGCGTGGGTGCCGCTGCTCGGCCTCGCGGCCGTCGTCACGGCCGCGCTCACCGGCGCCCTCGCCGCACTCTATCCTGCGCTGCGCGCCGGCAAGCTCGACCCCACCGAGGCGCTGCGCGCGCTGTAGGCGCAGGCGTCGATCCAGGAGAAGGCATGACTCATATCACCGCACAGATTGAAGATGCCGACGTCCTCGTCGCTCCCGTCTCCGTCTCATCAGCGCGGGACGAGCGGGCCGCGCGCTTCATCGAGGTGCGCGGCCTCGAGAAGACCTTCGACGGCGATGGCGCGCCCGTGTGCGCGCTGCGAGGGCTCGACCTCGTGGTGCCCGAGGGGTCGTTCCTGGGTGTCATGGGTCAGTCGGGCTCCGGCAAGAGCACGTTCCTCGCCGTCCTCGGGGGGCTCAGTCACCCGAGCGCGGGCGAAGTGAGGGTGGACGGCATCGACCTGTACGCGCTCCCCGGTGAGCGGCTGGCGGACTTCCGTCGCGAGTACCTCGGCTTCGTCTTCCAGTCGTTCAACCTGGTGCCGTATCTGACGGCGCTCGAGAACGTGCTGCTGCCGCTGGCGGTGAAGCGGATGCCGGCGGCGGAGAAGCGGACCCGCGCGCTGGACGTGCTGGAGCGTGTGGGCCTCGCCGACCGCGGCCGTCATCTGCCCGGCAAGCTCAGCGGCGGCGAACAGGAGCGCGTGGCAATCGCTCGCGCGCTCGTCAACGAGCCGCCGCTGCTCCTCGCCGACGAGCCCACCGGCGCCCTGGACAGCGAGACGACGGCCGAGGTCATGGAGCTCTTCGCCGGGCTGCACCGCGAGGGCAACACCATCGTGATGGTGACGCACAACCAGGAGATCGGGCGGTACTTCGACCGCACCATCGTGCTCAAGGACGGCCGGCTCGCGAGCGGACCGCCGGTCGGCGCGGCCGGCTGACGCGTCCGCCGCGCCGGCTTACCGCGGCAGCTCGGCGAGCGCCATCATGCCCCGGCGCGCGTAGTCGACCGCGAGACCCAGGTTGCGGGCCGTCTCCTGCGGCGAGTGGAAGCCCATTGAGTTCTCGGCGTTGACGAAGTCGGTGCGCCACTGCGCCTTGCGCTGGAAGTCGCGCGCCACGGCAAGCTGCTCGTCCGTCGCGCCGCCGGCCTTGGCGGCGGCGATCGCCTCGATGAGGTCGACCGTCGCGGTCTCGGCGGCGTCGAGCAGTTCCTTGGTTCGCTTCTGGATCGTCTCCGCGCGGGCGACGATCTCCTCCTCGTCGTAGGGGTGGCAGCCGCCGCAGGCGAGCCGCGAGTTGAGGAGCGGGCTGCGCACGTGGTGGTCGCTGACCTTGGTCGCCCCCTCGCGGGTGTACGGCATGTGGCAGTCGGCGCAGGCGACGCTCGAGCGGGCGTGCACGCCGGTGTTCCAGGTCTCGAACTCGGGGTGCTGCGCCTTGAGCACCCCGGCGCCGCTCTGCGCGTGCTCCCAGTCAGCCCATGCGACCTCGTCGTAGTAGGTCTCGATGTCCTCGCTGTTGATGCCGTCGTGCCAGGGGTACGTGAGCAGCTTCTGCTCGCCCTTGAAGTAGTACTCGACGTGGCATTGGCCGCAGACGAACGCGCGCATCTCCTGACGAGAAGCCTCCCTGTTGGGGTCGTACGGCTCGGCGCGGTCGCCCTCGCGCCACCGCTCGATGCTGGGCAGGTGAGGCAGCGCCTCGTCCGACTCGGCGAGCCGCTGGATGCCGTTCAGGAACCCGGGCCGCGTGACGCGGAGGCTCATGGTCTCCGGGTCGTGGCAGTCGATGCAGGACACCGGGTGGTCCACGAGCTCGGTGGCCTCGAGGTACGGCATCGCGTTGACGATCTCGAAGCCCTTGTGCACCGCGGCCTGTCGCGTCGGGTCGGTGAGGGGCTTCTCGTCGGCCGGCGTTGCGCCCGCGGCGACGCCGGCGTCGTAGTAGGCCTTGGTCACGGCGCCGTGGCAGTGCAGGCAGGCGCCGGGCTGCTCCTTCTCGGTCACCCGCCTCGTCTCGCGCTGGTCGCTCAGGCTGTAGTAGTGTCCGCGCTCCTCGTCGTACTGGATGGCGAAGGCGTAGCCGTCGAAGATCGTGCGCAGGCGCGGGTCGTCGTCCAGCCTGCTGAAGGCTTCGCTGCCGCCGTAGCGCGTGCGCTCGGTGTCCACCGTGCGCAGATAGCCGTCGTACTGCCGGGGGAAGTTGCGACCCCAGAGCGCCGGATCGATGGTGTCCTCCGTGAGGTTCTCGATCTCGAAGTAGGCGCGCTCGCCCTCCGCCCTCCGCTCGACGACGTTCTGCCCGAGCACCATGACGCCGGCCGTGGCCAGAGCAACCACGACGATCGTCGCGACGTAGAACCATGGGGTGTGGAGAAGGCGGCTCAGGGTCTGCTTCATGGGGCTCCTCCTAGCGGCTGGGGCCGTGGCCCACGTCGCGGTGACAGTGCGTGCACGCCGGACCTTCCTCATCGCTGCCGTAGTGGCCGCTGATATCGGCGACGAGTTCCCGATGACAGGTGCGGCAGTTGTGTTCCAGCGTGGCGGCGTTGCCGGGCTTGATGCGAATGGGCTCGTCGAAGTTCTGCAGCGTGAAGGCGGACGAGTGGTGCCAGCCGTTACGCGCCTTGGCTACGTACTTGGAGAGCAGGGCGTGGGGGACGTGACAGTCGTTGCACGTGGCCACGTCCCTGTGCGGACCTTTGAGCCAGCCGTCGTACTGCTCGTTCATGATGTGGCAGTTGACGCAGGCGGCCGGGTCGCTGCTGAGGTAGGAAAGCCCCTCGGCGTAGGCGAACGTGAACACCCCGGCTCCGAAAAGGACCCCGGCGAGCACTGCCAGGACGAGCGCCAGCACCCGCGGGAAGCGGCGAGGCGCTCGCTCAGCGTCTGTGCGTGTGCCGTCGTTCATGCTCCTGCGCGCGCCGGTGCCGGCGGCGCGCTCGTTCCCGCCACTGTACGTGCGTATGGTCACCCGCGACTTGACCGGGGTCAACTGTATCGTCGCGAGTGGCGCGGAGCGGCGGCGTGACGGGGGTGGCCCCCCGTGCGGGCCGGGGGTGCGGCGTGCCGGGACGGTCGCGGCGCGATAGACTCCCGCGCCGTGGGCAATCGTCGTTCAGCACTCCATCACGGCACGCGCGATCATGCACGCCGTCCTGCGACGGAGCGGTCGCTGAAGGGTGCCTTCGTCACCGTTACGGCACTGCTCACGCTCGTGTTCGCATGCACGACGTTCGCGTCGCCTGCGGCCGCCGCAGAACGCGTCGGGGAGTGGCGGCACGCATGGGAGGTCGTCCGGCTGGTGCAGGAGCGTCCGCCGCAGGGGACGCCGGTCTTTTACTTCGGCGACTCCACGGCGCGCGAGTCCACGGTGCGTGACGCGCGCTGGACGCGCCAACTACGGCGGCGGGCGGCGGCGGCCGACAAGACGACGGCCGTGGTCGCCTACACCATGGCCAGCCACGGCCAGACGTTCCGAATGGACCGGCAACTGGCGAGCGCCATGCCGGCCAGAGAGGCGGGGGCGTCGCCCGGCATCGCTCTCATCGGCGTCGGGCTCAGCCGGTTCATCGGCCCCCCCGTCCGCCAGCGACCGGCGGCGGTGGAGCCGCCGGCCGCCGGGCAGGCGCCCGTCGTCCATGCCTGGACGCAGCACCTGTACGCGGGCAGGCCGCCGCTGCCGCTCGCGCGCAAGCGGGAGCTCGTCCCGCGATGGATGGATCGGCGCTGGGCCGGCTTCACCCGCTGGCGCCGGGTCAACCTGCGCGCCGTGGGCGAGCTGCTTGCCCTTTGCCGGAACAGAGGCTTGCGCCCGGTGCTCGTCGAGCTGCCCCTCGACGTACGACTGGTGGGGCATCGGCTTGACAGACCCAGACGCAGCTATCGCGCCGGCCTGCGCAGATTGGCCGCGCGCCACGACGTGCCCTACGTCTCACTCCAGGACCCGACGCCGCTGCCGACGTCGTTCTACTGGGACCTCATGCACCTCCTGCCGCCGGGGACGCGCGTCTGGCAGTCCCGTCTCAGCGACGTCGTGGTGGAGCTGCTCCCCAATAAGGATGCAGTCGGGCTCGGGGGCATGACGGTGGCCGCCGCTCGACGACCGTAGCGTCTCCGAGGACCTTTCTCGCCGGCGCCTCACATCTTTGTGGGACGGTCCGGCGCGTTGCTCCGCCGCGCGCCGGGAAGAGTCGGGCCATGGACGCCGCGCGCATCCTCCGTACGTACTACGGTATCGCCGCCACGACCACGCTGGCACAGTCCCTCATCTGGGGCGTCAACACGCTGTTCCTGCTGTCGGTTGGACTGGATATCTTCCAGGTGATGCTCGTCAACGCCGCGTACACCGTCACGCAGGTCATCTTCGAGGTGCCGACAGGGGTGGTCGCCGATACGCTGGGACGCCGCGCGTCGTACCTCATCGCGGTGGGCGTCATCCTTGTCTCGACGCTGCTGTACGTGGGCTTCGGCCTGGCCGGGTACGGCCTGTGGCCGTTCGCCGCCGCCTCCGCCCTGCTCGGCATCGGCTATACGTTCTACACGGGCGCCGTGGACGCGTGGATGGTCGACGCGCTGCACTCAGTGCGCTACGAGGGCCGGCTGGAGCCGGTGTTCGCCCGCTACGGCATCATCTTCGGCGTGTTCATGCTCATCGGGACCACGCTGGGAGGGTTTCTCGGACAGCTCGACCTCTGGGTGCCCTACGTGATGCGGGCCGTGGTGCTGGTGCCCGCCTTCCTGCTCGGCCTGCTCGTGATGCGCGATCTCGGGTTCGCGGGTCGGCCGCTCACGCTGCGCACCTTCGGCAGGGAGACGCGGCGCATCGCCCGTGCGGGCGTCATGTACGGTCTGAGCGACCGGGCGGTGCGGTTCATCATGTTCGCCTCGCTGGTGCAGGGCGTGTTCTTCATGTACGGCTTCTACTCCTGGCAGAAGTACTTCCTTGACCTTCTGGGGCAGAACCTGGTGTGGGTGACCGGTGTGATCGCCGCTCTGGTGGGGCTCACGCAGATCGTCGGCAACGCCCTGGTGGGGAAGATCATCACCTGGGTGCCCGACCGCGGCCTGATCCTCATGGTCGCCAGCGGAGTGACCACGGCGACCATCGTCGGGGCGGCGCTGGTGCAGCAGTTCTGGGTCGCCGTGCCGCTCTACCTGGTCTCCACCATCGCGTTCGGCATCTCTCTGCCGGTCAAGCTGGGTTGGCTCAACGCGCGCATCCCGTCGGAGCAGCGCGCGACCATCATTTCGCTGGACTCTCTCTTCGGCGAGGGCGGCTCCTCCGTCGGCCAGGTCGGCCTCGGGTGGCTCTCCCAGACGGTGTCGATCCCGTTCGCCTGGCTCGTCGGCGGCGCCCTGCAGGTCATCGGCGTGCCGCTGCTCGGGGTGGCGCGGCGGGCGGAGCAGGCGCAGCCGGCGGAGCCCGCCGGGCCCGGAGAGGAGCCCGGCCTGGAGGTCGAGTCGCCGGGCTGCTTCGGCCCGCAGCCGACAGGTCAGTGCACGCCGTCCGACGAGCCGGCGTCGGCAGGCGGCGCGGACCGCGCCGCCTGAGGACGTCGGCCGTCGTCCGTCGGCGAGCGGTTCTTACGCGGAGTCGTGAGGTGGGTCGGCCGGCTTACGCCGCGGGATGCATGCAGCTGGGGCTGTCCTCGTCGTACTCCAGCGCTTCCTTGATCTGGTCGCGCGTGAGGTCGACGTGGATCAACTGCTCCGCCCACTCGATGCGCCCGAAGCGCTCGGCCGGCACGGTCACCTTCTTGCCGAACCACCAGTTCCGCGTGTCGACCACCAGACAGTGGATGCGCCACGACTCGTGGTCCACCAGCATGTCCTCGACGTGGCCGATCTCGCCGTCGGTGGCCTGCAGGTGATAGCCGCCGACTTCAGAGACGCTCCGCAGCGTGCTCTTCTCCACACTCAGGGCCTCGTCCGCATCGGGCGGCACGGGCTCGGCCTCGAAGAGCCTGGGTGGCCGAGCCCCCGGACCGGGGGTGGCGAGGCCGATCGGGGTCGCCCACCTGCCCCAGAGCTCGGGGCCCTCCCAGTAGTAGCCCCAGCCGTAGTAGTCCATCGACGTCTGTTCCATCTGTCGCGAGACGGTCTGCTCCTCACCCACGTCCGGCGCACGAGCCGCCTGGTCCCTCGAGATCGTGGCCTGGATGGGGCCGTCGTCCGGCACGCGCGCGACGGCGATGGGCGACAGCAGGAACTGCGACGCACGGTCCACGCCCGAGGGCTGCACGACGAGGTAGCGCACCGTCCAGTGACGGTCGTCGTAGTACACGTCCGTCACCCGCCCCAACTCCCCGTCCGTGCCGAGCACATCTGACCCCAGGATCCGCTTCATGGTGCGCATGTCCGCCTCCCGATGCCGGTTGTCTCTACAGTCGGGATTCCTCGAGAGGCGGAGTGCAGACCGTTCGACACCCGTCTAGTTCTGTGTGTGAGGACCCACTAAATATGGGAACGCTCGCTGTGACATCGGACAAGGGAGCCGCACAATGAGCACGTACGACATCGCGATCGTCGGTGGCGGACCGGCGGGCCTGGCGACCGCCATGTACGCCGGCCTGCGCGGCCTCGGCGCCGTCGTGTACGAGGCCGAGGCCTTCGGCGGCCAGCTCATCCATCTGTATCCGACCAAGCCGGTCAGCAACTTCCCGACGCAACCGGCGCTGCCGTCGCGAGAGCTGGCGCTTCGCCTCGCCGATCAGGCGGAGCAGTTCGGGGCCGAACTGCGCGAGGGGCGCGCCGTCGAGGACGTGACGCCGCACGAGGGCGGCTTCAGGATCCAAGGGTCTCTGCGCCGTGACGACGCGAAGACCCTCGTCCTCGCCCTCGGCCTCGGGCGCTTCACTCCGCGGCGGCTGGGCATCGATGGCGAGGAGAGGTACGTCGGCAAGGGCCTCGCGTACCGGTTGCCGCCTCTGGAGGACATCCGCGCGAAGCGCGCGGTCGTCATCGGCGGCGGCGACACGGCGCTCGACACCGCGCTCTCGCTGAGCGAGGTCGCCGACGTGACGGTGGTCCGCCGGCGTGACGAGTTCCGGGCATTCGCGCACACGCAGGACAGGTTCGCGGAGGCCGGCATCGAGGTGGTCAGCAACGGAGAGGTCGTGGGCCTCAGGGGCGAAGAGCGGCTGGAGAGCGTCGTCATCGCGCGTCCCGACGAATCCACGGTGGAGTTGCCGGCCGATCTCGCTCTGGTGAGCATAGGCCAGGTGCCGGATCTCTCGGGGTTCGCGCACTGGGGGCTCGGGCTGAGCGGCAGCAAGATCGACGTCGACACCGCCATGGAGACCGGCGTGCCCGGAGTGTACGCCGTCGGTGACTTCGCCAAGTATCCGGGCAAGGTGCGCATGATCGCCACGGCCGTGGCCGAAGGATCGACGGCGGCGGCGGGTGCGCAGCGCTACCTCTCCGCCGCCTGATCCGCCGCGGCAGGAGAGGCCGAGAGCGTCTCCCGGCGCCGCCGCTCCGCGGCGATCAACGCGTGCGCCAGCGTGACCTCGAGCACGCCCACGAGGCCGCCGACGAGGATGGTCGATCCCACGTCGAGCGGGACCTGGATCCACACCCGTCCGTGCCAGGCGAAGTGCTCGAGCCACGAGGAGAGCTGTTCGTCCAGGGTGGTGGGGACGAGGACCGTGACGACCACGAGCAGGGCGTGCCGCCAGGTGAGGCGCGCCGATCGTGCCAGGCCCTCGCGCACCCCGAGGTCTTCGATCACGATCACCGGCCCGACCACGGCCAGGAGCACCATGAGAATGAACCCGGGGAGGAGGAAGAGCAGCAGGCCGAGCACCGTGAGCGCCGCCGCCAGGACGCCCGCGCCGATCAGGCGGAGTGTGGGGAGGCCACGCAGGATCGCTCCCAGTGGAAGGTCCTCCTCTCCCTTCTGGTCCACCGCCACGAACCGGTCGATCAGGCCGGCGAAGAACACGAGGCTGAGCGTGGTCCCGCTGATGCTCAGTGCCGCCCCCGAGGTCCAGAGCACCACGCTCAGCGCGTCCGACGACTCCGCGAAGTCCGTAGCCAGCGTGGTCCCCAGTGTGACGACGAGGTCGATGGGGGCGAAGACGAGCACCGCCGCCATGACGATCCGCCAGAAGGAGCGGCGGTAGGTCCCCAGGCTCGTCAGTACGACGCTCGTGACGGTAGCGCTCGCGATGCCGCCTGCCGCTGTCGCCTCTCGTCTCATCGTCTCCTTCTGTTCGCCGCGCCGGCGCCGGGGCCTCGCGCCGGCGGCGTGATACAGTGCGGCGCATGAGCAGGGACGCCGGACCGGGCGGGGCCGACGGCGCCGGGACGCCCGTTTCTCCTCGGGCGGCCGGCACCACGCGGGAGCCCGCGTCCGCCGCCTCCCAGCCCGCGTCCGCCGCCTCCCAGCCCGCGTCCGCCGAGATGCCCGCCCCTCCGAGGACCCGCTCCTGGGTCCTGGCCGCCGTTGCCCGGGGCTTCGCCCTCTTCTTCGGCGGCTTCACGCTGGTGAGCGGTGTCGGCTCGCTGCGCCACGCACAGGCCGACTTCACCATCTGGTGGGTGGCCGTGCCGGCCGTCGGCCGTGAGGGTGGCGGCGCGCTGCTGGTCCTGCTGGCCGCGGCGCTGCTCGGCTACGCCGTCGCCCCGCGGATGCGGTCCTGGCGGCGCTGGTCCACCGTGGGTCTGGTCCTGGCCTTCGCCGCGGTCACGGCCTGGAACGGCGTGGAGTTCTACCGGGCGTGGCGGCAAGGGATCGTGGAGCCCGGCGTGCCCGTCCCGCTCTCCCTCGTCGTCTGCGCCGTCCTGGTGTTCGTGGCGTGGGCCGCGCTGCGGCCGCCGGCGCCCCGGCGCCGGCGGCTCATGGCGACGGCCGTGCTCGTCGCGACCGCCTCGGCCTGCGTCCTCGCCTTCCCCGTCGCCCAGGTGTTCTTCTTCGGCACCTCCGACTACCGGCGCGACGCGGACGCCGTCGTGGTCTTCGGCGCCCAGGTGCACAGGGACGGGCACTTGTCCACGTCCCTCAAGGACCGCATGACCACCGCCGTGGATCTGTACCGTGACGACCTCGTCGACTACCTGATCGTCTCCGGCGGTGTGGGGGACAGCGGCTTGAACGAGGCGCTCGTGATGCGCGACGTGGCCATCGAGGAGGGGGTCCCCGCCGAGCGTGTCGTGGTTGATTCGAGTGGCGTGAACACGGACGCCACGGTGCGCAACACGATGCCGTTCTTCGGCGCTGAGGGCTGGACCAGGATCCTCGCCGTGAGCCAGTACTACCACCTGCCGCGGATCAAGCTGGCGTACCAGCGTGCCGGGTGGGACGTGCTCACGGTCCCCGCTGGCACCTCGTCGCCGATCCCGCAGACGCCGACGTTCGTGGCGCGCGAGATCCCGGCGTTCTGGCTGTACTACCTGCGGGCCGTCGTCCGCTGAGCCGCGCCCGGAGGCGGCCGCTCTCGGCTACTCGGCGAGCTGCCAGGTGGCGGAGGCCGGCACGGAGTCCTTCACCGGCGTGCAGACGAAGCGCACCGGCGGCGACGCGCCCACGGAGAAGGCGAGCGTCGCCGTCAGGGTCTCGCCTGCCGGGAGCGTGGCGCCCAGCAGGTCGTCTCCGGCGAGCTGGGCGATCGTCAGGGTGTCGTCCTCGGCGACCAGCAGGAAGGACTCGGTGTTCGCGAACGGCAGAGGCACCTGGGCGGTGCCCTCTGCGCCCTCCGGTCTCACGCGCAGCTCAAGGCTGACGAGACGCTCGCCGGCGTCGGCGGTCGCCCCTGCCTGCGCGTCGCCCGGGTCCGCGTACTCGTCCACGGTCACGCGGACCACCGCGCCCTCGGGCGTCTCGAAGCGCACGGTGTCGCCCAGCCCGACGAGCGGCGGCCTGGTGGCGACCGGGCGCGGCGACCGCGTCGCCTCCGGCGCCGCGGCTCCGTCGGCGGCGGCCGTCGCCCGCGGCT
>DAIQNY010000059.1:0-15793 GCA_036788155.1 Actinomycetota bacterium | reverse complement strand
GAGTTGGTGCGGTTCTCGATAGAGCGGGTCTCGTTGGGCGCCAGGTAGATCGAGTCGTACTTCTTGAGCGTGACCTCGCCCTCCTCGGTCTTGATGGTGACCTCACCGTCGAGCACGAAGTACACCTTCTCGAGCGGGGTGGCGTCGTACGTGCAGCCACCCTTGGGCAGGAAGTGCGAGATGCTCATCCAGAAGTTGCGGGTCTTGGTGACCTCGAAGCCCTGCAGACGCAGGCCGTAGACGTCGAAATGCCCGGGCGCCTCGTAGGACGGCGCCTCGTCGTACCTGGTGACCTCCATGCCTCACTCCTTCTCGAGCCGTACCCGGCTTGTTTGAACGCGGACGAACGCTGCCACGCGTACACTGGTGTCGGCCCCCACGGGGCGACAGGTGGATCAGTAGCCTGCTCCGGGACCGTAGCCGGTACCGGCGTAGGTGTACGTGCGATCCGGCACGTCGTTCAGGTCGTCCTCGTCGATCTCGGCGGCGCAGCGGACCATAGAGCCGTCGCCCATGTACCAGCGGATCGGGAAGCAGAAGAAGCGGAAGCGCTTGCCCTTGACCTTGTCCAGGTCGCCGCCGAGGTTCTCGACGCCCACGATGCCGTGGCCGAGCATCTGCTTGTGGCAGGGCTCCCAGGTGCCCTCGCAGCCGATCGCCTCGAGGTCGCCGAACTTGGCGTCGTAGGCCTCCTGGCCGTGCACCTCGATGTAGACGGCCTTCTCGAACTCGGCATAGGCCTCGATGCCGTACTTCTCGATGTACTCCTCGGTGATCGGACGGCCGGAGGCGCCGGGGAGGTTCATCTGCGGCGGGCCGTTCTTGCCCATGGCGGTATGGAGCGGGTGGTCGAGAGCCTGCATGTCCATGGCCACGACCTTGACCTGCTTGTCGACGAACCACCTGCCGGCCTCGACGCCGGTGCCGCAGGAGTACTGGTAGTAGTCCATGGAGTCGTCGAACTTGCGGTGCATGCCGGTGTTGAGGCACACGACCATGCCCTTGAGCTCCTCGGGCTTGATGGCGGCGCGCTCGCAGGCGTCCTCGAGATGCTTGGGCAGGATGAGGCCCCACTTCTCGATCTGGATGTCCAGGCAGACGGCGTCACCGGTGTAGGCGTCCACCGGCATCTCGTGCGTGTAGCGGGCGCGCTTGCCGTTGAACTCGCGCTCCATGACGTGACGGGGGGCGTCGGCGTGGGTGCCGGTGTGCTGCACGCAATCGATGCGCTGCGTGAGGACGCCGCCCTTCGCCAGGGTGTGCATCGAGTCGATGACCGGCTTCACGAAGTACGGCCACCGGGGGATCTCCGCGCTGAACGGATGTGTGAGGTCAACGAATACCTTCTTGCCCATGTTGCCCTTCTTCTCCTCGGTCTCGTTGCGGTCGGCACTCGGGCTGTCCGCATGCCGGACACTCAGTGCCGTATCGTGGATACGGTACCGGTCTTCCCAGTGCGGGTCAATATGACCGGCGTTACGGCCGGGCGCGCGTCAGCCCGCGTCGATGACGCGCTGGATCTCGTCGCGCGCACGGAGGAGCGCCACGGAGATGCGCTCCTCCTGGCCCTCGAGACGGGCGGCCGGCATGGCCACGGTGATGGCGGCCATGGCGCCGCCCGCATCCTGCAGGGCCGCGCCGACCGCAGAGACGCCGAGCGTGTGCTCCTCGTGGTCGAAGGCCACGCCGGTGGCTCGCGTCTCCTCGATCTCGGCCAACAGCGCGCGGCGATCGACGATCGTGTGGCTGGTGAGCGGGTCGAGCCTCGCCGGCACGAGCTGTTCCGCCTCCTCACGACCCAGTTCGGCCAGCAGGGCCTTGCCGCACGCCGTGCAGTAGAGCGGGAACCGGTCGCCGACCTCCGCCACCACCCGCAGGGCGCGCTGCGGGACGTACTGGTCGGTGAAGAGCGCCTCCTCACCCTCGAGCACGACGAGCTCGACGGTCTCATGCAGTTCGTGGGAGAGCTTCTTGAGGTACGGCCCCGCCTCGTGGCGCAGTTCGCGACGCACCGCCGCGGCGATGCTGATGAGGCCCGCGCCGATGTGCACCTTGCCGGACGGGGCGAGCCGCATGAGGCCCTCCTGGCAGAGCGATCCGACGATGCGGTAGCACGTCGAGCGCGGCAGGCCGACGCGGTCGGCGAGCGCGATCGGCGTGAGGCCCTCGGGCGCAGTCGACAGCTCGCGGAGCAGCAGCGCCGCGCGCGATAACACCTGCACCCCGTCGCGGCGTTCAGCGACCATGACTCGTCACCGTCCCGGCACCCGCGGCCGCGGTCAGAACCCGCGCTCCGAGTCGCCCAGCACGTGCACCAGGTAGGCGACGAGCCGCTTGCGGGAGGCCTCGGCCGCCTCCGGCGGCCAGTCGAAGAACCCCTTGCCGCTCTTGAAACCGAGGTCGCCCCGCTCGACCTTCTCCTTGAGCAGCGGCGACGGCTCACCCGACGCCTCGAGGTGCGGCAGGATGTAGTCGTGGATGGCCAGCGTGAGGTCCAGGCCCACCATGTCCGCGTTCTCCATGGGCGCCAGGATCGGCAGACGCAGCCCCGGGCCGAAGCGGATGCTCTCGTCCACGGTCGCCGCGTCGGCGATGCCGTGCTCGACGATGGAGACGGCCTCGCGCCACAGCGCGTGCTGCAGGCGGTTGGCGACGAACCCGGGCACGTCCTTCTTGCAGTCGATGGGCCGTTTGCCCACGCAGCGCAGGAGATCCATGGTGCGGTCGACCACGGCCGGGTCGACGTGCTCGGTGCGCACCACCTCGAC
Source organism: Actinomycetota bacterium (assembly GCA_036788155.1). Taxonomy (GTDB): domain Bacteria; phylum Actinomycetota; class Thermoleophilia; order UBA2241; family UBA2241; genus CAIXSE01. The sequence continues at coordinate 13,025 of DAIQNY010000059.1, read as the reverse complement.
CAGTGGGATGAGATACGGCGGGTTCCAGAAGTGCGTCCCGATCACACGCTCCTTGTGCGTCGCCCTCTCGCCGATCTCGGTGATGCTCATGACCGAGGTGTTGGTGCACAGGATGGTCTCGGGGGAGCAGACGGCGTCGAGCCGCTCGAACACGTCCTGCTTGAGGACGAGGTCCTCGAACACGCACTCCACGACCACGTCGGCGCCCTCACAGGCGTCGGCGAGGTCGGTGGTGGTGCGGACCCGGCCGACGGCGTCCTCGACGCCGTCGGCCGGGAACAGACCGTGCTCCGCAAGGAAGGTGAGATTGGCCGTGAGCGCGCCGGGCGCGCGCTCCAGGGCCTCGGGGTAGACGTCCTGGAGCGCCACCTCGTGTCCGGCGCCGGCGAAGATCTGGGCGATGCCCACGCCCATCATCCCACCGCCGACGACGGCGATGTGCTCGTTGTGCTCGCAGGGCGGTGCCTCCTCGTCGCTGCGCCCGAGAGCCCCGCTGGGGTGGCTGTCCACGCGCCGGCCTCCTTGGATGGACCGGCTCAGCCGGCCGTGCTGCCGCCGTCGACGGCCATGATCTCGCCGGTGACGAAGTCGGAGGCGGCGGAGGCGAGGTAGACGACGGCGCCGATGAAGTCCTGCGGGTCGGCGACGCGGCCCCAGGGGATACGCGAGAGGAAGATCTTCTTGAGCTCCGGGTCCTCGATCACCTGCTGCGTGAGCGGCGTCCAGAAGATGCACGGCGCGATGCTGTTCACATTGATGTGGTACTTGGCCCACTCGGTGGAGAGCTGTTTGGTGAGCAGATGCACGGCGCCCTTGGCGGTGCCGTAGGCGGAGTAGCCGCCCGGATGCCCGAGCTCGCCGCGCACGGAGCCGACGGTGACGATCTTGCCGCCGCCCTGCTTGATCATCTGGCGACCTGCCGACTGACAGCAGAGGTAGGTGCCCTTGACGAGCGAGTCCATGACCTTCTGCCAGGCATCGATCGGGAACTCCTCGGCCGGATGCCGGTCGGCCTCGCCGGCGGCCGTGACCAGGATGTCGACGCCGCCGAACTCGGTGACCGTCTCCTGCACCATGGCCTCGACGCTGTCGGCGTCCATCACGTCACAGGACACGGCCTTGACCTTCGCACCGGTGGCCCCGGCGATGTCGGCCGCCGCAGCTTCGATCTTCTCCGCGCGGCGGCTCGTGACGACGACGTTGGCGCCGTAGGCCGCAAGGCCTTTCGCCGCGTCGTGGCCGAACGCGCCGGAACCGCCGGTGACGATCGCGGTCTTGCCGGTGAGGTCGAACAGGTTGCGGATCTTCTCGACGCTCCAGATCTCACGCTCGGCCATGACACTCTCCTCTCAGGACTCTCTGCAAGTCGGTCATGCGAGGTCGGACGCGCCGCGCGCCGCGCCCTGCCGCCGGCTGCCGGCTCCTCGGCCGGACCTCCCTCGCACCGCTCTGCACCGCGTCGTCTTGACCACGATGCGGAACTCCTATTCCGTCATGCGAACACTAGTGCAGGGCCTGCTGACAGGTCAAGCAGTGCCGTTCGTTGGAGGAGCAGGGGGCGCCGGCGGAACGATCGTGCGACCAGACGGCGGTCACACGCGGGCCGTGAGACCGCCGTCCACGTAGAGGATCTGTCCGGTCACGAACCGGGCGGCCGGTGAGGCGAAGAAGAGCACCGGCCCCACCACGTCCTCCGCGTCGGCCCACCGGCCCATGGGGATACTGGCGCGCAGGCCCGAGGCGAACCGCTCGTCGGCGAGCACCGCCCGGGTGAGATCGGTCTCCACGAAGGTCGGGGCGACGGCGTTGACGCGGATGCCCAGCTCGGCCCACTGCGCCGCGAGCGAGCGCGTGAGCGCGTCCACGGCGCCCTTGCTGGCCGAGTACTCGGCCTGACCGAAGACGGCGCCGTAGCGACCGCGCACGGATGACAGGTTGACGATGGCGCCGCCGCCGCGGCCCATATGGGCTCCGGCCGCCTGACAGCAGAGGAAGGTGCCGGTGGCGTTGATCTCCAGGATGCGTCGCCAGTCGGCCGGCGCCAGGTCCTCGGCGCGCGTACGCACGGTGGCGCCATGGGCGTTGACGAGGACGTCCAGCCCGCCCAGGCCGTCGACGACGGTCTCGACCATGCTCTGGACGGCCTCCTCCACCGTCACGTCGACGACGACGCCGGCCGTCGCGACCCCATGGCGCTCGGCCAGCTCGGCGGCGAGGCCGGCGGCGCGCTCGCCGTCCCTGTCTGCAACGGCCACGTCGGCGCCGTGAGCAGCGAAGCCGGCGGCGATGGCGCCGCCCAGGCCGCCGGCTCCCACCACGAGGGCCACGCGGCCCGCGAAGTCGAACTCGTCCACGTCACCCACCTCAGGCGCCGCGCAGACGCGCCTCGATGGTGTCGCGCAGGTCCAGCAGCCGCGCCGCCACCTTCTCCTCGCTCTCCGCGAAGCGCGAGGCGGGCATGGGCACGGCGACGGAGGCCGCTCGTCCGTCGACGTCACGTACGGCGACGGCGACGGCGCACACGCCGTGCCGCAACTCCTCGCGCTCGAACGCGAGGCCGGTGGCCTGCACCTCGTCGAGCTCGCGCAGCAGGGTCTCGCGCGTCCGGGGACGACCGCCCAATGTAGGCTCGAGCCGCCGCGGCAGACGGCGCAGGACTTCCTCCCGCGGCAACTGCGCCAGCAGCGCCTTGCCGCTCGCCAGGGTGTAGGCGGGCAACTTCACGCCGACGCGGGCGATGGCCATGAGCGCCCGCTCGGGCGCGGCGTGCTGCGCCACGAACAGCACGTCGCCGCCGTCCAGCACGCCCAGGTCGACTGTCTCGTTTAGCTCCATCGACAGACGCTCCATGGCCGGCTGCAGCACGGCGATCAGGTCGCGCCGGCCGACCACCGCGAGGCGCAGCAGGCTCGGGCCCAGCTCGCGGCGCCCGGTGCGCGGGTCCGTGTGCACGTACCCGACCTGCTCGAGCGCAGCGCAGATGCGGTGTACGGTGGTCTTGGGCAACCCGGTCTGCGCCGCGAGCTGCGCCAGGCTGCGGCCGCCGTCCGGCTCGGCAAGCGCGCCGAGGATGGCGGCCGCCCGGGTGATCACCTGCATCCCTCCGTCGGGACCTTCTTCTTCAGACCTCCGCCTGGGCATCGACTCCCCTCCCGTCAGGCGCCGTCACCCTCCCATGCCTCGATCTGGACGAGGCACGAGTTGGCCGCGAGGGCGTGAGACTTGCGGATCATCATCCGGCTGGGCGTGAGCACGTTCATGCACCCGCCGCGGTCGGCGGAGCGACCCGGCTCGCCCACCGGCTCGTACCGGGCAGACGACTCGTACGAGTGCACTGTACCTGCCGGGACGCGTTCCGTCAGCCGGACCGCGCAGATCACCGCACCGCGGTCGTTGAAGACGCGGACGAGCTGGCGGTCCCTGAGACCCCGAGCAGCCCCGTCCCGCGGGTTCACGCGGACGGGCCAGTAGTACCGGCCGTCCACGAGGACGCGGTGGTCGTGGATGTCGTTGGTCACCGCGTCCTTGCCGTCGCTCTGCGTGTGGAAGCTGTGGCGCGGGTGCGGCGTGATGAGCTGCAACGGGTACTTCGCGTAGAGCTCCTTCGCGTGCGGTCCCTCCCACGCCGGCACGTAGCGCATGACCGGCGGTCGCTCCGTGTCGTCCGGGTCGAAGCGCCGGAGGCTCGACGACTCGAACTCCAGCTTGCCCGACTGCGTCTGGAGGCCGTAGCCGAACTCCCCGGTGTAGTCGGCCGGCAGCGGCGTGAGCTCGGGAGTGTCCTTCGCACGACCCTCGGCGAACCACCGGTACGACACCGGGTCGCGCCGGTCGGCGGGCGCCGGCGGGATCACGTAGTAGCCCTTCTTCAGGAAGTCCTTCCAGGAGATCCGGGCAGGCAGGTCGGTGGCGTCGAAGAGGCGCTTGCACCAGTCGAGCTCGGTCACGCCCTCCGAGTACATGGAGCCCAGGCCGAGCCGGGTGGCGAGCTCCAGGAAGATCTGATGGTCGGACTTGGATTCGCCCAGCGGCTCGATGCACTGGTGCTGCATCACGGCGACCCTGTGGTTGCACTGGGTGAAGGCGTGCTGGATGTAGCCGCCGCAGTTGGCGAACTCGCTGATGTCCCAGCGCTCGAAGTTGGTGCACGCCGGCAGGATGACGTCGGCGAACTTCGTCTCGCCCTCCATCCAGATGGCCTGGTTGACAACGAACTCGAGCTTGTCCGACCGATACATGCGCGCGAACCGGTCGGTCTCGGTCATGGTGCCGAAGTGCGAACCGCCGTACTTGTAGTACATCTTGATCTCGCTGTGACCGGGTGCGGGATACTCGAAGCGCTGGAACTGACCCTCGATGGACTTGGAGTCGGTGGGGTAGCACTCGACGTGTCCGTCCAGCACCGCCTCGGGGATCTTGAGCCGCGGCACCACCTGGTTCACGGTATTGACCGTGGGCAGCTGCGGCATGCGCTGGTACATGTTGATGCTGAGCGCCGTGCCGTACAGGTCGCCCGAGTAGCCGCCTTCGGCGTAGCCCGGGAAGAAGAAGTGCGTGTCGAGCGGCGTGCCCTGCTGCAGGCAGCCCATGTTGACGCCGGGCTTCCCCAGGCCCTGCATGGCCATGAGGTACACCATGCCGCGCGCCCAGTCCGTGCCCGTGGCCGTGCGGCAGGCGCCGCCGAAGCCAACGAGGCCGCCGGCGGCCAGGTAGGTCTTGCGGCGGCCCCAGGCGCGCGCGAGCGCGCGCACCTCGCGCGCCGGCACGCCGGTCTCGGCCTCCTGCCACTCCGGCGTCTTCGGGACGCCGTCCTCCTCGCCGAGGACGTAGGCCCGCCACGTGTCGAAGCCCACCGTGCGGTCGGCGACGTACCGCTCGTCGTAGAGACCCTCCGTGATCCACACGTGCGCGATGGCCGGCACCATGGCGCTGTCCGTGCCCGGGCGCGGCGCGATCCACTTGCCGCCGAGCATCTGCGCCGTGTGGTTGTGGAACGGGTCGATGTGCACGCAGGGGATGCCGAGATCCTTGAGCCATTGCCGGCGGATGGTGCCGTCGTGGGCGCCGTAGACTCCACTGGTCGCCTCCGGGTCGGACGACCAGAACACGACCATCTCGGCGTGCTGCAGCAGGTCCTCCACGGTGCCGTAGGTCTCGCCGCCGCCGTTGCGGGCGGTCTGCCCCCAGTGGTGCGCCGCACCCCAGTACCAGCCCTCCCAGCTGTCCGGGTTGTGCATCACGGGCGACCAGCCGAGCATGTTGAAGAAGCGGATGCGGGCACTGAGCCAGTAGCCCAGCACGCCCCAGGTGTGATGAGACCCGCTGCCGTTCATGATGGCGCCCGGTCCGTGCTTCTCCTTGACGCGCTTGATCTCGCGCACGACGAGGTCGAGCGCCTCGTCCCAGCTGATACGCTCGTAGCCGGACACGCCGCGGTTCTGAGGATTGCGCTCGCCGTCAGGGTCGAAGTCGACCCGCTTCATCGGGTAGAGCAGGCGGTCTGGTGAGTAGATGAGGCTCTTCCAGGCGAGCGTGTGGGAGTTGACCGTGGTCTTGCGCGGCGGGGAGAACCTCTTGCCGCGCGCCTCGACCACCCACGCCTCGGCGTCGTCCTCATCGAACTCGATGGGCGTGATACGCAGGATCCTCCCGTCGCGGACGTAGACGAAGACGGGGCCGCCGTTGGTGTTGCTGGTGAAGCGGCGCACGCCGCCGCCGACGTCCAGACCCGCCTCGAGACCCGCTGTCATCATCATCTGTAAGGTCTCCGAGAACCACACGGCCAGCTCGTCGGGGCCCTCGACCCGCATCTGGAAGTTCTTGAGTGCGTTGATGAACTCGAGATAGTCCCGACCCGGGCGCATGATGCGGGCGGCGATCTCGGCCGAATCGAAGGTCATCGTGAGGTCGGGCGCCGGGTGCAACCCGGCGCGGGAGCGCACCTTGCCGTCCTTGATCATGTAGGCACGGCCTGTGGTGCGGCCGGCGAGCCGGATCTGCGCCACCAGGTCGCGCTCACGGAGACGGTCGGCGAACGCCGGATGGCGAAGCGCGGTGGTGCGCAGCAGCACCTCGAGGCCGGCGAGCGTCGCCGTGAACTGCGTCCCGGCGGCGGCCCTCTTCGCCTGCGCCGCCGCCTTCTTCGCCTGCCCGGCAGCGTTCTTCGCCCGTCCTGCCGCGCGAGCCGCCGTCCGCCGTTCCCTGCCAGCCATCGTCTCCCTCCCGCCGCCGTCACGCGCAACGCCGCCGTCGCGTCGTGTTCCGAGATGTGGAATCACAATTCCATTCAATGGTACGGTACGCGACCCCGAGCCCAAGGTCAACCATCCGGTGGCGGCCCGGGGTTCGGCGCCGGCGGCAGGCCCCCGGCGCCGGGGAGAGCGTGCGTGTCGCCGGCACTCTCACCGCGCGACGGCGGCGAGCGCCGCACGCACGCGTCGGGAATGAAGATCGGGGGCGCCGCCCCTCATGGGCGGGACGGCGCCCCTCACTCGCCTCGCGGCCGTGGATCGCCGCGGGCTGCTGCGGGTGGAGACCGGCGGGGGGTCGGCCTCCGGGGGGACCGCAGCGGCTGAGGCCTGCCGCCGGGCGCTGCACGCCCGGCGGCAGGCGGTCCTGTTCAGGCCTTCTCGAGCACCACCGTGCCGGCGTTGACGCTCTCGTCGACCCGCACCGTCATCTCGGCCGGCCTGTAGCCGTCGGCCTCGATGCGGACGACGTACTCCTGCCCCGGCTCGAGGTGGTCGATCTTGACCTCACCGAAGATGTCCGTGACGCCCTCGCGCGTCGCCGCGCCCTCGCGCGACACCGAGACCGTGGCGCCCTCGGCGCACTCGTCGGTGTCGCCGAACACGACGCTGCACCCGACGAACACTTTGTCCCAGCGATGCAGGTTCTTGTACCAGACGCGCGGCCTGGTCCCGAGCGAATCGCGGTACCGCTCCAGGCGCTCTTCCTCGACCTGGCGCTCGAAGTCGTCCTCCTCGGCCATCACGAACCGGATGGCCTCGGTGGGGCAGACCTGACTGCAGCGCGTCTCCGTCCAGCCGTCGTCGAGCAGGTGGGCGCAGCCGGTGCACTTCTGGGCGAGCTCCCTCTCCTCGTTCCAGTAGATGACCGAGTAGGGGCAGCTCGCGACGATCTCCTTGCGACCCTTGGCCTTGACCGGATCGATGATGACGAGACCGTCCGGACGCTTGTAGACGGCGCCGTCGTCGGTGAGGCACGGCGCCGCGTCGCAGTGCATGCACGGCGTGGGCAGGTACGCGGTCTCCACGAGCGGGTACTGGCCGCGTTCCTTGCGCTTGATGTTCATCCAGCGGTGGCCGTGCCACGGCTGCGCCGCCGAGTAGGGCGGGAAGTCGTTGTCGACGAACTCGTCCTTGTCCGCCAGGAAGCAGTCGTTGCAGTCGTGGCAGCGGGCGACGTCGATGATCAGGTGCCAACTCTTCATGAGGCCTCCCCCTCCCATTTCTCGACTTCGATGAGACAGGAGTTGTTGGACATGGCGATGGACGTGGGCGTGATGAACCGCTTGTTCGTCAGGATGTTGACGCACCCGGCCACGTCTGTCGACTCGCCCGGCTCGCCCTGCGGCAGGTAGTCGGCGCAGCTCTCGTAGCTGTGCACGGTGCCGGGCGCGACACGCTCGGTGATCTGCGCGCTCAGGATGACGGAGCCGCGGTCGTTGTAGGCGCGGATGAGATCGCCTTCGGCGATACCCCGCACCTCCGCGTCCTTCGAGTTGAGGCGCATGATCCAGTAGCGGTGGCCGTCGTCGTGCAGGATGCGGTGCTCGTCCACCTCGTTGAGCCAGGTGCCTTTGGAGTCGCCCATGGTGTGGAAGCTGAAGCGGGGGTGCGGGCTCACCATCTGCAGCGGGTACGTGCCGTACAGCTCCTCGGTGTGGTGGCCCTCCCAGCTCGGGATGAACTGCGGGCCCATGGCCGGCCGCTCGGGGTCGACCACGTCCATCTCCAGATGCTTGAGCGTCTTGCTGACGAACTCGATCTTGCCTGACGGCGTCTGCAGGCCCTCGAAGCCCACCGTGTCGCCGGGCCGCGGGCCCCAGTCCGGGGTGTCGCGCTTGCGGCCCTCGGCGAACCAGCGCATCGCCGGCGTGCTCGTGTAGTCGTCCGGGATGGGCACGACGTAGTAGCCCTTCTTCTCGAACTCCTCCCAGGTGATGCCCTTGGGGAGGTCGGTGGCGTGGAAGTACGCCTTGCACCAGTCGTACTCGTCCATGCCGCCCTCGGTGAACACGTCGCCCATGCCCATGCGCTCGGCGACGGCGGCGAAGATGTCGTAGTCGCTCTTGCTCTCGCCGAGCGGCTCGATGCACTTCTTCTGAAAGACGATCACGCGGTGGCTGGTCTGCGTGTGGTTGTCCGGGATGTAGCCCGAGCAGTTGCCGAACTCGCTCATGTCCCAGCGCTCGAAGTTGGTGCAGGCCGGCAGGACGATGTCGGCGAACCTGGCCTCTCCCTCCATCCAGATCGACTGGTTGACCACGGTGCGCACGCCGCCCTCGCGGTACGCCTTCACGTAGCGGTTGGTCTGCTGCATGGTGCCGAAGAACGAGCCGCCGTAGCGCCAGTACATGGTGACGAACGGGTAGCCCGGCGCCGGGTACTGGTACTTCTGCATCTGGCTCTGGATGCTGGGGCCGCAGAAGCCCTTGCCGCGCCACTCGAACTTCTCGTGCATCATCGCCTCGGGGATGCGCAGGCGCGGGATGGCGATGCCCTCCGGTGAGTCGTGCGCGTTGACCGTCGGGTGCAGCCCGGTCTCGGGCTTGAAGATGCGGTAGAGCATGCGGTAGCCGGCGGCCGACTTCTCGGTGTCGCCGCTCATGCCGCCCTCGGCGTAGCCGGGGAACACGAACGAGCAGTCGGACGGCGCGCCCTGGGAGGTGCCCCAGATGTTGACGCCCGGCTTGCCGTAGCCCTGCATGGCGCACAGGGCGACCATGGTGCGTGCCCACTCGTTGCCCGTGGCCGAGCGACAGGCGCCGCCCCAGCCGCCCAGCCCGCCGGCGGCGAGCATGGTCTTCTTGCTGCCCCACTCACGAGCGAGGGCGCGGATCTGGCGAGCGGGGATGCCGCACTCGCCCTCCGCCCACTCCGGCGTCTTGGGCACGTTGTCGGTCTTGCCGACTACGTAGTCCTTCCACTCGTCGAAGCCCTCGGTGCGCTCGGCGACGTACTCCTTGTCGTACAGGCCCTCGGCCAGCCACACGTGGGCGATGCCGAGACCGAACGCGACGTCGGTGCCGAGGCGCGGCGCGAACCACTTGTCCGAGTAGAGCTCGGCTGTGGGGTTGAAGTAGGGATCGACGAACACCATCTTGATCCCGAGCTCCTTCATCCAGTAGCGACGCGAGGTGCTCTCGAAGGCGGAGTAGATGCCGCCGCCGGTGGACTCGGGGTCGGACGACCAGAACACGATCATCTCGGTGTGCTTGAGCGCGTCCTCGAGGAGGTCGTACTGCTCGGGGATGCCGAGGCGATGACTGTTGCCCCACATGGGCATGGCGCCCCAGTGCCAGCCCTCCCAGCTGTCCGGGTTGTGGGCGCTGTGGACCATGCCCATCAGGTTGAGGAAGCGGTAGTAGGCGCTGTGCCTGTAGCCCAGATTGCCCCACAGGTGGTGCGAGCTGCAGGTGGTGAGGATGGAGCCGGGGCCGTTCTCACGCTTCTCCCGGATCAGCTCGCCGCAGACGAGGTCCAGCGCCTCGTCCCAGCTGATCTCCTCGTAGCCGGAGATGCCGCGATTGTGGATGGCGCGGTCGCCGTCCGGATCCCAGTCGACGCGCTTGAGCGGCGTGAGGATGCGGTTCGGCGAGTACACCATGGACCGCTGCGCCTGCGCATGCGGAGAAAGCGTGGTGCGGCGCGGGGGGGTGAACTGCCTGCCCCGCGCCTCGATGACCCAGTCGCCCTTGTCGTCGTCGGCCAGGTCGATCGGGAACATGCGGACGATCCTGCCGTCCTCCACGTCCACGAACACCGGACCACCGGTCGTGCAGTTGGTGAGTCGCTGGACTTCGCCCATACTTGAGACCTCGCTTCCCAGATGCAACGGCGGCGGCCGACCGAGGCCGCCCGCGTTCCCCCGAACGCAGAACTCATCCGCGATGCGGACACGCTGTACCGCATCACGGGCATCGTACCGTTGCAGAGCGGCAAGTCAAGCGTAGCGGCGCTTCCGCCCTCCCCGACGCGGTGAGCTAGACTGCTACCTCGCCATGGCTCACTCAGTCACACCACAGGACCAGGTCCGGGTCGGCGTGCTGCTCGCCGGCGGCGAATCGAGGCGCATGGGCCGCGACAAGCGCGGTCTGCGCCTCGACGGCGAGACCCTGCTGCGGCGCAACCTGGCGTTCCTCGGCAGCGTCTTCCCCGTCGTCGGCCTGTCGGTGCGCAGCTCGGACCAGGCGCCGGCGGATCTGCCCGCCGGCGTGGCGGTCGTTCCCGACGAAGTGCCGGGATCGCCGATGGGCGGGCTCGCCGGGGTCCTCGCCCACTTCGGCGAGCCCGTCTTCGCCCTGGCGGCGGACCTCACCGCCCCCGATCCCGCCGCGGTCGCGCGCGTGCTGGACGCATACCGGGATGTGGACGTCTCTCTCCCCGTCGCCGAGGACCACCTCGAGCCGCTCCACGCGGTCTACGGACCGGCCTGTCTGCCCCACATGCGCGCCCTGCTCGGCGCCGGCGCGCACAGCCTCCTCGACCTCTTCCCGCTCGTGCGCGTCGCGCGCGTACCGTTCGCCGACCTGACGCCGTTCTTCAACGTCAACACGCCGGCCGACTGGGCCGAGGCGCGGCGGCGGCTGCGCGGCGAGGCTGAGACGGACACCCTTGACGCCGCCGCGGACGCCGTCGGCCGGCGGCCTCGCGTGCTGGGCGAGCCGGCCGTGCTCGGTGTGGTCGGGCGGCCGAACAACGGCAAGACCACGCTCATCGAGCGGCTCATCCCGGAGTTCGTCGCGCGCGGACTGCGCGTCGGCGCGGTCAAGCGTGTCGCCAAGCTCGAGATCGACTATCCCGGCAAGGACTCCTGGCGCCACTCCGAGTCCGGCGCCGCCGCCTACGCCGTCGGATCGCCGGGCAAAGTCGCCTTCGTGGAGGACCAGGAGCGGGAGGCGACCCTCGAGGAGATCGTCGCCCGCTTCTTCCCCGGCTACGACCTCGTCGTCTGCGAGGGATTCCGGAGGGAGGCGCCGGACGTCGTGGAGATCTTCAGGACCGGCGCCGGCTACGAGTCCACCGTCTGCGAGCCGGGCGAGCCGCTGGCGCTGGTCACGGACGCCGATCTCGCCCACCCACACCGCTTCGGGCTCGACGACACGGCCGCGCTGGCGCGGTTCCTCGTCGAGCGACTCGGCCTCGCGCCGGACGCGTGAGGGCCCAGCGGCGGCGCCTGCGGCGCCGCCGCTGGGCCCCCTCCTCCCCCGCGCGGACCCCAACCCCTACGCGTCGGTCTCCATCACGTTCTCCAGGACGACGAAGTCCGGCATGGAGACGTTGCTGGTCGCCCACTTGATCGCCTCGTGCAGCTCCAGCCCCTCAGCGTGGTCTCTCGCCTGCTCCGCCGTCTCGAACTCGAGCACGACCCACACATCGTTCGCGTCGAAGGCGTTCTGGTGGACACGGGCGCCCTTGCACCCGGAGCGGCGGCGGCGCTCCTGGTCGTCCAGGAACACCTCCTTGAAGGTCTCGTAGTCGCCGACCTTGTGGTGGATGATCAACATGGCCATCGCGGTCCTCCTGCGCGGGGAACGAACGCGCTCAACCTACCGGACGCCGACGGCCGGTGGAAGGTGGTGCGGCGATGAGCCGCAATCGGCCCGGCGGCGCAGGCGCCGCCGGGCCGATTGCCGCCGCAGGGCCGCGCGGTGTACTCTCGAGCCGTCCATCTCCAAGCCCTTCGCCCTACGGCAGTCGCTACGGGCGCTGGGCCGTACCACGGACAGACCGTGGGGCGGCGACGTCGGGTCGCCGTCGTGGGCCCGGGTGGAAACGCCCGGACCTCCCCGTGCTTGGAAAGGAGCCTGGGACATGAACCACCCGACCCATGGTGGTCGGGCCGTCGCGGCCGAGCCTGACGGCGAGGCGCAGACGACGGCCCGTCTGCCGCACCACACCCGGCGGAGCCGACGTCGAGGCGGCCTGCTCCGCATCGGCGTCATCTGGGCTCCGCGCCTGCGCGCCCTCGTCGTCGTCGCTCTCATCGCCGCCCTCGCACTCGCGGCGGGCTGCGGCTCGTCCGCCACGGCGGAGGACGGCGAGGCCGCTCAGGAGCTCGAGCTCACCGTGTTCGCCGCGGCCTCCCTCACCGACGCGTTCACGGAGTTGGGCGCGGACTTCACGGCGGCCCACCCCGGCGTGAACGTCACCCTGAACTTCGCCGGCAGCAACGACCTGGTCACCCAGATCGGGCAGGGAGCGCCGGCGGACGTGCTCGCGACCGCCGACACCGGCACCATGAGCGACGCCGGCGACCTCGTCGACGATCCGCAGCCGTTCGCCGCCAACAAGCTCGTCATCGCCGTCGCCCCCGGCAATCCGCTCGGCATCAGGAATCTCGAGGACCTCTCCCGGGAGGACCTCAAGATCGTCCTGGCGGCGCCGGAGGTCCCCGCCGGCAAGTACGCCGACGAGATCCTCTCCAGGGCAGGCGTCAAGACCGAGCCGGTGTCCCTCGAGGTCACCGTCAAGGGCGTCGTCACCAAGGTCGCGCTGGGCGAGGCCGACGCCGGCATCGTGTACGCGACCGACGTGGCGGCCGCGAAGGGCGACATCGAGGGCGTTCCGATCCCGGACGACGAGAACGTCGTCGCCGTCTACCCGTTGGCGACGGTGGTCTCCTCCGCGCACGCGGAGGACGCCGCCGCCTTCGTCGCCTTCGTCCTCTCGGCCGACGGTCGCACGGTCCTCGAGGACCACGGGTTCCTGCCCGCACCGTGAAGAAGAGCGGCGACAGCGGCGCCCCGCTCTCGCGCCGCGCGATCATCGTGCTGCCGC
>DAIQNY010000058.1:0-16034 GCA_036788155.1 Actinomycetota bacterium | reverse complement strand
GTGCCGATCTTGTACTTGCCGAGCTGCTGCTCGTTGGCGCCGTCGAGCAGCAGGTGGTACGGCATGATGAGGTGCGCGTTGCCGCTCACGCGGAGGTTGTCGCCCGCGATGCCGCGCTCGCGCAGCGCCTCGAGCTCCCCGAACAGGATGTGCGGGTCGATGACGACCCCGTTGCCGATGACGCAGGTCTTCGCCTCGTACAGGATGCCCGACGGGATGAGGTGGAACTTGAACTCCTCGCCGTCTCTGACGATGGTGTGGCCGGCGTTGTTGCCGCCCTGGAAGCGCGCGACCACGTCGGCCTTCTCGGCCAGCAGGTCGGTGATCTTGCCTTTGCCCTCGTCGCCCCACTGGGCGCCGACTACGACGGTGCCGGGCACTCTGACTCCCTCCGTCTCGCTGGACTGCTTCGGCCGCCGGAGGACTCGCGTTGACGACGCGAGACCGGCGGCGGCCGAGGGGGATTCTACTGTGAAGAAACGGGTTCCCTTTTCAACATCATAGGGAGGCGCCTGTCCTTTGACAATTCCGCGAGGGTCAGAACGCCTCGCTCCATTGTGTCGAGTCGGCGCGACTACGATTCAGCGCTTTGGCCATGCCTCTACCCTAAGGGGCTCCTTAGCATGACCCCGCTTCTCCGAGCGCTCGAGTCCTACGGGCACCGGCTCGCCGGTCGGCCTATGGAGCCTGCGCCGGAAGGGTACAGCGGGAAACCGCCGTGTCTCCCAGTGTGGAAAGGAGAGCAACCGGGCGCTCGCGCCCGGCGCACCGCCCTCTTCTCCCACGAGACGCTGCGGGCGTCCTCCTGAAGGCGGGAGTACAGGCAACTCGGGTCTTCCCCTCTCGTCGCAGGCGGCTCGTGGCGCTCGGAGGAGCCTCTTTGACATATCGCGTGCCCCGGTCACGGTCAGGCCGGAGCCGGATCGTACGGGCGGCCGGACCACGAAGGGGGAGAGAGCCACACGACACCGGGGCGTCACCGTCTTCACCACTCATCACCGGGGAGTCATGCATGGACAGGAAGCTGATCTACGTCAACGGCATTCCGAAGATCGTCATGTGCGAACCGTCGCAGAAGCTGTCGGACGTGCTCCGCGGCCAGCTCGGTCTGACCGGCACCAAGGTCGCCTGCGGTCAGGGCCAGTGCGGTTCCTGCTCGGTCATCCTCAACGGCAAGGTCGTGCGCTCCTGCACCACCACCATGAAGCGCGTGCCGGCCGAGTCTGAGATCGTGACCATCGAGGGCATCGGGACGCCGGACGATCTGCACCCGTTGCAGAAGGCCTGGGTCGTGCACGGCGGCGCCCAGTGCGGCTACTGCTCACCGGGCTTCATCGTCTCGTCCAAGGCTCTCCTCGACGAGAACCCGGATCCCTCGCGCGAAGAGATCCGGGACTGGTGGCAGCGGCACGCCAACGTCTGTCGCTGCACCGGCTACAAGCCGCTCGTCGACGCTGTCATCGACGCCGCCAAGGTCATGCGCGGCGAGGCCGGAGCGGACGTGCTCGAGTACACGGTGCCGGACGACGGCCACATCTGGAACACGCGCTTCCCGCGCCCGACGGCCGTCGCCAAGGTCACCGGCACCATCGACTACGGCGCCGACTACGAGTACAAGATGCCGCCCGGCACGCTCCAGTGCGCCGTGGTCCACGCCAAGGTCTCGCACGCCAACATCCTCTCCATCGACACCTCCGAAGCGGAGAAGATGCCGGGCGTCTTCAAGGTCGTCACACACAAGGACATCAAGGGCAAGAACCGCATCAACGGCCTCGTCATGTTCCCCGAGGACACGCTGGCCGACGGCTGGGAACGGCCCATCCTCGCCGACACCAAGGTGTACCAGTACGGCGACGCCATCGCCATCGTCTGCGCCGACACCCACGAGCAGGCTCTGGCGGCCGTCGACAAGGTCAAGGTGGAGCTCGAGGAGCTGCCCGCCTACATGGACGCCATGGACGCGATCGCCGAGGACGCGATCGAGATCTATCCCGGCACGCCCAACGTCTACTATCACCAGCCCCTCATCAAGGGCGAGGATCCCGAGGGGATCTTCAAGACGGCTGCGCACGTCGTGGAGGGCAAGTACTACCTGCAGCGCCAGCCGCACCTGTTCTTCGAACCGGACTGCGGCTTCGCCTACACGGACGAAGAAGGCCGCGTCACCATCCACTCAAAGAGCATCGCCCTGTACCTGCACGCCCTGATGATCGCCGAGGGTCTGGGCGTGGAGGAAGACAAGCTGCGCATGGTGCAGAACTACTCGGGCGGCACGTTCGGCTACAAGTTCTGCCCGACCATGGAGGGCCTGCTCGGGGCGGCCACCATCGCGACCGGCCGCCCCGTGTACCTCAAGTACGACTACTGGATGAGCATCGCCTACACGGGCAAGCGCTCGCCGCACTACTACCACTGCAAGCTGGCCGCCGACGAGAACGGCACGTTCCTCGCCATGCAGAACGAGTGGTGGAACGACCACGGCCCGTACATGGAGTTCGGCGACAACCTCACCCAGCGCGGCCTGTTCTGCGGCTCGGGCTACAACATCCCGAGCATGCGCGGCATGGGTCACCTGGTGCGCACCAACCACGGCTGGGGCGCCCCGTTCCGGGCCTGGGGCTCGCCTCAGGCGTTCTTCGCCGGCGAGAGCATCGTCGACGAGATGGCTCGCGAGCTGGGCATGGACCCGTTCGAGCTGCGCTACAAGAACCTCAGCCAGCCGGGCGACACGTTCCCGTGGGGTCAGGAGCAGGAGGTCTACACGCTCAAGGACCTCTTCGACATGGTCAAACCGTACTACGACGAGGCCAAGAAGCGCACGGCCGAGGAGTCCACGGACGACGTCAAGAAGGGCGTCGGCATCGCGCTCGGCATCTACACCGCCCAGGCCGACGGCCAGGATGTGGCCAACGCCTCGGCCGAGCTGCGGCCAGACGGCGGCGTGCGCATCTACAACACCTGGGAGGACCACGGCCAGGGCTCGGACGGCGGCACGCTGGGTACTGCACACGAGGCGTTGCTCCCCCTGGGCGTCCCCATGGAGAAGATCACCCTCGACATGAACGACACGGGCACCTCGCCCGACAGCGGCGGCGCGGGCGGCAGCCGCAGCCAGGTCATGGTCGGCAGGGCCATCATCGACGCGTGCGAGAAGCTCATGGAAGCCATGCGCAAGGCCGACGGCAGCTACCGCTCCTACGACGAGATGGTGGCCGACAAGCTCGACCTGCGCTACGAGGGCAGCTACTCGGCCGAAGCCTGCACGTTCATCGACCCGCACACCGGTCAGGGAGAGCCCAACCTCACCTACATGTACGCCGTGTTCCTCGCCGAGATCTCCGTGGAGGTCGCGACCGGCAAGACCTACGCCGACCACATGCTGATCTGCAGCGACGTCGGCGTCATCAACAGCCGTCTGAACGTGGACGGCCAGATGTGGGGCAGCCTCTCGCAGGGCGTCGGGCTCGCGCTCACCGAGGACTTCCAGGACCTCACCAAGCACACGTCGATGAAGGCCTGCGGCATCCCGTATCCCAAGGACTTCACCGACAATCTGACGGTGCTGTACAAGGAGACGCCGCGTCCGACTGGCCCCTTCGGCGCCTCCGGATGCGGCGAGGCGCCGCTCACGGCGCCGCACGTCGCCATCATCAACGCCATCGACAACGCCTGCGGCGCCCGCATCCGGCACCTGCCGGCGCTGCCGGAGAAGGTCCTGGCGGCGATGAAGGACCGCGACATCCAGGCCTTCTGACCCAGGCAGTCACAGCCCGGACGCCGTCAGGCCGACGGGTCGGACTCCGGGCCGGCCGGCGCTCTTGTTCTTGAGGGCGCCGGCCGGCCCCGGCCTTTAGAATCGGAGCGTATGGACCGCGAGCGACTGCAGCAGCTCGAGGAGCAGTGCATCCAGAACCAGCCGCCGGCGTGCGAGACGGCCTGTCCGGTGCACGTGGCGGCCAAGACGCTGGCGGCAGCCGCCGCGCAGGGCGACTGGGACGCGGCGCGACGCGAGTTCGTCAGGGCGGTACCCTTCCCCCGCGTGATCGCACGCTGCTGCGACGCGCCGTGCCAGACCGCGTGCGTGCGCGAGGACGCGGGCGGCGGGATCCGCATCCGCGACCTCGAGCGCGCCGCACTTGCATACGGAGCGGGCGCAGCGACGGGGACGCCGATGCGCCGGCACAAGCCGGGGAGCATCGTCGTCGTCGGGGCCGGCATGTGCGGGCTGAGCGCCGCCTACGAGCTGGCGCGCAAGGGCTACTCGGTCACCGTGTTCGAAGCGGCGGACCAGGTGGGCGGGCGGGCCCGCGACGTGGGAGAGGACGTCCTGCCGGCAGGGGAACTGGCGGTGGACGTCAGCAAGGTCACGGAGGCCGGCGCGCGGCTCGTCACCGACACGAGGGTCGCGCTGGCTGCCCCGCGTGGCGCCGACGCGCTCGCAGCCCTGGCGCCGGACGTGGACGCGATCCTGCTGGCGGCCGGGGCGGCGGAGGCCGACGCCGGAGCCGCCCTGGGGTATGAGGTCGACGACCGCGGCATCATCGTCGTCGACCCGGTCACCCTCCAGACCAGCAGGGCCGGCGTCTACGCCGGCGGAGGTATCCTGCGCCCCGGCGAGGCCTGGTCGCCGATCACGTCCATTGCGGACGGGCGACGGGCAGCGCTCTCCATCGACCGTCAGCTGCAGAAGGTATCGCTTGCGGCCTCGCGCGAGGATCGCGGCGCCCACGAGACAGGGTTGATCGTCGATCTCGGCGGCGTGGAGGACCAGGCGCCCGTGGAGGCCGCCTCGCCGGCCGAGGGCTACACCGCCGACGAGGCGCGGCTCGAGGGGCTGCGCTGCCTGCAGTGCGAGTGTCGCGAGTGCGTCAAGGCGTGCGCCTACCTTGAAGCTTTCGGCTCCCACCCCGGCCAGTACGCGCGACGCGTGTACAACAACCTCACCGTCACCCAGGGCAGGGGCACGCGCTCGGCCAACAAGATGATCGACTCGTGCAGTCTCTGTCGCCTGTGCTACGAGGTGTGCCCGACCGACCTGGACTTCGCCGAGGTGGTGCGCGACGCGCGCCGCGAGATGGTACGCCAGGACCGGATGCCGGCGTCGGCTTTCGGGTTCGCGCTGGAGGACCTGGCGCTCGCGACCGGCGAGGGCTTCGCGCTGGCGCGCCACGCGCCCGGGACGGACGCCAGCGAAGCGGCCTTCTTCCCGGGCTGCCAGCTCGCCGCGTCCGACCCGCAGCACCTCGAGCGCGTGTACGCGCACCTGCGCGAGCGGTACGAACCGGCGACCGGTCTGGTGCTCTACTGCTGTGGGGCGCCGGCCGACTGGGCCGGCCAGGCCGGCATCTTCGACCAGACCCTGGCCGGCCTGCGCGAGCGGCTCGAGAGACTGGGCACGCGCAAGGTCGTCCTCGCGTGCCCCACCTGCCAAACCGTCTTCTCGGCGCACCTGCCCGAGTACGAGACGGTGTCGCTGTGGGAGGTGCTCCGCGACGCCGGGCTGCCCGACGGCGCAGCCGGTTCGGGCGGCGGGCGGCGGGTCGCCGTGCACGACTCGTGCACGGCGCGGTACCAGACCTCGGTGCAGGCCGCCGTGCGTGACGTGCTCGCGGCCTGCGGCTACGAGGTCGAGGAGCTCGAGATGTCGTACGAGCGCACGCAGTGCTGCGGCTTTGGCGGACTCATGCTCTACGCCAATCCGGAGATGGGCGATGTGGTCGCGCGCCGGCGCGTACGCGAGAGCGACGCCGACTTCGTCGCCTACTGCTCCATGTGCCGCGACCGGTTCGCTGCAAAGGGCAAGCCCACGGCGCATGTGCTCGATCTGCTGTTCGGCGACGACTTCGCGGAGCGTGCCGGCCGGCTCGGCCCGGTGCTCACGCAGCGCGCGGGGCAGCGGACGGCGCTGCGGCAGCGTCTGATGGAGCGCGTCTGGGGCGAGCCTGCGGCGGCCCCGGATTGGCGCGAGACCCTGCTGCTGGTGCCCGAGATCGAACTCCTGCTCGAGGACCGCTACATCCGGCCCGAGGAGGTCCTCGCGGTCGTCACACGCAGTGAAGAGACCGGTCGTCGCTTCGAGGAGGTCGACACAGGCCGCCGGCTGGCGACGCTGCAGATCGGGTCGGTCACCTACTGGGTCGAGTACGAGCCCGAGGGCGACCTGTTCCGCGTGCACACCGCCTACAGCCACCGCATGGAGATCAAGTCACCGCCCTGGCCACCGGCACACGAGATCGAGCACGCCGACGGACGCGCGTGGCTGTGCGCGCTCGACGGGCGGCCGCTCGAGCCGCGGTCGGTCACCCTCTCGTACCTGGTCGCCGGCTTCCCCGTGAGGCTGCCGGCCTGCCTGGGACACGGCATGGTCCTGATCACCGAGGAGCTGGCGATCGGCCGCATGCTCGAGGCCGAGCTGGCACTGGAGGACAAATGAGCGAAGACACACTCGTCGCACGGCTGCACGCCGCGCTGAAACAACAGGCCGAGCAGACTGCCGTGACCCAGCTGGTGCTCGGCCTCGGCTACACCGCCGTGGTGCTCGAGGACGGCGGCGCCGGCCTCGCGTACACGTGGACGGACGACAGCACGAGTTGCTCCCACGTGCACGGGTGGGGCGACGCCGAGGGCGGGCCGGCCTCGGCGCTGCTCGATCTACTGCTCGCCGACGGAGGGCTGCAGCGGACCGTCGGGCTGGCGGCGGCGAACGCGCTCAACCACGCCGCCGCGATCCGGCTGCCCGAAGACGACGGACCGGCCGGGTCGCTGATCGCGCAGTTCGGCATCACGCGCGGGACGCGGGTCGCGATGGTCGGCTTCTTCCCGCCGGTCGCGCACGCGCTCCGGGGGCTCGGCGCCGAGCTCGATGTGGTGGATGAAGGCAAGGGCATCGGCGAGCAGGTCGCGTTCGGCGAGCGCCTCGACGGATGGGCGGAGGTCCTGGTCATGACGTCAACGGCCCTCCTCGGCGGCACCGCAGACGCGCTGCTGGCCGCCGCGGGTCCCACGACGCGCGTCGCGCTGCTGGGGCCGAGCACCCCACTGACGCCCGAGGTCTTCGAGGGGACGCGCGTCGAGGTGCTCGGCGGTATGGTCCCCCGTGAGGTGGACGACGTGCTGCGCACCGTCCGGCACGGCGGCGGCACGAGGACGTTCTCGCGGTTCTGTCGCAAGGTCTACTGCGTGCGAGCGCGGGCCGCGGACGGCTCGCCGTGACCCGCGCCGCCTGCCGCAGGCCCGGCGGCCTCGAGCTGACGGACCGCCTGCTGGCCGCGGCACGGCTGACGGCCGGCGTCGCCGTGCTCGACGTCGGCTGCGGCGCCGGCGCCACGGTCGCGCACCTGGTCGACGGGCACGGCCTTCGCGCCGTGGGCGTCGACGTCTCGGCCACGCAGATCGAGGAGGCCTCGGCCGCCCGGCCGGACCTCGACTTCATCGCCGGCCGGGCGGAGCAGTTGCCCTTCCCGGACGCGTCCTTCGACGGCGTGGCCTGCGAGTGCGTGCTCTCCACGCTGTCCGACCCGGGGGCCGCACTCTCCGAGATGGCCCGGGTCCTGACGCCCGGGGGCGTCGCGCTCCTGAGCGACGTCTACGTGCGCGCCGGAGACGACTCCCACACCGGCGCGATCCCGGCGCTGGGCAGCCGAGACGCGGTCGAGCGATTGCTCGCAGCTGCAGGTCTGCGCGTCGTCCTGTGGAGCGACGAGTCCGGGGCGCTCGCCCGGTACCTCTGGGATCGCGCCAGCGCCCGAGACACCGGCCGGGCGCCGCCGCCGGAGAGCCGCACGCCAGCCCGCGGGCGGAGGCTCGGCTACTTCATGTGCGTCGCCCGTGCCGGCGGTTGACGAAAGGAGCGTCTGGTGACGGACATCGACACCCGCGTGCGTGAGTTGGCCCTCGAGGGCCGGTGCTGCACGCAGATCATGGTCAGGCTGGCGCTCGAGGAGCGCGGCGAGGAGAACGAGCAGCTTGCAGAGGCTGTGGGTGCGCTGTGCCTCGGCCTCTTCTCCGGCATCGGCTGCGGCGCGCTCTCCGGCGGCGCCCTGGCCATGTGGCTGCTTGCCGGCCAGCCTGTGGACGGACACGTCGTCACGGAGCTGGTCGACTGGTTCCGCGAGCGGCAGGGATCGACTGACTGCGACGCCATCCTGGGGGGTGACCCCGCCGCGCGGCTCACCAGGTGCCCTCTGATCGTCGCCGAAACCTACGCCGAGGCGCGCGACCTTCTCGACAGCCGTGGCTTGCTGCCGTTCTGAGGATCTCCATGCAGGATGACAGGACGACGACGCTCTGCCCGTACTGCCTGCGCCGCCTCGAGGGCACGTTCGACCATCGCGAGGACGAGGTCTGGCTGCGGCGCGTGTGCCCCGAGCATGGCGAGGTCGAGGCGCTCGTGTGGCGCGGCGCGCCGGGGTTCGAGGCGTGGCGTGAGGCCGGCTCGGGCTCGTCCTGCTGCGAGCCGGCCGAGAACCCCGCCTGCCCCACCGAGTGCGGTCTGTGCGCCGGGCACGTGCGGCAGAGTTGCTGCGTGCTGCTGGAGCTGACACGGCGCTGCGACCTGTCCTGCCCGGTGTGCTTCGCGGCGGCGGGGGACGGGGCGGCGAGCGGCGCCGGCGCCGCACACCACCCGCAGGCGCCGGCAGATCCCTCGGTCGAGGTGATCGAGGGGTGGTACCGGCGCCTCCTGGACGTCGCGCCCGGCTGCAACGTGCAGCTCTCCGGGGGCGAGCCCACGGTGCGCGACGACCTGCCCGAGATCATCGCGCTGGGACGCGCGCTGGGGCATGGGTTCCTGCAGCTCAACACCAATGGGCTCCGGCTTGCGAAGGAGCACGGCTACGCCGAGAGGCTTGCCGAGGCCGGCCTCTCGACCGTCTTCCTGCAGTTCGACGGCGTCGACGACGCGCCGTACCTCGCGTTGCGCGGCCGGCCGCTGGCCGCGATCAAGGACAGCGCCGCCCGGCGCTGCGCCACGGCCGGCCTCGGCGTGGTCCTCGTGCCGACCGTCGTGCGCGGGGTCAACCTCGATCGCCTCGGTGCCGTCCTGGACTATGCGCTGGCGCACGCACCGTGGGTGAGGGGCGTGCACGTGCAACCCATGGCGCTGCTGGGACGGCACACCACGGCCGGCGACGCGGGGAAGGATCGCGTCACTCTGCCCGACGCCATGCGCGCCCTGGCGGAGCAGAGCGCGGGTCGAGTGCTGCTGGAGGATCTGACTCCCGGCGACTGCGAGCACGCCTTGTGCTCGTTCAGCCGGGAGTACCTGCGCCGCGAGGACGGTACGCTCGCACCGATGGGCGCGCCGCGCGACGCCTGCGGCTGCGGCGCGCCCGGCACGCGCCCGGCTGTGGTGGCGCCGGCCGACAAGGCCGCGCACGTAGCCGCTCGCTGGTCTGCCGCGCGACCCCTTCCTGCCGGCGGCTGCTGCGGCGGCTCCGGGCCTCTCGAACGCGAGCCCGATCAGTGGGACGACATCATCCGAGACATCCGCACCAACACCTTCAGCGTCAGCGGGATGGCGTTCCAAGACGCCTGGACGATCGACCTCGACAGGCTGCGCCACTGCTACCTTCACGTGTTCACCGAGGACGACCGCGTGGTGCCGTTCTGCTCTCGCTACCTGACCCCCGCCGACCATGGGCGCCTGCCACGGGAGGAGCGCTCCGGAGGAGGGCCGTTCGAGGCCGTCGAAGCCGATCGCGCGGACGGAAGCCTGGGGTCCGGTTGCGCCTGCGGCTGCGGCGGCCAGCTCGTCCCCGGTCGTCATCGTTCGGGGTGCATGGTCTGCGGCGCCGCCCTCACCTACCACGCCGAGTGTGAACTGACCTGCCACTACTGCGGAACGGTGGTTGTCTCGGCCGCCTCGTGCGACGCGGGTCACTTCGTGTGCGACTCGTGTCATGCGGCGGCCGCGGTGGAGGTCGTCGAGCGGGTGTGCGTGAACAGCCGCGAGACGGATGCCGTCGCACTTCTGCGGCGGATCCGTGCGCATCCGGAGTTCTCCGTCCACGGGCCGGAGCACCACAGCCTGGTACCGGCGGTGATCCTGGCCGCGCTGCGCAACAGGGGCGTCCCGGTGAGCGACGCGCAGATCGTCGCCGCCATCGAGCGTGGGCGGGGTGTGCCCGGCGGCGCGTGCGGGCTGCTCGGGGTGTGCGGCGCGGCGACCGGCGTCGGGATCGCACTCTCGGTGCTGCTCGAGGCCGGTCCACTCGACGGCGGCCGACGACAGGCGGTGCAGCAGGCGAGCGCGCAGGCGCTGGCTGCCATCGCGGCGCTCGAGGCGCCGCGTTGCTGCCAGCGCGACGCCTGGCTCGCGCTGCACGAGGCCGCCGAGCTGCTGCCGCGTGCGGCGGGCGTGTCGCTCGGCGCCGTCATGGCTTATGCCTGCGATCAGATGGCGGCCAACGCCGAGTGTGTCCGGGCCGCATGCCCACTGTGGCCGGCGAACGTCGGCGCCGCGGGAGGCGCGGCGTGATCGTGTCGCCCGAAGGGCACCGGCGCACGCCGCTCGAGCCGTGGATTCTCGCGCGTGCTCGAGCGCGAGACCTCGAGGGACTGCGTGCTCACCAGCTCGAGGCGCTGCGCATGACCGTCGAGCGGGCGCGCCGCCTCAGTCCCTTCTACGCGGCGCGGTTCGCGTCGGTCGGGGCGGGCGAGCCGAGGTCGCTGGCGGACCTCGCCCGCCTCCCGCTCACGAGCGCCGAGGACATCCGCGGGCGGGGCATGCGCATGCTCTGCGTGCCTCCCGGTGAGGTCGACCGGATCGTCACTCTGCCGACGTCGGGGACGACCGGCGAGCCCAAACGCATCTCCTTCACTGCGGCCGACCAGGAGCTGACGCTGGACTTCTTTCACCACGGGATGTCCGTGCTGGTGCATCCCGGGCAGCGCGTGCTGATCCTGCTGCCCGGCGTGCGCCCCGGCAGCGTCGGCGATCTGCTGCGCCGCGGCCTCTCGCGCCTGGACGTGGAAGGCGTCGTGCACGGCCCGGTCACCGATCCTGGCCAGGCGCTGCGCGTGCTGCGCGGCGGGAGGTTCGACTGCGTGGTCGGCATCCCCGTGCAGGTGCTGGGGCTGGCGCGCCGCGACGCGGCGTCCGGCGCGCCCGCCACCCTGAGCAGCGTGCTCCTCAGTACCGATCAAGCGCCGCGCAGTCTCGTCACCGTGATCGAGAGAGCGTGGGGTTGTCGGGTGTTCGACCACTACGGCACCACCGAGATGGGGCTGGGGGGTGGTGTGGAGTGCGAGGCGCTGGACGGCTACCACCTGCGTGAGGCGGACGTGCTGTTCGAGGTCGTGGATCCGGAGACGGGCGCTCCCTTGCCCGAGGGGGAGTACGGAGAGATCGTAGTCACGACGCTGACGCGCGAGGCGATGCCCCTCATCCGCTACCGCACCGGCGATCGGGGCAGGTTTCTGACGGGACCGTGCCCCTGCGGGACGTGGTTGCGGCGGCTGGAACGGGTGCGCGCGCGCCTCTGCGGCCGCGTGCGGCTGCAGGCCGGAGGTGTCGTCGACCAGGCGACGATCGACGAGCCCCTGTATGCGCTCCCGCACGTGCTCGACGTGCGCGCCGGCCTGCGGCGCGAGGACGGGCTCGACGTCCTCGACGTCGAGGTGCTCGCGCCGGGCGCCGGCGCCACGCTGCTCGCGGCGGCGGCCGCGGCGCTCCGCGCCGTGCCGCCGCTATCGGGCGCCATCGATGCCGGCGGTCTCCGTCTGGAGGTCGCGCTGACTTCCACGTCCTGGTCCCAGGGTGTCGGCACGGGCAAGCGCACGCTTGTAGAATCGAGCGAGAACCCGGAGGCACCTACGTGAAAGAGATCCTCGACGAGGTCCTCGCGCTGCTGGACGGCGGCGAGGACTTCGCCCTCGTCAAGCTCATCGGAGACCGCGGTTCCACGCCGCGGGCGGCCGGCGCGGAGATGCTCGTGCGCCGAAACGGCTCCATCGCAGGCACCATCGGCGGCGGTCTGCTCGAGTTGACCATGATGCGTGAGGCCGCGGAGGTGCTCGAGTCGCGCGTCAGCCGCGTGGTGGACCTGCGTCTCGCCGGCAAGGATCTCGCCAGCGACGAGGAGATGGTGTGCGGCGGCTCGGCCGAAGTGCTCATCACCTACGTGGCGGCGGGCGACGCCCGGCTCGAGGAGGTCCTGAGGGCGGTGAAGCAGGCGAGGGCCGCCCGCCGCAGGGCATGGCTCTTCACGCTGCTGCCCTCGGAGGAGGGCGGCGAGATCGAGACGTGCCTGCTGGACGACGACGCCGTCGTGGTCGGTGCGGAGTGCGATCCTGGCGCGCTGCGCACCGCCGTCGGCAAGATCGCCGTCCACGGCTCCACGCGGCTGCCCGACGGCCGCGATGTGGTCGTCGAGCACGTCGAGGCGCCGGCTGCGGCGCTCGTGTGCGGCGGCGGGCATGTGGCCAGGGCTCTCACACCCGCCGCCCTCGCCGCCGGCTTTGCCGTCACCGTGCTCGACGACCGCGAGGAGTTTGCAGATCCCCGCCGGTTTCCCGGCGCCAAGGTCGTCCTGGGCTCGTTCGACGGGGCGCTGGCGCGCATCGGCGTGGACGAGGCGTCGTTCATCGTCATCGTCACGCGGGGGCACACGCACGACATGGACGTGCTCGTGCAGGCGCTTCGCACCCCTGCGCGCTACATCGGTCTCATGGCGAGCCGGAGCAAGCGGGCCCGCATGGTGGAGGCGCTGCGCGACGCAGGTCTGGGCGAGGATCAGCTCGCCCGGGTGCACTCTCCAATCGGCCTGGACATCGGCGCCGAGACTCCCGCGGAGCTCGCGGTCAGCATCGTCGCCGAGATGATCCAGGTGCGCGCCGGCAAGACCGGCTGAGCGATGGGCGGGTTGTCGGCGATCGTGCTGGCCGCCGGCTACTCGTCCCGGATGGGCGACCTCAAGCCGCTCGCCGACCTGAGGGGGCGCACGCTGCTCGCCCGCGTGGTCGCCTCCTTCGGCTCGATCGGCGTCAGGGACGTCGTGGTCGTCACCGGCCATCGTGGCGGTGAGGTGGCGGTCGCTGCGTGCGAGGCCGGCGCACGCACGGTCGAGAATCCTCGCTACGACGACGGCATGTACTCGTCGGTCAAGGCGGGCGCCGCCGCCGTTCCGGAGGGGCGGCGCTTCTTCCTGCTTCCGGTCGATTGTCCGCTCGTGAGGCCAGAGACGATGGGCAGGCTGGCGAGAGCAGGGGCGGCCGCCAAGGCCGCCGTAGTCCTGCCCATGTACGGCGGCCTGCCCGGGCATCCGCCGCTGCTGGCGCCGGAGCTCAGGAGTGAGGTGCTGGCGGGAGAGCCCGCCGGCGGCCTGCGCGAGCTGCTCACAGGCCGGCCGGAGCCGCCGCTCCGCGTGGATGTCGACGACCCGGGCGTGGTCTACGACGCGGACACGCCGGCGGAGCTGGAGAGGTTGCGCGCCGCGGCGGCCGCCGAGGACCTGCCGTCAGAGCTCCGCTGCCTCGAACTTCTTCGGGAGCGAGGGGCGAGCGAGGGCCTGGTCGCACACTCGCTCGCCGTCGCGGCAGTGGCCGCGGCGCTTGCGACGGCGCTCAACGAGCGGGACCAGTGCCTGTGCGTCCCGCTCGTCGTCGCTGCCGCGCTGCTCCACGACGTCGCCCGTGCGGAGCCCCGTCACGCGGAGGCCGGCGCCGCCCTGCTCGAGCGGCTGGGCTACTGGAGAGTGGCGCCGGCCGTGCGCCGGCACATGCGCCTCGACGAGGCTGCCGGCGGCGACCTCGACGAGGCGCAGGTCCTCTTCCTGGCGGACAAACTCGTCCAGGACGATGGCCTGGCCGGTTCGGATGCCCGTTTCGCCCAACGGCTTCGCCGGCACGCCGGCGATGAAGCTGCGCTGCGAGGCGTGCGGGAGCGCCTGGAGGAGGCACGACTCGTCCAGGCGCGTGTCGAGACCGTGCTCGGCCGGTCGCTCGGCGTCTGAGCGACCGTCCGTCCGTCTGCGGGCAGCGCCGTCCCCCGCTCCATTCCCGGGGGCGCCTTCGCGTTGCCAGATGCGGTCGTGACCGCTATTCTCTTGCGCGTATAGCGCCGCACGGAATCCGTCAGGGGGAGTCATGGGTCACCTGAGCGCGGGCAGATCACCGTCCCAGCATCCGGCACGCGGAGGTCATCGCGCCGTCCACCGCAGGAGCCTCAGGGCGGTGCCGTCCGGGCCGGGCATGGGGACCATCACGCCCGGCTCCCGAATCTGGCTGCACGTCGACGGCGTCCGGATGTTCGGGCCGGGCACGCACGAGCTGCTGCGTCACGTGGAGAGTACCGGGTCGCTCCATCGGGCTGCCAAGCTCATGGGCATGTCGTACACCAAGGCCTGGCAACTGCTTCGCAAGACCGAGGAGCACCTCGGACTGGCCCTCGTGGAGCGCCGCGTGGGCGGAGCGACGGGCGGCGGGACGGTTCTGACGCCGTGCGGTCGCGACCTCCTGCAGAGGTTCGACCGCTTCGTGGCCGAGACCGAAGGGGCGATGCGGCAGGCGTTTGCCGCATCGTTCGCCGACTGGCCGGCGCAGAAGCCGTCGTGAGCTTGCCGTCCGCCGGCTGGCGGGCTCGTCCGCTGGCCGAGGCCACTCCCGCCATGCATCCCATCTACAGCGAGCTCGTGACGCCCATCGAGCTCGGCAACCCGATCACGTCGTGCGTCGCCGGTCTCGTCTGGAGTCTGGTCGAGACCGGCGGCGAGGCCGGCCTGGCGCTCACGCTGCAGGACGGTGTGTACGAATCGCAGCTGCCGGGACGCATCCACGGCTCTGAGACTCGCTGGCTGGCCGAGCACATCACGAGCTGGAACATGTTCGACGCAAGCCTGGCTCTCGGCGCCGTCAACGCCTGGTTCAACCACGCCGACAAGGTGGAGCGGCTCACCGGCAGGCCGGTCGTGAGCGAGCGTGGCACGGCGCTCTTCGAGCGACTCGCGAAAAGGTTCGCGGGCGGCTCTGTCGCGGTCGTCGGGCACTTCCCGCACCTGGAGCCGCTGAGCGAGCACTGCACACTCACCATCCTCGAGCGGCAGCCGATGGGCGGCGACCTGCCCGACCAGGCCTGTGAGTACCTGCTGCCGCGCCAGGATTGCGTCTGCATCACCGGGAGCACGGTCGGCAACAAGACGCTCCCCCGGCTGCTGGAGCTGAGCAAGAACGCCTACGTCGTCCTCGTCGGCCCCAGCGTCCCGCTCACCGCGATGTGGTTCGATCACGGAGTCGACCTGCTCGCCGGCAC
Source organism: Actinomycetota bacterium (assembly GCA_036788155.1). GTDB lineage: Bacteria > Actinomycetota > Thermoleophilia > UBA2241 > UBA2241 > CAIXSE01. Next base: position 787 of record DAIQNY010000058.1, on the reverse strand, counting down.
CGTGGTGCTCGACCCGGCGGTCGCGCTGGGCGCGGTCCAGCAGGGGGGACGCCGGTCGCTGTTCGGCAACAGCCTCGCCATGGTCGAGCTCGAGGCGAAGGATCTTGCGCGTCGCTGATGTGCACACCCACGGCGACGCGCATGCCGGCGACGGCGGGACGGCCCGGGTGACTCCGCACCCGGGCCTCGCGCCGCGCCGCATCGTCCTTCTGACCGGCGACCCGGACGCCGGCAAGACCAAGCTGTGCCGGCGGGTCGTCGAGGAGACGAGACTCAAGGGTGTACGCGTGTCCGGACTGCTCACGGAGGCCCGCCGACTCTCCTCGGGCCGCATCGTGCAGACGGTGCTCAACCTCCGTACGGGCGAACGCCGCCGGCTGGCAGACTACGTGGGCGTGGACGAGGGGGAGCCCATCGGCCGTGGAGTCGCCGGGCGCTTCTCGTGGACCTTCGTGAGCGAGTCGGTACGCTGGGGCAGGCACGAGCTGGACAGGTGCCTGACGGGCGAAGCGGACCTGCTGGTCATCGACCAGCTGGGGCCGCTCGAGCTGCTCGCCGGCTCCGGCTGGGTCAACGGCGTGCGGGTGCTCGCGGAGGGCCGGTACGGCCTCGCGCTCGTGGTCGTGAATCCGCTCGTGCTCGACCGGCTCAACGAGCGGTTGACGACCGCGGAGGTCACGAAGGTCGATGCGGCGCCGGACAGGATCGATCTGCTGCGTGAGCGGCTGGTGCGTCTGGCGCTCGAGAGCCGCCTCGATCGGCGCGCCTGAGGCGGCCGAACGCCACG
>DAIQNY010000057.1:0-16163 GCA_036788155.1 Actinomycetota bacterium | reverse complement strand
CGGCATCACCAAGCACGCCACCTGCCACACTCTCCGCCACTCGTTCGCGACCCACCTGCTCGAGGATGGCTACGACATCCGCACGATCCAGGAACTGCTCGGCCACAAGGACGTGCGCACGACCATGATCTACGCCCACGTGCTGAACCGCGGCGGGCATGGTGTGCGCAGCCCAATCGACGGCCTTACTGGAGAAAGACAGTCTGCCTTTCGCGAACGTACAGGCTCGTGGTAGCGTTCTTATGCAGAAAGGGGCCGTCTGTGCCGATGTCTTACACGGACTGTCTAATAGTAGTTAGAGCGACACGGGTTCGAAGCCGCAGTGAAGGGGCCAAGGGCAATGACAAGAGCCAGCGTGGGTGAGGGCACGTCAGCATCACCGGGGGCGCGACAACACCGCCCGGCATGCGGACTTCGTGACCTCTCCAACTCCCACGGCTGGCTTTCTCAGGCCCAGGCCAATTCTCCGGCGGCCTCCGGGGCGTGCAGCTCTAACAAGCGCGTCAACCTGATTCGCAGCAGGTCTGGCTCTGACAGTTCCAGCCAGACCGCTCACAGGTTACGCGCGGTGCGTTCGGCAGACGAAGGCCGACACGCTGACGTCGGCGACTGGAGGCGACCATGCTCCGCAGGTTGATGTTCACAGCCGCACTCGTTGTGTTGCTTGTCGTCCTCGCTGCAAGCGGGCTCGCCTGCGGTGGCGGGGCGAACGCCGACGACTTCGTCGGCACCTGGCAGGAGACCGGTGCCACGCCTGCTCACACGATGCAGATCGACAACCCGCAGGATGGCGTATTCCGGGTCACCTACGACCGCTTCTACCCCTCCCACGGCGAGTTCGAGCTCAGCGATGGCAAGCTCACCTACTCGCCGACCACTCCAGATATGGTCGATGTCATTGCCTATGACGCCGGCGGTGACACGCTCACAATCACCAGCGGCAGCAGCGGTCACAGTTACACGCTCGCACGGGTCACTCCGTGACCACCGGCACAAACCAGCCAAGACGTAGTCGTTTGCCGAACAAGCGCGTCAACCTGACGCGGCCAACGGTTTCTGTAGTAACTTGTGACGTCAGCCCGCGCAGGTTACGCGCGGTGCGTTAGACCTGCAGAAGACGACGGGGGAGGGTGCGATGAAGGGCTGCAGCGGTGAGGTGCTACGAGTCACGGTCGCCAAGGCTCACCTCCTCGGCTTGGTCGTGCTGCTGGCTGCGCTCGTGCTTGGCGCCTGCGGCGGCGATTCAGCGACGGACGTGGCCGCCGGCTCGCCGGCCTCGGATGTGCCGACGCCTGCCGCGTCCGAGGCGGCGTCGCCGCCGAGCATGCCCCGGTGGTCTCCCGACCGGCTGCGGACCGCGCTGCCCGGCCTGCTCGTCTCACGCTCGAAGCGTCCGCGGCTTGAGGTCGTCTCGCCGGACGGCGCTAACAAGGCCGTTCTCTGGACGCCGCCCGCCGGTCAGTGGGTCCGGCTCCTGGACTGCGATCCCGAGCTGGGCCGAGCTCTCGTGCAGGTGTGGGAGCGTCGGACCGATTCGTCTGAAGGCTCGCTCGTGCTGCTCGCCGAGGACGGGAGCGCCCGCCAGCTCGAGCTCCCGGAGGGTCAGCACCCGACGGGGGGCGTCCTTCTCGCAGACGGTTCGGCCCTCTGCTGCAGCACGGACGACGAGAACCTGCACCCGACCGAGCTGCTGTGGACCGACGGGGTCGGCGAGCTGCGGCCGGCGCGTACCCTCGGTCGCCTGCTCGAGAAGGCAGAGCAGGACAGCATCGTCGCCCTCGAGCCGATGACCGGACGCCGGGCCATCCTCGTGAAGACCTTCGCGTGGGGAGGCGCTATCCTGCCGACGGTCTGGGACGAAGGGACGCTGACGGTGAGCGGCAAGCCGATCAAGACGGACTCGCTCTCCGGGGCACCCCTGGCGTCAGAGGACACCGTCTTGATGGCGAGGTCCTACGACCGGGAGAACCGGCTGGCCGTCGACCTCGTCGAAGTGCGCTGGGTAGACGGCGGGGCGGAGAGGCGCTTGATCGTCAAGGACGGTCCGCAGTCGTCCGGGCACGACTCGATCACGCTTGTCGGCGCAGGCCCTGATGGCTCTGCGCTGGTGCTGGGCTGGCGGCTCGACGGCGAGAGCGCCCCGACTCCCGAGGACGAGGCGCGCCCGCATCACCTGCAGCGTCTCGACCTCGAGACCGGTGCATTCACCGCCTTGCCCTTCAGCGTGCGCAGCGACGACGATTGGCTGTGGCTCGAACGGTGAGGGCAGTGAGGTCTAACAAGCGGATCAAGCTGGCTCGATGCAGCGCCGACGTTGTCATCAGAAATCGTCGCGCTCGCAGCTTATCCGCGATGCGTTGGGCCGACGGAGCGTGCAGCCATCACGCTCGTCGTGTGAACTGAGGCGGTGAGCCGTGGATGACCTACGACCGGACGATTGGAGCCTCGACACGGTGAAGGCCGAGGAGGCCCTCCTCAGGCCGACTCCCTGGCTCGGCATCGTCGCCCTGGTGGCCATCGTCGTCTTGCTGGCCATCGCAATCGTCGTGTTCCGCGGGTTCATCGCTCCGGTGGTGGACTTCTTCACCGACTGGATCAAGTATCAGCCGTGAGTGAGCCGCGCCCGACAAGCGAATCAGGCTGATTTGCCGCGGCGCCGGCGGCCTCACGGGAGGCCGGCGCGCTCGCAGCTTATCCGCGGTGCGTTCCGCGACATCGCACAGCGCAGACTGACTACATCTCGCCAACGTCCCCGGCTCAGTCTCCAGGCGGCGTTACTCTGCATGCATGTCCACCAGGAGAACCACTCGGCCGCTGGCGGGGAATATTTGGGACTACTCCCCACCCCGTGACCAGGTCAACGTCCGACGCAAGGCAAAGCGCCCCTACAACCATGCTGAGCGCCTCGAGCACGAGCGCCTGATCGCGGAGCACATCGCCGCCCACGGGCACCTCTGCCCCATCTGCGGCCAAGACAGCGACCGCCTCACCGTCGACCACGTGCAGCCCTACGCGCGCGGCGGCAGCGCCGCCGGCGGCGAGAAGCGCGTCATTTGCGACCGCTGCAACAAACGCCGCGGCGCCCGCATGCAGAAGCGGCTGCGGAGCGCCTGGGGTTTCCGCGGCCTGAAGGGGGCCAAGTGCCGCAGCTGAAGCTCGCCCAGGTCCCGCTCGCCAAGCTCAAGGCCGCCGCCTACAACCCGCGGCACATGCCCGACGAGGAGCTCAAGGCCCTCGCGCGCAGCATGGCTGAGTTCGGCGTCGTCGACCCGATCATCGCCAACAAAGACGGCACGGTCATCGGTGGCCACCAACGCCTCAAGGCCGCCCAGCTCGCCGGCATCGAGACGCTCCCCGTTGTCTACGTCGACCTTCCCAAGGACAAGGAGAAGGCGCTCAACCTGGCGCTCAACCGGATTGGCGGCGAGTGGGACGAGGCCAAGCTGCGCACGCTGCTCGAGGAGCTGGCGGCAAGCGACCTCGACCTCGAGCTCACCGGCTTCTCCGTCGAGGAGCTCGACTGGCTAAACGACCGCGGCGAGCCCTGGACCGTCGAGGACGCCCTCTCCGAGCTCGACATGAAGGACGCCGTCGCGCAGCCGGTGTGGGTCGTCATTCGCGCTCCGGCCGAGCGCGCCGAAGAGGTGCGCGAGGCGATCGCCGCCATGGACCTCCCCGATGTCACCGTCGAGACCTCCTACTAAGCACGACAACTCCTCGCCGGCGCTCAAGGCGACCCTGCGTGAACGCATGCTCGAGGGGGTCGAGAAGCCCCGCGTGCTCGACCTCTTCTGCGGCAACGGCGAGATGTACAAGCGCGTCTACGCCAGCCGCGCCGCCGAGTACGTCGGCATCGACCGGGAGAAGGTCCACGACCGCAGCCTCTGCCTGGTCATGGACAACCGCCAATACGTCGCCGCCCACGACCTCAGCCGCTTCGACGTCTTCGACCTCGACGCCTACGGCTGTCCCTGGGGGCTTATGTACAGGGTGCTCGAGCGCGCCGGCGACGGGCCGATCACGCTGTTCGTGACCGACGGCCTCGCCGAGCGACTGCGGCGCAACAACAAGCCGCTGCAGATCGTCTCCGCCACGAACCGGATCCCGAAGGGCATGCGCATCCCCGCCGCCGTGCGCTGGTACGAGGCCATGTTCAAGACCATGCTGCTCGAGCTCGGCGAGCGCTTCGGCTGGCTCGTGACGCACGGCCTCTACGGCTTCAACAGCGGCAAGTCGGTCTGCTACTGGGGCATCCGTCTGGAGCGCCAGGGCGGCTCCCGAAGCGCTCCGTAAGTATCCAGTCTAGACAACCAAAATCCCTGCAAATGGGTAGTTTTTCGGTACCCAGTGGGGTATACTTAGTTCATCGAAGGCGACCCCCACGGAGGCACACCATGAAGGCTCTCACCCCCCAGCAGCGCAAGGAAGCAGACGAGGCCCTCGAGCGCGTGACCTCCGCCGCCATCACCTGCGTGATCAATGAGGGCGTCAGCCCGCGCGAGGCCCTCGACCGCCACCTGCACGCAGTCGCCGTCGAGTACCCCGCCGTCTACCTGCGCATCAAGCGCCGCCTGCGCGAGCTCGCCGAGCTCGCCGTCTGAGGAAGGAGCCTTACGATGACCGACGCACAGACCGCAGCACAGCGCCAGGCGCGCGCCGACCTCGAGGCCGGCGCGCGCTTCGTCTGCCGCGCCACTGACTACTCCATCCGGCCGGTGAGCGTCTGGCAGCTGCGCGACCTTCGCGACCACATCCTCGGCTGGGGCGCCGGCCGCGGCTTCGTCATCGGCGACGCCCACCTGCTCGACCGCCTGCTCGCCGGCGAGCTCGAGTCGGCCGAGCTGAGCACCGGTGACTGCTACCAGCGCCGCCCGCCGGTCACGCCCCTCGTCAGCCTCGGATGAGGGGGACTGGAGCCATGCAGCACATCGAGAGCCTGCCCCTCGACCAAGTCGCCCCGAACCCTGACCAGCCGCGCAAGGCCTTCCGCGAGGAGGGCCTGCGCGAGCTCGCCGACTCCGTCCTCGCGAACGGGCTCCTGCAGCCGATCACCGTGACCCCGCGTGGGGCGCTGTACATGATCGTCGCCGGCGAGCGCCGCTGGCGCGCCTGCCGGCTCGCCGGCCTGCCCACAGTGCGCGCCATCGTCGAGGAGCTCAACGACACGCAGGTCGCGCGCCTCGCGCTCATCGAGAACGTGCAGCGCGAGGACATGAACGCGGTCGAGACCGCGCACGGCTACCAGTCGCTCATCGACGCCGGCGAGAGCGTCGAACAGGTCGCCGCACTGCTCGGCAAGAAGCCGGCCGAGATCCGCTTCTACTGCCAGCTCACGCGCCTCGCTGGCAACATCAAAGAAGCCGTCGCCAAAGGCATCATCGGCACGCGCGTCGCCTGGGACCTCGCGCGCCTCGACGACGAGAACGACCAGCGCACCGTCTTCGCAAAGGTAGCCCATGGCGAGCTCACCGCAGCCCAGGTCTCCAGCTTCGTGAGCGCCTGGATCGCCGCCAAGGAACAGACGACCATCTTCGGCGAGCCCGAGCATCCGGAGGTTACCGAGCGCCGGCGGCGCAGCGTGCGCGAGCTCGGCGACCTCGTCGGTGACTGCGTGCGCGCCTGGGCGCGCCTCTCCGGGCACGTCGACGACGACCCCGAGCTCGCCGACCTCGCGAGCTACGACGATCTCCAGGACATGAAGGCCCTGGCCCGCGAGTTCGGCCGTCTGCACAACCGCATCGCGACGGCGCAGCGCAACCGCGCGCTCGTGATCGAGACGAAAGGAGCCTCCGAGTGAGCGCCCCCATGATCTATGAGCCCGCCGGCCGAGCGCGCGAGTACGCGCCGCTCGCCCTCAACCTCTACCGCGGCTGCTCCCACGGCTGCCTCTACTGCTACGCCCCGAACGCCTGCCGCGCCGACCGCGCGGCCTTCCACGCTTCGCCGGCGCCGCGCATCGACGTGATCAGCAAACTGGAGCGCGAGCTCGCCAAGGGCACTCACGTAGGGCTGCAGCTCACGAGTGGCGAGAGGGACTCCGTACTCCTCTGCTTCACCACTGACCCATACCAGCCGCTCGCCGCCGGGACCGGCATCACACGGCGCGCGATCGAGCTCCTGCACGAGCACGGCTACCCGGTGCACGTGCTCACCAAAGGCGGCATGCGCGCGGCCGCGGACTTCGACCTGCTCGGCAGCCTGCCTGGCGACGCCTTCGCGACGACGCTCACGTTCCTCGACCCCGCGGACTCCGCCCATTGGGAGCCCGGTGCGGCCTCCCCCGCAGACCGCATGGCCGCCATGACCGAGGCCCACGTGCTCGGCATTCCGACCTGGGTCAGCCTCGAGCCAGTCATCGACCCCGAGCAGACGCTGGCGGTCATCCGCGCGACGCACAGCTACGTCGACCTCTTCAAGGTTGGCACCCTCAATCACCACGAGCTCGCCAAGACCATTGACTGGCCAGACTTCGCCCGCCGCGCAGTCGGCCTGCTTGAGGAGCTCGGCGCCGCCTATTACCTCAAGAACGACCTGCGCCGACACCTGGCTCAGCCTGGCGCGGCCAAATAGCGCGTTCAACGACACCAGACCACCGTGGGCCGTGTTATCGTGGCAGCGCCCTTGGGGCAGGAGGAGGGACTGTCGACCATGTTGCGCAAGCTGTGGCGCTCGTTCGAGATCTTCGCCGCTGTCTGCGTGCTGATTCTCCTGGTCGGTAGCCTGGTCCTGGCGGTAGCGACCGGTTCTTTCACCGACGACCAGAAGGCGGGCGCCTCCACCGGCAACGCCGGCACGTCCTCCGGCCCGAGCGGCTACAACACGCTCTTCTACGACCCCGAGCCACCCGAGCTGACGCCCGAGCAGGAGTGGGAACTGTTCGAGCGGCAGCGCTACTGGGACCAGCTAGACAACCAGTAGCGCGCGCTGGGGGATACCCCCCCTCCAATCGTCAGCGCCTCTGCCCCACACCTCGAGTGCTCGCCTCTGTGAGCGAGCCCGAAATTGGGGATTCGCCGGACAGTCCCAATATCGTCCCCGCCCCCCAGGACGAAATCCGGTGACACCGAGCCCAGCATGACTGCATGGGCACCCTCGAGATCCCCCGTTGCTCCTGGTGCGCCGCCGAGATCACGCTGCGCTCCCCAGGCCGCCCCGGCCGGCCCCGGCGCTTCTGCTCGGACCGCTGCCGCAAGGCCGCGTACCGGGCACGTCGCCGGCGCGACCTCGAGCCCGCCCTCGCCTTCGTTGCCGAGCTTCCCGAGCTCCCGCCGGAGGGCTCCCCCGACGAGTTGATCGCCCAGACCGTGCTTCAGACGCGCGGGGCCGCCGCGACCTTCGCCCGCCTCGCCCCCGTCGCCCGCCGCGACTTCGCCTGGCGCTGCGAGCACGCCGCGGTCGAGATCAAGCGCACCATCGACGACTACTTCCCTGGGGTCTGAGCGCGTGGCGAAGGGACGTCCCCCGGATCCCGGCCGGGCCAAGCGCGGCACCGGCCACCGCCCGCTCCCCGGCAAGGCGAAGCCGGCCGAGGTCATGCCCGCAGCGGGCATCGACCTCACGCCCCCGCCGAGCATCCCCATCGAGGCACACGAGCTCTGGCACCGCGCCTGCGCAGAGCTTGCCGGCAAGGGCCTCTGCGAGGCCGACCTGCCGCTCGTCGAAATGCTCGTCGTGGCCGCGCTTCGCAACCGCCAGGCGCGCGCCATCGTCGGCAAGATCGACCTGCTCGTGAAGGGCGAGAAGGGACCGGTCGTGAACCCGCTCCTCAAGGTCGAGAAGGACACGGCCGCGACCTACCTGCGCCTCGCTGAGACGCTCGGCCTCTCGCCCGCAGCGCGCGCCCGCCTCGGCCTCATGCACATCGCCGGCCAGTCCCTCCTGGTCGACATCGCCGAGCGCGTGCGCCGCGTGAGCGAAGGTCGATGAAGACGGTCCCGCGGATCACGAAGGCCGGCCGCCGCCGCGCCGAGAGCGTGCGCGTCTTCGCCTCTGAGTTCCTCACGCACCGCAAGGACCGCTGGGCCGGCTCGCCGTTCCTGCTCGAGGACTGGCAGTTCGGCGACATGATTCTGCCGGTCTACGGCGCCGTCGACCGTGCCGGCCGGCGGCGCTTCGACAAGGCGCTCTTCGGGCTGCCGCGCTGGAACGGCAAGGATGAGATCGCGGCGGTGCTCGCCCTGCACCACCTCTTCCTCGAGCCCGTGCATGACGGTGAGTGCTACGCCGTCGCCCAGTCGAAGGCCCAGGCCGCGATCCTCTTCGAGACGGCGCGCAACATGGTGAACGCGAACCCGCTGCTGCGCGCCGCCTGCGACGTGTACCGGCGCGAGATCGTGGTGCGCGAGACCGGCTGCGTCTTCCGCTGCCTGCCCCACGACGCGGACGCCGCCCAGGGCTTCCACCCCAGCTTCTGCGTCATCGACGAGCTCCACGTGCACAAGAACCGCGGCATGCTGGACGCCATGCTCTCCGGCGCCGTCGGCCGCGAGAACCCGCTCCTCATCGTCATCACCACCGCCGGCGCCGAGCGTCGAGGAGTGTGGTGGGAGGTGCTGCGCGAGTGGCGGAGCGACCCCAGCGCCTACGTCTACTGGCGCGGCGCCCCCGACGAGGCCGACGCCACCGACCGCGGCGTCTGGCGTGAGGCGAACCCCGCGAGCTGGATCACCATGGAGCGCCTCGAGAAGCTCTACCACACGCTCCCGCTGGCGAGCTTCGAGCGCTACCACCTCAACCGAGCCCCGCGTGCCGGCGCGAACCGCGTCTTCCCGCCCGAGCTCTGGCGCGCCTGCGGCGCTCGCCCGCGCATCGATCCGGAGCGGCCCTGCGTGGTGGCCGTCGACGCCTCGCTGCGGCGCGACCACACCGCCGTCGTGCTCGACCAGGTCGACGAAGCCGGCCGGCACAACGTCCTCTGCTTCACCTTCACCGCCGAGGAGGACGGCTCGATCATGGGCGCCATCGACCACGACGAGGTCGGCAACCTCTTGCGCGAGCTCGCCGCCGGCTACAACGTCATCCGCGTGCCGTGCGACCGCGCCTACTTCGTGCGCACCATGCGCGAGCTGCTCGACGAGGGCCTCCCGATCGAGGAGTTCAGCCAGACGAACCAGAACATGGCCCGCGCCTGCCAGCGCCTCTACGACGTGGTCAGCGAGGAGCGCATGCGCCACGGAGACGACCGTCAGCTCGAGGAGCACATCCTGAACGCGACGGTCAAGGAGACGCCCTTCGGGTGGCGCATCACCAAGCCCGCCGACGGCGAGAAGGTCGACGCGGCGATCGCGAGCGCGATGGCGGTCGACGTCGCCGAGGTCGAGGCCGAGACCGCCGGACCGCTGGCCGCCGTCGGGTGACAGCGTGCCCACCATGGTCGCAGAGCAAGTCGAGCGACCAGGAGGCGCGCATGGCACGGACAAAGATCCTCGAGCGGCTCACGCGCGAGACCGTCGTCGTGCACACCGCCGGCGCCTCGCTGCGCGGCGTGCTCGGCGCCGTGCACCGCGACTGCCTCGTCCTCTGGCACGCCGCCGAGCTCGACACGGCCGGCAGCGTCAGCATCGACGGCGAGGCCCTCGTGCCGCTCGAGCGCGTGCTCTGGATCCAGCGCCTCACCGCCTCCGAGGGCGACTGACGTGGCGCGCGTCGTCGTCTCAGGCGGCAAGCTCGCCACCGTCGGGCGCAAGAGCTGGCCGCTCCCCAGCCGCACGCGCACCGAGACCCTCTCCCCCCGCGGCGTTGAGCTCCTGCGCAGCCTGCGTTGGGCGACCTTCGAGCACATCACGCGCACGCAGCCGTGGGTCTTCGCCGCCGTCAGCCGGCTCACGTTCTGGACGGCGCGCATCCCCTACAAGCTCTACGACGGGGAGCTCTCCGACACGCGCAGCCGCGTGCTCGACCACGACCTCGCCGGCCTCATCAAGAAGCCGAACCCGGGCATGCGCTGGAAGCTGCTCATGCTCGAATGGGCTTGGGACTACTACGTGCACGCCCACGGCCTGCTCGTGAAGTACCGGCCGGCTCCCGGCGCCATGCCCACCGAGCTCTGGCCGGTGCCGTGGCGCTACGTCGCCGAGATCCGCGACGAGGCCGAGCGCATCCTCGGCTTCAAGGTGCAGCTCGGCGGTCAGTCGACGGCCGTGCACCCGGCGGACGCCGTGCACATCCGCTGGCCGGCCGGGATCGCGCCGCTCGAGGCGCTCGCGCGCACGGTGCAGTCCGAGGACGCGGCGCTCACCTACCAGACCGAGGCGCTGCGCGGCGGCATCACGCCGCGTGCCGCGTTCACGACCACCGACAAGCTCGGCAAGACCGACTTCGAGCGCCTGCGCGAGGAGCTCGGCAAGCTCTACGGCGGCCCCGACGCCGCCGGCAACTTCGCCCTCCTGCACAACGGCCTCAAGTACGACAAGCCCATCGGCATCTCGCCGCGGCAGCTGGGCCTCGACGACATGCGCAAGCTCTCCCGCGAGGAGACCGCGGCGGCCTTCGACGTCAGCCCGCCCTTCCTCGGCATCCTCGACCGCGCCACCTTCAACAACATCCAGGAACTGCGCGCCTACCAGTACGAGGACTCGCTGGGGCCGAAGATTGACATGATCGAGGCGACGCTGCAGAGCCAGCTCATAGACGCCGAGGCGGTGTGGTCGGCCGCCGGCCTCTTCATCGAGGCCGACATGGCGGCGATCCTGAAGCCCAACCCCGAGGCCCAGGCGCGCCAGGCGCTCATGGAGCAGCAGTCCTCGACAACCTCAATCGACGAGCGCCGGCGGATCCGCAACCTGCGCCCTTATGGCATCGCCGGCGTCACCGACGTGCCGCTCATCCCCGCCAACATGTACCCGGCCGGGAGTACGCCATCCAACGCCGGCGGCGCCGCCGGCCGCACCCTCACAGACGACCTCACCGCCGAGGCCTTCCGCGCCGGCGGGCCCCCGGCTCCCAAGGAGGACCAAGGATGATCGAGCTCAAGTACACGCGCGGCCTCGTCAAGGCCGGCGAGGAGGCGGGCGGCAAAGGCCGCGTCGAGATGCTGGTCGCCGTGATGGAGAACGTGGACCTCGGCGGCGACAAGATCGTACCGGGAGCCTTCGAGCACACGCTCTCCGAGTGGGAGAAGCGGGGCGACCCCATCCCCGTGATCTGGAGTCACCAGTGGGACGAGCCCGAGGCGCACATCGGCGTCGTGCTCGAGGCGGCCGAGCGCGAGGTCGACGGCAAGCGCGGCCTCTGGACGCTGCAGCAGTGGGACCTCGACAAACCCAAGGCGCGCCAGGTCTTCGACCTCGCCAAGGAGCGGCGCGTGACCCAGGCGTCGTTCGCCTACTGGGTCCGCAAGCACCTGCTGGCCCAGCCGGAGGAGGGCGAGAAGACGCCGCGCTGGGACGGCAAGGTGCGCGAGCTCCACGACCTCGACCTGCTCGAGGTCGGGCCCACGCTGCTCGGCATGAACCCGCAGACGGAGCTGCTCGAGGCCGCCTCCGCGGTCCTGCTCCGCGCGGGCAGCGCGGCGGCCGAGCCAGCCCCGGACCCCGCCGCGGAGGCCGCCGGTGACAGCGACGCCACCATGGTCGCGAGGGCACTCGAGGTGCTCACCGTGACGCGACACGCAAGCCCCGGCGAGTAAGGAGACGTGACAGAGATGAAGACCAAGGTCAAAGAACAGCTCGCCGAGATCGCCAAGGCGATCGACGCCAAGCAGGCAGAGGCCCAGACCGCCTGGGACGGCCTGCAGACCGTGAAGGCCGGCTTCCTCGCCAAGGGCGCCGACGCACTCGCCGACGAGGCCGCCTTCACCGAGGTCGACGAGGCCGGCAAGACCTACGACACCGCCCGCGACGAGCTCGAGGAGCTCAAGGCGCGCTACGGGCGCATCGCCGAGATGGTCGGCGAGGACGAGCCCGCAGGCGCCGGCCTGTTCGGCGCCGCCTCGGCTCAGGTCGAGCTGCGCAGTGCCGGCAGCGAGAGCCTCGGCGAGCGCTTCGCCAAGAGCGAGGTCTACGCCGCCCTCAAGGCCAGCGGCAAGCTCGACATGGCCGAGGCCCAGATCGGCGTCACCGACGCGGTCAAGGCCTGCGCGCGCGCCGACGTGAAGACGCTGCTCACGAGCGGCGACACCTCGGCCGGCGACCTGCTCACCCCTGACCGCCAGCGCATCATGCGCATGATCCCGCAGGCGGCGCTCAACCTGCTCGACCTCATCACTTGGGGGGCGACCGACACCGACCTCGTCGAGTACGTGGTCGAATCGACGCGCACGAGCGCCGCGGCCGAGGTCGCGGAGGACGTGGCGGCCGCCGAGTCGGCGCTCGCCTACGACATCGAGCAGGTGGCCGTGAAGGAGATCGCCCATTGGATCCCCGCGACCAAGCGCATCCTCGCCGACGCCGGGCAGCTGCGCACCCTGATCGACGCCTTCCTCACCGACGGCCTGCGCCGGCGCCTGCAGGTGCAGGCCATCTCCGGCAACGGCTCTGGCGAGAACCTGACCGGCATCTACAACGCCGGCATCCTCTCGCAGGTGCAGAGCACCGACTCCCTCGAGGTGGCGATCCACAAGGCCATCACCAAGGTGCGGATCAACTACTTCGACGAGCCGCGCGTCATCGGCATTCACCCGAACGACTGGGAGGAGATCCGCCTCACGCGCGACGGTTCCGGCGGCGCCGGCACCGGCCAGTACCTCTACGGCGACCCGGCGACCCCCGGCATCCCGACCCTCTGGGGCCTGTGGCCGGTCGTGCACACGCACTTCACCGAGAACTCGCCCGTGGTCGGCGACTACTCGCAGGCCGTGCTTTGGCTGCGCGAGGGGGTCGCGCTCGCGGTCTCCGACTCGCACTCGGACTTCTTCACGAAGCGCAAGGTCGCTGTGCTCGGCACCATGCGCGCCGCCTTCGGCGTCGTGCAGCCCAAGGCGTTCTGCGCCGTCACGGCCGCCTGACGCAGCAGTCCCACGCCCAGTCGAGGGGCCGGAGCGGACTCCGCTCCGGCCCCTGACCCCCGAAGGAGGGGACATGGCCAGGAAGTACATCGCCACCCGCGACGTCTACGTCGACGACCACGGCCTCTGCAAGCGCCTCTACGGCTTGGGCGACGAGGTGCCGAGAGAGGACGCCGAGCGCTTCAGCTTCGCCGAGACCGAGGTCGATGAGTCGCCTCCCGCCGGCAGCGACTCCGGACAGGACCCCGGAGACGGCGAGTCCGGCGAGGCCAGGCTCGAGGACATGACGAACGCCCAGCTCATGGTCGCCGCCAAGGAGCTCGGCTGCGAGGTGTCGACGCGCGCCACGAAGGACGAGCTGATCGACGCCATCCAGGCGAGGCAGGGAGAGGGCTCGGAGTGACCCCGGCGACGCCGACCGCCCAGGTGGACCGGCGCGTCATCGGCGCGCCGGCCTCTCTCACCTTCACGCCCTGCGACGACTCCCAGGGCACCGAGCTGACCCTCGCCGCCGAGCCGGCGCCGACCGTCAGCGTCATTGACGGCGCCGGCGAAGAGGTGCACGCCGGCGCGGCCACCATCTCGGCCGATGAGCACTCGCTCAGCGCCACAATCCCCAGCGACGACCTGCCCGAGCTCGATGCCTACCTCGTGCGCTGGAGCGCCACCGCCGCCGGCGTCCCCTACGTCTGGACCACGAGCCTCGAGATCTGCGGCGGGCACCTGTTCACCCTCGCCGCGATGCGCGCCAGCCGCAGCGAGTTCGCCTCCCTGCCGGCCGAGCAGCTGCTCGCCGCGCGGACGCTCGCCGAGGCGCGCTTCGAGGAAGAGTGCAAGGTCGCGTTCGTGCCGCGGGGAGCGCGGGAGCGCCTGCGCGGAGACGGCAGCTCGACCCTGCTGCTCGACCGCGTCGCGATCCGTGAGGTGATCGCCCTCGCCCTCGACGGCGCGCCGTGGAGCGCGGAGCAGATCGCTGCTCTCACGGCAGAGGAGGCCGGGATCCTGCGCCGCGAGGACGGCTGGCCGGTCGGAGCCGTCGTCGACGTCCACTACGCGCACGGCTACGACCGCCCGGAGGCGCCGGTCACCGACGCCGCCCTACGTCTCGCGCGCGAGTACGCCTTCCCCGACTCGCGGCTGCCGCCGCGCGCCGTCCTGCAGACGACCGAGTACGGCTCCTTCCGCCTCGCGACCCCGGGGCGCGACGGCGCCACCGGACTGCCCGACGTCGACGCCGTGATCGCACGCTACTCGCGTGAGCGCCCGGCGGTGGGCTGATGGGCCTGCTCGAGCGCGTCTTCGCCGCGCAAGAGGTCTTCGCCGACGCGCTGCGCGCGGCCCTCCCCACCGAGGTCAAGGTCGACGTCGGCTACCCCTACGACTTCCGTCCCCAGCACGCATGGGTCTCCTCCGGCAACGACGCAGGCGTGAAGGCCGTGGACTCCGGGATGGCGCTCTTCGAGAGCGAGCCGCGCATCGGCGGCGGCGTCGCCGTGCGTCAGTACGCCGGAGAGGACTGGGCGCCGGTGCGCGCCCGGCTGCTCGAGCTCGTCGGCCTCGTCGAGGCCGTCCTGCAGACCGACCGCACCCTGGGCGGCACCTGCAGCGGCGCCCACGTCTCGGGCTTCGAGGTGAAGGAGCAGATCGAGGGCTCCGAGGTCGGGCTCATCTTCTACTTCGAGCTCCAGCTCCGTCAGTACGGCGGGTGACACTCGGGCGAGGATGGAGGCCATGGACACCTACACCGTCAGCGAGAGCGTGCACGTCGAGATGCGCATCGGCGCGCGCACCATCACCAGGCACTGGCCGGCCGGCCCGGTAGAGCCCGAGGGCGAGGACGACCGGCGCGCGCTCGACCTGCTCCTTCGCACTGGACACGCCAAGCGCGGGCCCGAAGAGTCAAAGCCGGAGCGCCGGCGCAAGGCGCCTGCCAAGGAGGTCGATGAGCAATGAGCGGCACCATCCAGAAGGGCAAGGTGCTCGTCGGGGTCGCCAAGCAGAGCGCCCAGGGCGTGCCGGCCGCGAGCGCCGCCTATGCCCACGCCCTCTCCGGCGGCAAGCCGGTGAGCGTCGATATCGAGCAGGAACCGCTCGAGGTCACCTCCGGCTCGCGCGAGCGCAGCGGCGCGATGCGCAAGGGCGTCGCGCCGAGCTTCGGCGCCATCACCTTCCCCGCCTACGTGCGCTCCATCGGCCTCTACCTGCTCGGAGCGTTCGGGAGCGTCGTGAACGCCGGCGTCGCCGGCGCCTACACGCACACCTACGCCCCGGGCGACGCCCTGCCCTACCTCACCGCCTGGTCGCTGTTCGACACCGAGTACCAGCAGCTCAGCGACGTCAAGGTCGGTGAGTTCGGCCTCTCCTGGGAGGGCCACGACCCGCTCGAGGCGAGCGTCACCGGGCCGGCCTGCGCCATCGACCCGAACCTCGCCGCCGCCTGGGACCTGCCGAGCGGCGAGGATGACGAGAGCGCCTCCGACGCCGTGCTCATCCCCACCGGCGGCGTCTTCAAGATCGCGGCCGCCGGCGACGTGCCGGCAACGGCGCTCATCACCGGAGGCGAGGTCAAGGTGACGAACGACCTCGAGAGCGTCCCCAATTCGGCCTCCCTGCTCCCCGGCCTGCAGGCCGAGAAGATGGTCGCTATCGAGACCAGCCTCAAGGTGGTCCCCGAGGACCTCGCCCTCTGGCGCACGATCCTCACCGGCAGCCCGAGTGGAACCACGGTGCAGGAGACCGTCGCCTACGGCTCCTTCGAGCTCGAGTTCAAGGAGTACGGAGCCGGAGGGGGCAAGCTCAACCTGCGCGCCCACCGCGTCGCATTCCTCTGCGACTTTCCCGACGCCGACCCGGCCGGCGGCTACGCCGAGCTCGACATGGCCGGCGTCTGCTTCAAGGACGCATCCCACGCCGGCGTCGTGCCGGTGCTCACCAATGAAGTCGAGCTCTACTAGGAGGCTGAAACGTGGCGAAACACTCGACCTTCATGCGGGCCACCGTGCTCATGGCCGACGGCAAGGAGCTGAACGTCCTGGTCGGCCTCTGCGACCGCGTGGCCGCCAAGGCCAAGTACGGCAAGGGAATCGACGAGCTCGAGGGGCAGACCGGCCTCTCCGAGGAGTGGCTCGCCTACGCCGCCTACGTCGCAGCGAAGCGCCAGGCCGGTGTCAAGACCACCTTCGAGAAGTGGCTCGAGACCTACGTCGGCATGGAGTTCGAC
>DAIQNY010000056.1:0-16214 GCA_036788155.1 Actinomycetota bacterium | reverse complement strand
ATGGGCTACAAGGGCACCTTCACGATCCCCGACGAGGACGACCGGCGGCGACTCATCAAGCGCTGCATGGTGGAGCTCAACGTCGACCCCAAACGGTACCCGCCGGAGTCGATCAGCCGCCAGATCAGCGACGCCAAGAACCAGCTGCTCGGGCCCGCCCGGTTCCGCGAGCAGGGCGGGCGCTTCGCGCAGATCGCCGCCGACGTGTATCAGCTCTACGAGAAACGCCACGCTGAGATGAACGCGATGGACTTCGACGACCTGCTCATGAAGACCGTGGAACTTCTCGAGGGCTACCCGGACCGGCTCGAGCACTACCAGCGCGCGTTCCGCTACGTCCTCGTCGACGAGTACCAGGACACCAACCACGCCCAGTACAGGCTCGCCAACCTGCTCGCCGGCGCGCACGGCAACCTCGCCGTGGTCGGCGACGACGACCAGAGCATCTACTCGTGGCGCGGCGCCGACATCCGCAACATCCTCGAGTTCGAGCGCGACCACCCGGACGCTGAGGTCATCCGGCTGGAGCAGAACTACCGCTCCACGCAGCGCATCCTCGACGCGGCCAACGCCGTGGTCACCAACAACCGCAAGCGCAAGGGCAAGAACCTGTGGACTCCGAGGGGTGAGGGGGCGCTCGTCCAGGTCGTCGAGGTCAACGACGAGCGCGCCGAGGCCCAGTTCGTGGCCAGCGAGGTGCAGAAGCTGCTGGAGGGAGAGGCGGACGGCGCGGACCGGGCCTACCGGCCCGACGAGGTCGCCGTCCTCTACCGCACCAACGCCCAGAGCCGCGTGCTCGAGGAGCAGTTCGGCCGCTACGCGATCGCCTACCAGGTCATCGGCGGGCCCAAGTTCTACGAGCGCGCCGAGATCCGCGATCTCGTCGCCTACCTCACCATCCTCGTGAATCCAGACGACGCGCAGCGCCTGCTGCGCATCGTCAACACGCCGAAACGGGGCATCGGCGCCACCAGCCTGCAGCGGCTGCAAGCGCACGCCGCGAGCGTGGGGGAGACGCTGTGGCAGACGCTGCGCCAGGCGGACGAAGTGCCGGGGCTCTCGACCGCTGCCGTCAACGGGCTGCTGGCGTTCGCCCGGATCATCGAGGGACTGCAGGCCACGTATTCCGGCCGCCCGGTGGCCGAGACCGTGCGCAGCGTCTTGGAGGAGACGGGCTACGAGGCGGCCCTCGCCGCGCAGAAGACGCTCGAGGCCGAGGGCAGGCTGGAGAACATCGAGGAGTTCGCCGGCGTGGCGGCCGAGTACGACAAGCGCGCCGACGAGCCGAGCCTCGACTCGTTCCTGCAGGAGATCTCCCTGTACAGCGACACCGACGCCTACGCCGACACGAGCTCCCTCCTCACGCTCATGACGCTGCACAACGCCAAGGGTCTCGAGTTTCCCGTGGTGTTCATCTCCGGCATGGAGGAGGGCGTGTTCCCGCACCAGCGCTCGCTGGATGAGCAGAACGTGGAGGAGGAGCGCCGCCTCGCCTACGTCGGCATCACCCGCGCCATGGACAGGCTGTATCTCGTGCACGCGCGGGCGCGTACGCTCTGGGGCTCGGCGCAGTACAACGTGCCGTCGCGCTTCCTCGACGAGATCCCACGCGATCTCACCGAGCGCCAGATCGTCGGCGGTCGGCAGACGCAGTGGGACTCCGGCGGCGGCTGGGGTGGCTCCGGCGGCGGCTGGGGCCGCGGCGACGGCGGGTCGTGGGGCGGCGGAGGAGGCTGGCGCGGCCGCCGCCGCGAGGACGAGGACGACGCCGGCGGTCTCGGCAGCGGCCGCCGCTTCGAGCCGAAGAAGAAGCTCGACGAGGAGGTCGTGGAGCAGTTCTTCGCCCCCGGCGACCGCGTGCTCCACGCCACGCTCGGGGAGGGCACGGTGCTGGCCATGCAGAGCGGTGGCATCGTGCTGATCCGCTTCGAGAGCGACGGCTCCGAGCGCAGGCTGATGGCCAGCGTGGCGCCGCTCAAGAAACTGCGCGGCTGACTGCATCGGCCGCAGGGGCCGCCCTGACGACGTGTCCCCCTCTCGTTGCCCCGCGGGTCGCGGGACGGACGATGGCTTGCGCGGCGCCAGAGCCAGGGGCTTGCACGGAGCCAGATGTCAGTAGACCTGCGCGGCGCCAGAGCCAGGGGCCTACGCGGCACCAGGCGTCAGGGGCTCGTGCCCCAGCCCGCGACCAGCCACCGGCCCGCAGCCTGCTCGAGCAGGCGCACGAACAGCGTGTGCCGACCGGGCTTGCCCCACGGCGTAGCTGCTCCCATCGGGACCACGCGGACGTCCACCTCTACCACGGCCGATCCCTGCTGCCTGTCGACGTGCCCCACGCTGAGGACGCGGACGCGGTCGATGTCGTCGGTCGCCGCTGTGGGCACGACCGACGACCCGGGGATGGACGCGGCCGCCAGCGCGTCGTAGGCGTCCGCGTCCACGAGGCGCCAGAACTCCTCGACCGCTTCCGCCGGCGTTCCGGCCAGAGGCTCGCTGCCGGGACTCGCCGCCGGCGGGGAGGCGGGGGACGACGCGGCCGCAGGGGACGCACCGGAGGCGCCGCCGGCCGAGCCGCCGCAGGCGGCGAGCAGGGCGGCGCACCCACACGCGACGAGCACTGCAGCGAGGACGCACGCGGGGACGCGGCTGCGCGAAGTGCCGGTGTGGCATGAGCTCATGTGTCCCTCCGGTGGTCGGTGTGGCGCCTCGATGACTTCATCACGCACCGTGTGGCTTGTGAAGGTGGACGATGTGAGGCTCTGGTTGATGATGCGCGATCGACACGGGACGGCGGGCTCGCCGCGTCCAGGGAGCCCGGTGCGATAGAGTGAGCGGCAGCCAGTCCACCCATGGCCAGAGGAGGGTCCGCCATGGCCGTCGATGTCAGACGCGAGGGCGCCGTCGCCGTCGTCACCGTCAATCGTCCGGACGCGCTGAACGCGCTCAACTCCGAGACCAATCAGGCCCTGCTCGCCACCGTGCGCGAGCTCACGCCGGACGAGAACGTGCGCGCCGTCGTCCTCACCGGCGGCGGCGACAAGTCGTTCGTGGCAGGGGCGGACATCGGCGAGATGAGCGGCCTCACGGCCGAGCAGGCGCGCCGGTTCGGCACGCTCGGCCAGGCTGTGATGAGCGGGATCGAGGCGGCCCCGCAGCCGTGGATCGCCGCCGTCAACGGCTTCGCCCTCGGCGGCGGCTGCGAACTGGCGCTCGCCTGCGACATCAGGCTGGCCGCCGAAAACGCCAAGTTCGGCCAGCCCGAGATCAACCTCGGCATCACGCCGGGCTTCGGCGGCACGCAGCGCCTGCCGCGCAGCGTGGGGGAGGGCTGGGCGAAGTACCTCGTCCTGAGTGGCCGGATCGTACGCGCGGACGAGGCGTTGCGCATCGGGCTCGTCCAAGCCGTGTTCCCCCGGGACGAACTGATGACCCAGGCGATGAAGCTGGCCGAAGAGCTGGCCGGCAAGAGCCCGCTGGCGATGCGCTACTGCAAGGCGGCCGTGAACGCGGCCGCCGACACGGACATCGCCACCGGACAGAGCGTCGAACGGGACCTGTTCGCGCTGTCGTTCGCCACCGAGGACCAGACCGAGGGCATGGCGGCGTTCCTCGAGAAGCGGGCTCCGGAGTTCGGAGGCCGCTGAGGCGACCGTGCCTTCGGCGCCGGGACCGGCGGCCGCCGCGCGGTCTGGAGCAGCCCGGGGCGCTCGCTCGGCTCAGACGGCCCCGACGGCGACGGCGAGGCGCGACAGCGCCTCCTGCACGCCGGGCGTGGCGCGCACGAGCACGTCGGCGGCGTCCACCACCGGGCGAGGGGTCTCGCCGGTGATCGCCGCGACCGCCAAGGCTCGCCGGCGAGCGTCGCGCTCGCCCCACTCCCGGGCGGCGCCGAACATGGTGACGTCGGTGAGGTCGTCGCCGCAGCTCATGACCGTGAGGTAGTCGCCCGCCCGCAGCAGCCTGCGGACCGCAGAGCCCTTGGTGAACGGCAGGGGCGGCCGCACCTCGAAGACATGATGACCTGTCGCGACGGCGAGCCCGCGCTCGCGCGCAGGCCCGATCACCTGCGTGAGGATCTGGTGCCGCGTGGCGGCCGCGTCCTCGGCGAGCCGGTAGTGCACCGCGAGCACCGTGCGCTTGTCCTCGAGCACCACCCCGAGGGCTTCGCAGTCCAGAGAACGGGCCGCCGTCTCCGCGACTTCACGGATGGCGGTCACGTAGCGTTCTGCCTGGGGCTCCAGCGTGACGGATCCGTCGGCCGCCATGGTCTCCAGTCCATGGGTGCCGATGTAGGCGGCTCCGTCCACGGGGATCATCCTCCGCCCGTCCTCCAGGGCCCGGCCGGTGACGAAGGCCACAAGGCCGATCCGTCGCGCGAGCGCGTCGAGCAGTTCGCGGAAGGGCGCCGGTACGTGCGCCTCCGTCGGCGTTGGGGCGATGGGAGAGATCGTCCCGTCGATGTCGCAGAGAAGCGCCGCCGCGCGCGGCGCGGAGGCGGCGGCGCGCACGAGGCCCTCCAGGGCTGCGGCGCCGCTCACGATGAGCGATTTGGTCTCCATTGCTCCTTCAGGTAGGACTGGCCAAGAGCGTACCCGCTCGGCGGCCGTCGGCAAAGACGCCGCCGCTCTCTCGTCGACGACGGGCGTCATCAAGTTCCCCGGCGGGGTGCCGATAGTCGGGGGAGATTCATGAGCGACAGTCCCGACATCACCAGGACCAGGCCGCGGGGCGGCAGGGCGCGCGACATGCGCGCCGACCCGTACCTCAAGTCCATGCTCCTCGGGCTCATCGAGGACAGCTATCTCCACACCGGGACGTTCACCCAGTTCGCCGCTGAAGTGCTGCAGGTGATCGCCTACGCGGTCACCGTGCCGGTCGCCTTCACGGAGGGCTTCCTGCGCGCCTATCTCTCCATCGACAGAGTCGAGGAGGACGACGACGGCCGCATCAAGATCGTCCCCAAGCCGGACGCGACGTTCGAGGACATGATCCGAGACGTGGACGAGATCACCGCCCAGGTGCACCCCGGAGCGGTGTTCAATCCGGTGGTGCGGGCCAAGCTGGACGCGGTGCACGAGACATCGAGCAAGGCCATGAAGTGGGACCTGGACACGCTGTCTCGCATGGACGACGCGCAGCTCATGGAGGTGCTGCGCGAGATGCAGGCGGAGTCCGAGGCGGAGCCGGGACCGGGTGAGGACGGGGAGGCGACCGACTACGTCCGCGCGCGGATCGCCACGATCCGCCGCAACGTGCGCCGGTTCCAGGCTCGGCAGGCGACCGGCGAGGGTGGCGCGGAGCCGAGAGAACCCGGCCGCTGAGCTCCACGGCGGGTGTCTCGCCCGGCTCCGTGCGATACCATGTGCGGGCAGCACCGCAGGGGGCATCCGTAGAGCACTTCTCCGACAGACTGGCAACGGCCATCCGCACGCGTCGCAGCGTCGTCTGCGTCGGGCTTGACCCGGTGCTGGAGCGCATGCCCCCCGAGCTGGTCGAGAAGTACCGGCCGCAGGCGGCCGAGCTCGGCGACGAGGTCGCCGTCGCCGCCTGCTTCCAGGAGTTCTGCAGCGGCGTCATCGACGCCGTCGCCGAGACGGCCGCCTGCGTCAAGCCGCAGGCGGCGTTCTTCGAGCAGTACGGTGCCCCCGGCTGGCAGGCCCTCGCGGCCGTCGTCAGGTGTGCGCACGAGTACGACCTCCCGGTGATTCTCGACGTCAAGCGCGGGGACATCGCCTCGACCGGCGCCGCCTACGGCAAGGCCGCGTTCGGCGGCGCCGCCGGCTTCGCCGGATCGGTCCCCGGCCTGGACGCCGACGCCGTCACCGCCAGCCCCTACCTGGGTGACGACTCGCTCCAGCCGCTCGTCGACCACTGTTCCGCCGGTCGCGGCGTGTTCGTCCTCACGCGGACGAGCAATCCGGGCGCCGCTCTTCTCCAGGAGGTGAAGGCGGACGGGCGGCCGCTCTTCCTGCGGGTGGCGGCCCTCGTGCGCGAGCTCGGCGCCGCCCATGTGGGCGAGGCCGGCTACAGCGACGTGGGCGCTGTGGCCGGAGCCACCGCGCCGGCGCAGCTGCGCGCGGTGCGTGAGGCCCTGCCGCACGCGTTCCTGCTGGTGCCGGGCTACGGCGCGCAGGGAGCCGGGGCCGGCGCCCTCGCCGGCGTGGCCGCCGGCGACGCGGCCGGCTTCGTGGTCAACGCCTCACGTTCCATCATCTTCGCCTGGCAGGACGCCGGCGGAGACTACCGAAGGGCTGCCGCGGCGGCCGCCGAATCTATGCGCAACGACCTCCAGGACGTGCTATGACCGACGAGACATCCCGCAGGAGGACTCGCCGTCCTCGCCCGTCGTCTCCGGGCGGCACATCGGACCAGGGCTCCCGCGTCCCGGGCGACGATCCGGACGACGCCCTGCGGCGCCTCGAGTCCATGGGCGCGCCGGACCCCGAAGCCCAGCCGGCCGCCCCCAGCGAGCCGGCTGCCGCTCGTGAGCCGGCCGGCCCCACGTCAGTGCCGCCGACTCCCGCGGTCGACGCGTTCAGCGGCTCGCCGCCTCGGCAGGCGCGTCCCACGAGCGGAACCAGGCGCGTGCCGCGCGCCCGCCCGGCGAGCGGCTCGCGCTCCAGCCGGATGATCGCTCGCGTCGCCGCTCCGGTGGTCTTCCTCGTCGCCGTCATCGCGCTGCTCGGCATCATCGTGAACTCGGGGGTACTGGGAGGCGGGGACGACCCGACGCCGGGGCCGACGACGACCGCCACCCAGTCCGGCGGGGGCGCCCAGGTGAAGACCAAGAAGTACGTCGTGCACGAGGGCGATTCGCTCTCCAGCATCGCCGAGCGCTTCAGCACCACCACGAGCCAGCTCATGGAGCTGAATCCCGACCTCAACGGCACCACCGTGGTCGTGGGCCAGCGGATCGTGGTCCCCGCAGCCGACTAGCCTGAGGGCGCCGGCGTAGCACGCCGGCCGGCGCCCGTCCTTCCCAGCGCTCTTCACCTGTCGCCCCGCCCCCACCCGGGGGCCGATGTGCCACGGCCGCGCTCGCGTGCACCGTGGCCCCCATGCCGTTCCCGAGGACGTCGCACCGGCGCTCCTCCTCGCTCAGCGACGTCACCGACTGCCTCCGCGCCGGTCCACGATCGACCTCGGCGCTCCGCCGTCGCGACGCGCGGATGGACGCATTCCCCACGAAGTGGGGAAGAAGTCGACTAAAGTGTTGCTTGATGGGGAGAAGTGGGGTAGAGTGGCGCACATGCAACGGCCGCTGCTAGTCGGAGAGTTCGAAGTCACGCTCGACGCGAAGAACCGCGTCGCCATCCCGGCGCGCCTGCGCACACACTTCAGCGAGGGCATCTACGTCACTCAGGAGAACGAGCGCTGCCTGGGCGGCTACAGTCCCGACGAGTTCCAGCGCCGGCTCGAGGAGGACGTGGACGTCACCTCCGCCGGCAGCGTGCGGCGGCGCGACGTCAAGCGCCGTCTGGCAGCGACCGCCGTGCACTTCCCGGAGCTGGACAAGCAGGGACGCGTCACGCTGCCCGGCAAGCACCTGGAGTACGCCGGCGCTTCCAAAGACCTGACCATCATCGGCGCCGCCGATCACCTGGAGATCTGGGACCGCGCCGCCTGGACTGCCTACAGGGCCCGCCTTGAGGAGGAGGCCGATGCTTCCGCTGACGAGCATCCAACTTCGTGAGTACGAGATGGCGCTCGCCCACACACCGGTCCTTCTCGACGAGCTCGTCGAGTTGCTGCGGCCGGCCAGGGGCGAGACGGCCATCGACTGCACGTTCGGCGGCGGCGGCCACGCCGAGGCGGTGGCCGCGTCGCTCGGGCCCAAGGGCCTCCTGATCGCCGTCGACCGCGACCCGAGCGTCGCCGAGTTCTATCGCGACATGGCCCGCTCCGCATCGTGCGCCACCGAGCTCCACCACGGCAACTTCGCCGACGTGCTCGCCCAGCGCGATTCCGCGTCGGCCGACATGGTCTACATGGACCTGGGCGTGTCGTCCATGCAGCTCGACCGCCGGGAGCGGGGCTTCAGTTACGCCTACGACGCCCCGCTCGACATGCGCATGGACCCCGAGCTCGAGGTGACCGCCGCCGACCTCTGCAACACGCTGCCCGAGACCGAGCTCACCGACATCTTCCGCCGCTACGGAGAGGAGCGGTACGCCCGCAACATCGCCCGCGGCATCGTCCGGGAACGGAAGAAGGCGCCGCTCGGTACCACCAGCGAGCTCGTCGAGATCGTCAAGCGCACCATCCCCACGCCGGCCCGCTTCGGCGCCGGCAACCCGGCGCGCCGTGTGTTCCAGGCGTTGCGCATCGTGGTGAACGACGAGCTCGGTTCGCTCGCCCGCGGCCTCGAAGAGGCCTACCGGGTGCTTCGTCCGGGCGGCCGACTGGCGGCGATCAGCTTCCACTCGCTCGAGGATCGCATGGTCAAGGACTTCTTCAAGGGACACGCGGCAGGCTGCATCTGCCCGCCCGGCTTGCCCCAGTGCGTGTGCGGTCACGAGCCGACCATGCGCGTGCTGACGCGCAAGCCGGTCACCCCGCGCCCGGCCGAGGTGGAGGCCAACCCGCGTAGCGCCTCGGCCAAGCTCCGGGTCGCCGTGAGGCTCGAGGAGGTCTGACGGTGGCCACCGCCGCCCGCCACGCCGCGGCGCCCGCGCCCCGCCGGGATGCCGAGGCGCGGGTCGAGGCGCCCGCCTACGCATACCGCGCGCCGCGAACCCGGCGCAAGGCGGCGCAGCGCTCGCGCTTCATGCGCACCTTCGTCGTGTTCGTCGCGTGCCTCACCGTGCTCGCCGTCGGTCGCGTCGCGCTCAGCTTCGCCGTGGTCCAGAAGACGCTCCAGACCGAGTCGGTGGTGCGTGAGCAGCGCCGTCTCAGCGCGAAGAACGACGAGCTCAGAGAAGAGGTCGCCCGGTTGTCCTCCACCGTTCGGATCAGCCACATCGCGGAGTCGCAGCTGGGGCTCGTCTACGCCAGCCACCTCTCCTACCCCGACCCGGTCAAGAGCCGCGCCGGCACCAAGGTCGCGTCCACGCGCTGATGGCCCCTGCCCCGACAGGACGCCGTCGCTCGGCCGGCCGCCGGCGCGGCCTCCTCGGGAGCCCGAAGGCCGCAGGCTCCGGCATCGACGGGCGGATTCGTCTGCTCCGCTTCGCCTTCCTCGTCTTCCTGGTGCTCGTCGGCGGCAAGGCCGTAGCTCTCGCCTCGTCCTCCCAGCACCTCACCCAGATCGCGCTCGACCAGCAGACACTCAAGGTCGACCTGCCGGCCCATCGCGGGTCGATCCTGGACAGGAACGGCGACGAGCTGGCCGTGGGCAAGCCGGCGCAGACGGTGTACGCGACGCCCTATCTCCTTGACGATCCGGTGGCCGCCGCGGAGGAGCTCTGCGACGCACTGCAGATCCACCGCAAGCGCAAGCGCCGGGACATCGAGAAGAGGCTGTCCGACGAGGAGAGCGGCTTCGCCTACGTGGCGCGCAAGATCGAGCCCGATCTCGCCAAGGCGGCCGTCGAGCTCGGGCTGCCCGGCGTGGGCAGCTACGCCGAGGAGGAGCGCACATACCCCCTCAAGGGCACCGCGGCACAGGTCATCGGCTTCGCCGGCACCGACAACCAGGGCCTCGCCGGGGTGGAGTTGATGTACGACGAGGAGTTGTCGGGCAAGCCGGGAAGCGAGACCGTGGTCCGGGATCCCGCCGGCCACGCGCTCAAGACCGTCGCCCACAGGGAGCCGGAGTCGGGAGAGAACATCCGGCTCACGCTCGACCGCGAGATCCAGTACTACGCTGAGGACGTGCTGGAGAAGGCGGTACGGAGCACAGGCGCGAAATCCGCCACCGGCATCGTGATGGACCCGCGCACGGGAGAGATCCTGGTGATGGCCAACGTGACCAGAGAGGGCTTCCACGGGTTCGGCAAGGGCGACCCGGAGGCGGAGAAGAACCGGGCCGTGACCGATGTCTACGAGCCCGGGTCGATCTTCAAGCTCGTCACCATCTCCGGCGCTCTCGCCGACGGCCGGGTCACACCCGAGACGACGTTCGACCTGCCGCCCAGCATCTGGGTGGCAGACCGCGAGATCAACGAGTCTCACCCCCGCGGCACTGTCACGTACTCCGTGAAGGAGATCCTGCAGTGGTCCAGCAACGTGGGGGCGGTCAAGATCGGGATGCTGATGGAGAAGCGGGGCCTGTCGAAGTGGGTCGAGGCCTTCGGGTTCGGCAAGCCGACCGGCGTCGACTTCCCCGGCGAGTCCGGCGGCATCGTCCTGCCGGCAAAGGAGTGGTCCGGCTCGTCCATCGGCAACATCCCGATGGGCCAGGGCATCGCCGTCACCGCCGTCCAGATGGCGTCGGCGTTCTCTGCCGTCGCCAACGACGGCGTGCAGGTCAAGCCGCGACTCGTGGCGCAGGTCGGCGCCACCGTGCACGACGGCGTGGAGCGGCACCGGGTGATCCCCGGCAAGGTCGCCCGCCAGGTCCGCAAGATGCTGCAGGTGGCGGTGGAGAAGGGCACCGGCACCAAGGCGCGCATCCCCGGCTACGAAGTCGCCGGCAAGACCGGCACCGCCGAGATGGCCCTACCCGGCGGCGCAGGGTACGCCAAGGGGGTCTACGTGGCCTCCTTCGTCGGCATGGCGCCCGCCGACCATCCCCGCCTGGTGGTGCTGGCGGCGGTGAACGGGACCGCCATGTACGGCGGCGACGCCGCCGCGCCCGCGGTCCAGAAGATCATGCGTTTCGCCCTCCAGCATCTGGAGATCGCGCCGTGACCGCCGCCGCCGGCGGGCCTCTCAGCGGCCGGGCGGCGGGTCTGCTAGAATCCGCGCCGATGAAGCTGAGCGAGCTGGTCCAGGGGGTCCCCGGCGCCACCGTGCGCGGCGACCCCGGCACCGAGATCCGGGGCCTCGCCTACCACACGCGTGACGTCGCCGACGGCACGCTTTTCTTTTGCGTCCCCGGGCTCACAGTCGACGGGCACGACTTCGCCGCCGCGGCCGTCGAGGCCGGCGCCGCGGCGGTGGTCTGCGCACGCGGGATCGACGTCCGGGCGACGCAGGTCGTGGTGCCGTCCGTGCGCCGTGCCATGGCGCTCGCCGCCTCGGCATGGTTCGGCCACCCGTCACGGGCGCTCCAGGTGGCCGGCGTCACCGGCACCAACGGCAAGACCACGACGGCACACCTCATCGCCGGGCTGTTCGCCGCGGCCGGCCACCGCTCAGGCCTGCTCGGCACGGTCGTCAACCGCATCGGCGGGGTCGACAATCCGGTCACGCTCACCACCGCGGAGTCCCTCGACCTGCAGCGCATGTTCAGGGAGATGGTGCAGGCCGGCGACGAGGCGTGCGCGCTGGAGGTCAGCTCGCACGCCCTGGCGCAGGACCGTGGCCTGGGCATCGACTTCGACGTCGTGGTCTTCAGCAATCTGACGCGTGACCACCTCGACTACCACAAGGATCTGGAGGACTATTTCGGCGCCAAGCGACGCCTGTTCCTGCCGGGAGAGGCGCGCAACGGCCGCGCCGCGGCGGTGGTCAACATCGGCGACGAGTTCGGCGCGCGCTTGGCCAAGGAGTGCGCGCCGCACTACGGCGACGACCTGTGGACGTGCGAGGTGGACGAGGACGGGCGCTCCGCTGCCGCCGTCGTCGCCCGAGACCTCGACTTGCGCGCAGACGGCTCGGCGTTCACGCTCGTCTGCCCGCGTCTCGGGCTTGACGAGCGCATCGAGCTGCGGCTCGCGGCCCGCTTCAACGTCGAGAACGCACTCGCGGCGGCGGCCGCGGCTCTGGCCCTCGGGCTGCCGCGGGAGGCAGTGCTTCGCGGCCTCGCAGTCACCGAGGGCGTCCCCGGCCGCTTCCAGGCGGTGCGCGCCGGCCAGCCGTTCAGCGTGGTGATCGACTACTCGCACACCCCGGATTCGCTGGAGAACGCGCTCAAGGCGGCGCGTGCCGTGACGGGCGGCCGCGTGCTCGTGGTGTTCGGCTGCGGCGGCGACCGCGACCGCGGCAAGCGGCCGCTCATGGGCGCCATCGGCGCGCGACTCGCCGACCGCTCGGTCATCACCTCCGACAATCCCCGTACCGAGGAGCCTCTGGCGATCATCGACGAGATCGCCGCCGGCGTGCCCGCGGATCTCGCGGGCAAGACGGTGATCGAGCCGGACCGGCGCGAGGCCATCCGGCTCGCGTTCGGCGAGGCGCAGGCCGGCGACACCGTCGTGATCGCCGGCAAAGGGCACGAGCAGGGTCAGCTCATCGGCGACCGCAAGGTTCCCTTCGACGACCGCACGGTGGCCGAGGAGGAGCTCGCGCGCCTGCGCGAGAAGGGGTGACCGCGTGCTGCCGCTGACGCTGGCAGAAGTCGCGACCGCCTGCGGCGGTCGCCTGGAGGCTCCGGACCCGGTGCTGGAGGTGCCGCGGGTCTGCACCGACAACCGTCGCATCCGGCCGGGAGACCTGTTCGTCGGCCTGCGTGGCGACCGGTTCGACGGCGACGAGTTCGCGGCGCAGGCGCTCGCGGACGGCGCCGCGGCCGTCGTCGTGCGCTCGGCGGCCGCGGCGGCGTTGCCGGCCTCCGCGGCCCGCATCACGGTTGACGACGGCCTGCGGGCGCTCCAGTCGCTCGCCACCGACGTCCGTCGCCGCTCGGGCGTCAAGGCGGTGGCCATCACCGGCAGCGCCGGCAAGACGTCCACCAAGGACATCCTCGCGGCGCTGCTGCGTCCGGTGGCGCGTACGGCCGCCACCGTCGCCAATCTGAACAACGAGATCGGCGTGCCGCTCACCCTGCTCGGCATCGAACCCGACACAGAGGTGGCCGTCGTCGAGATGGCCATGCGCGGCGCGGGACAGATCCGCGAGCTCGCGCGCGTCGCCGAGCCGGACGTAGGCGTCATCACCAACATCGCGCCGGTCCACCTGGAGCTGGTCGGCACCATCGAGGACGTCGCCGCGGCCAAGGCCGAGCTCATCGAGGAGCTCGCCGACGGCGGCACTGCCGTGGTGCCGGCGGCCGAGCAGTTGCTGGCCCGGCACGTCCATCGATATCGCGGGCGCGTCGTCACGTTCGGCGAGGAGGACGCGGACGTGCACGTGGTGACGCAGGAACGGCGCGGCGAGGCCACGCACGTGCTGCTCGACGCGTTCGGGCACCGCGCCCGCATGGACTTCAACTTCACGGGCGCCCACTACCTGCGCGACGCGCTGGCTGCGGTGGCTGCGTTCGTCGAGCTGGGCTACCGCCTGGATCAGGCGGCGGAGGGCGCCGGGCGGGTCGCCTTCAGCGACCTCCGCGGCGCCCTCTCCGAGCTGCCGCACGGCGGCCTCCTGCTCAACGACGCCTACAACGCCAATCCCGTCGCCATGAAGGCCGCCGTGGACCATCTCGTCGCCATCGCCGACGGCAGACCGGCCGTGGCCGTACTCGGCGACATGTACGAGCTCGGCCCCGGCGCGGACGTCTATCATCGCGCCGTCGGCGAGTATTGCGCCGCCGCCGGCGTGCGCCTCGTCGCCGTGGGCGACCTCGCCCGCGACTATCTGACGGGCGCGCCCGGTGAGCTCTGGTGCGCGACGGTCGACGAGTGCCTGGCGGCGCTGCCCGACGCGGTGCCCGCCGGCAGCGCCGTCCTCGTCAAGGCCTCGCGTGCCCTTCGCCTCGAGCGGGTTGCGGAGGCACTGGCCGAGCAGGGAGGAGCGCATGCTTAGAGCCATGGGCGCCAGCGTGCTGGCGATGGTGCTGGTCCTCGTCATCGGCCCGGCCTTCATCCGCTGGTTGCGCCTCAACGAGTTCGGCCAGAACATCCGCGAGGAGGGTCCTGAGGGCCACAAGACCAAGGAGGGCACGCCGACCATGGGCGGCGTGCTCATCTGGTTCGCCGTCCTCATCGCCTACGTCGTCTTCAGCCGCTTCTCCGTCGCCTCGCTCACGGTGTTCATCGCCGCCGTCGGCAATGCGCTCATCGGCTTCGCCGACGACTGGATCAAGATCGTGCGCAGGCGCTCGCTGGGACTCTCGGCCCGGTACAAGCTGCTGCTGCAGCTGCTGCTGTCGCTGTTCATCGGGTTCGTCGCCCTGCGCTTCGTCGGGGTCACCACGGCGGTCGACGTGCCGTTCACCGACTACGAGCTCGAGCTCGGCGTCTGGGGCTTCTACGCGCTCATCTTCCTGACGCTGGCCGGGTTCTCCAACGCCGTGAACCTCACCGACGGTCTCGACGGCCTCGCCGCCGGCGCGTCCGCCATCGTGCTCGTCGCCATGGCCGGCATCGCCTTCATCATCGGGCGCAACACCAGCGACCCAGGCCTCACCGACCTCATGGTCATCGCGGGCTGCGTCGGCGGCGCAGCGCTCGGATTCCTCTGGTACAACGCGTTCCCGGCGGACGTCTTCATGGGCGATACGGGCTCCCTGGGGCTCGGCGGCGCCGTGGCCGGCATGGCCGTCATGACGCGCACCGAGCTGGTGCTGCTCATCATCGGAGGATTGTTCGTGCTCGAGGCCGGCTCCGTGGCGGCGCAGGTCGTCTCGTACAAGCTCTTCAAGCGTCGGGTGCTGCTCATGGCGCCGCTGCACCACCATTTCGAGCTCAAGGCATGGTCCGAGACCAAGATCATCGTGCGCTTCTGGATCATCGCCGCCATCTTCGCCGGCGCCGGCTTCGCGGCGTACTACGCGACCTTCTGAGGGAGGGACGGTGGAGCTGTCCGACGTGCGTTGTCTGGTCGTGCTCGGTCTGCGCCGGAGCGGCCGTCCGGCGGCGCTGCTCGCGCGACGCGAGCTGCCGGCGGCGCGGGTCGTCGCCCTCGACGAGGGCGCCGCACCTCGGGACGACACCCTGACGGTGCTCGGGGCCGCCGGCGTCGAGGTCCTGACCGGCCCGGCGGCCGTGCTGCCCGGGGACGCCCAGCTGCTCGTCAAGAGTCCGGGCGTCCCGGACTCGAGCGCCGCGGTGCGGGAGGCCGTCCGCCGCGGCCTCCCGGTCTGGAGCGAGGTCGAGTTCGCGGCCCGGTTCCTGAGGAACCCGGTGATCGGCATCACCGGCACCAACGGCAAGACGACGACCACCGCGCTCACCGGCGCGATCCTGCGCGACGCGGGGCTGCCGGTCGCTGTGGGCGGCAACATCGGATACGCCCTGGCCGCCATGCCGGGGGAGATCGCCCCGGACGCGACGGTCGTCGCCGAGCTCTCCAGCTTCCAGCTCGAGCACATCGAGCGCTTCCGGCCGGCCGTGGCTGTGCTCCTCAACCTGACGGAGGACCACCTCGACCGGCACGGCACCTACCGGGCCTATGTCGACGCCAAGCTGCGGATCCTCGAGTTCCAGACGCCCGACGACGTCGCCCTGCTGTGTGCCGACGACGCCGGCATCCTGGCGGAGTGGGAGGTCGGCCGGCTCACGGCAGGGGCACGCCGCGGCTGGTTCTCGGCCGTCGAAGACGTCGCCGAGGGGCCCGGCGGAGAGGAGCTGGTGGCCGGGCTCGAGGGGGACGTGCTGTGGGTCCGCAGAGGCGGCGAGCTGCGCCGGCTGTGCCGCCGCGATGAGCTCGCCCTCCGCGGCGACCACAACGTGCTGAACTCGCTCGCCGCGGCAGCCGCGGCCTGCGCCGTCGGCGTGCCGGTGGGCGCTGCGGCCGCCACCCTCCGCACCTTCGCCGGCGTCTCGCACCGCCTGCAGGTCGCCGGAGAGGTGGGCGGCGTCACCTACGTCAACGACTCCAAGGCGACCAACGTGGACGCGACGCTCAAGGCGCTCACCGCCTACCCCGGCGGCGTGCACCTCATCCTCGGCGGGTACGACAAGGGCGCCGAGTTCGGCGACCTGGCGGCCGCCACCGAGGGAGGTGTGCGCCAGGCGCTGCTGATCGGCGCGACGGCGCCGCGGCTGGAGGCGGCGTTCGCCGCCCGGGCGGCCGCGGCCGGAGCCGTCGCCACGCCGTACGTCGTGTGCGGGGACCTGCCGGCCGCGGTGCAGGCGGCCGCGGCCGTCGCCCGTCGAGGCGACGTGGTCCTGCTCAGCCCGGCCTGCGCCAGCTGGGACCAGTACAGGGACTACGAGGAGCGGGGCGAACACTTCCTCGAGCTGGTGAGCGAGCTGAGAGCAAGGAGCTGACGGCGCGTGAGCACGCCGGGACGCGGGGCCGAGCACGTCGATCTGGATCGCCACGACTGGGTGGAGGACCCGCCGCGC
>DAIQNY010000055.1:0-16267 GCA_036788155.1 Actinomycetota bacterium | reverse complement strand
GGCACCACGATCACGCCGCCCTCCGCTCCGTGCAGGTGACGCTCGAAGTACTCGTACGTGGCGCCGGGACCGATGACCACGTCCGCATCCATCTTGTGGGTGATGTCGACGGCGTTGGGGAACGTGCAGTGCGCCTGGACGCTGGCGAAGCTGTCCTCCTCGGCCTCCACGTGCATGACGATCTTCTGGAGGCCCTCGGTGGGCAGCATGCCGAAGCACAGATGCACCGGCTTCGCGATGCGTGCACCCTTGTCCAGGTGGATCCAGGCCTCGATGCCGTCGTCGAGTTCGTCCACGTCGACCTGCAGGCCGGGCACCAGGTGCGCCCCGACCACCTCGTTGCCGTGCACCTCGAGGTGAGCGATGTCGTCGCCCTTGACGTGGCCCCCGAAGTCGCCGAGGCTGGCCAGCAGTTCCCGGGCGGTCTCGATCTGTTCCCTGGTCGGCGTGCCGCTCATTCCGGCACCGCCGTCATCTCGTCCGGCGTGGGGAGATTGGTGTGATCGCAGCAGGCGCACTTGTCTCCGAAGTAGTCGTCGATGCGGCCGACGCTGCCCTTGTCGATGATGCGCCCGTCGCAGAGCAGGAAGGCGTGCTCGGCATGCTTGAGCACCTCCTGGCTGTGCGTGATCATGATGACCGTGGCGCCCCGCTCCTTGAAGTCGGCGAGGGCATCGAAGATGCGCTCCAGCGCCTCCACGTCGATGCCCGAATCCGGCTCGTCCATGAGCACCACGCGCGGCTCCATGGCGAGGATGCTGGCGAGCTCCACGCGCTTGCGCTCGCCGCCCGACAGCGTCTTGTCCACGGCACGCGAGGCGTACTGGTCGGGGTCGAGCCCGACGCGGCGAAGCACACGGTCGACGGTCGCGCGGCTCCGGTCCCTTGCGCCGGCGAGGATGAACGCGTCGACCTTCAGTCCTTCGAACCGCGCCGGCTCCTGCCACGCGAGCGTGATGCCACGGCGGGCGCGCTCGTCCACCGGCAGGTCCTGGATCGCCTGACCGTCGAGCAGGATCTCGCCCTGCATGTGCCGATAGTCGGGCAAGCCCATGATCGCGCCGGCCAGCGTGGACTTGCCGGCGCCGTTCGGCCCGATGAGCGCGTGGACGTGACCCTCCCAGAAGTCGACGGTCAGGCCGTTGAGGACGTGCCGGCCGCCGAGTTCGAGCGTGACGTCGCGCAGTTCGAGAACGCCCATCAGTGTCGCCTCCCCAGCATCAGCCCTCGTCGAGGGGCTCGAACTCGTCCTTCTCGACCCCGCAGTCCGGGCAGACCCAGTCGTCGGGCAGATCCTCGAAGGCGGTGCCCGGCTCCACGCCGTTGTCGGGATCCCCTACCTCGGGGTCGTACACGTAGTCACACACCGTGCAGATGTACTTGGTCATCCTCGGCCTCCTGGACTGCTCGCTGGTCGTGAGCGCGGGCGCGCAAGGGCGCAAGCTCAAGTGTAACGCGCCGGGCGGCCGACGGCCGCCCGCCGAGAATCGTGCCCGGCGCTTCCCATGGGCCAAACCGATGCGGGGTCACGCCGTGGCCTGAGGAAGAGACCAGTGCCGGATCATGCTGCGGCTTGAGGGCGAGACGGGACGACGGCATGCCTCGTCGTCGCGAGGATCAGACCGGAGCGTCCTCCGGGTAGCCCCTCGACTCCCAGTAGCCGGTCCTGATCCTGTCCGTGAGCTCGATCCGCCCCACCCATTTCACGCTCTTGTAGCCGAGCTGCTTCGGCACCACCAGGCGAAGTGGCCCGCCGTGCTTGGGCGGCAGCGGCGCACCGGCGATCGTGTCCGCGAGCACGGTCTGGGGATCGCGGACCAGCTCGAGCGGCACGCTGCTGAGATACACGCCGCCGGAGGCGTAGAAGACGGCGTAGCGCGCCTCCGGCCGCACGCCGACCTGGTCCAGGACCACCGACGGCGCCACGCCGCCCCAGCGCACGTCGTCGACGCCCCAGCCCTCGACACAGAGGAAGTCGACCGTCTCGTCCATGCGTGGCAGCGAGGCCCACGTCGCGCGATCGATCGTCACGGGTGTCTCCACGAGGCCGTCCACCCTGACGACCCACTGCTCGGGCGGCACGTCGGGCACGTCCTCGACGCTGCGCACGGGGAACGTGCCGAACTGGTCGGCCACCGGCCCTCCGACCTTGTCCGCCACCTCCGACGGGCCGCCGAGGGCGCGCAGGCCGGCGATCACGGCGGCCGCCCCGGCCGCCAGGGCGCCGCCCAGCACCAGCAGGCGGCGGCGCGTGTACCGCACGGCACCGTGCGGCTGCCGCTGGTCCGGCGCCGCCGCCACACCGGCGTCGGGAGAGTCCGCCGGCGGTCGGCCGCCTGTACCCGCCGCTCCCTGATCGTCCTGCCGTGTCTCGTCGTCCATCACAGACCTCACGCCCCTGAGAACGGTGTCGCAACCGGAGTGTTCCCGTCGTGAAACCGGCGACACCAACCGGAATGGAGCGCGCGACAGAACGGAAGGGGGCGGGGCGCCTCCCGGCGCCCCGCCCCCTTCGTCAGGTCTGTCGACCCGTCGCGTCGCGAGCAGGTCCGCCGACTACTGGTTCTCGAGCAGCTCGTCCTCGTACACGTCGCGAACCACGCGGGCCGGCACGCCCATGAGCACCTTGCCGGCCGGCGCGTCCCTGGTCACCACGGCGCCGGCGGCGATGAACGCCTCCTCGCCGACCTCGATCGCCGGGCAGAGCACCGCGCCGCCGCCGACGCGGGCGCCGCGGCGGATGGTCGCGCCCTTGATGAGCTCGTGGCGCTTCTCGGTGCGGCCCATGAAGTTGTCGTTCGTCGTCTGGACGCACGGCGCGATGAAGCACCGTTCCTCGATGGTCATGTACGCGGTGATGTAGACGTTGGTCTGGATCTTGGTGAGGTCGCCGATGGAGGTATCGTTCTCCACGACGCTGCCGCGACCGACCACGACCCGCTGTCCGAGCGTGCACCGCTCGCGCACGCCGGCGTAGTCGCCGAGGATGCAGCCGTCGCCGAGCGTGGTGCCGCGGTAGACCACGGCGCCGGTGCTGACCACGCAACCGGCGCCGAGCGTGAGCGGCGCCAGCTCTCCCCGCTTGGCGGTGCTGGTCGGCGAGAGGCTCGGCACCTTGCCGAGCACGGCGCCGTCCTGGATGAAGCAGCCGTCGCCGATCACGGTGTCTTCGTACACGACGACGTTGGCGCCGAACACGACATCGTCACCGACGACGACGCCATCGCCGAGCAGCAGGTTGTGGCCCAGGTCGCTGCCGTGCAGGGCCACGCTCACAGCTCCGATGTCTTCACGGGGCGACCGCCCTCGCGCAGGCTGATCTCCATGGCATCGAGGACCTTGACGACGTTGAGCGCGTCGCGACCGTCGCTGCGCGGAGTCGCGTCGTCGTTGATGCAATCCACGAAGTGCTGGCACTCGATGCGCAGCGGCTCGTCGTTCCCGATCTTGGGGATGTGGATGTCGCCGAAATGCAGGGTGACGAACTCGCCGTAGGTTTCGAACTTGGTGCGCGTGGTGGTGGCGCCCTTGTCGTACACGGTGATCTTGCGGTCTGACTCCATGTCGTCGAAGACGACCATCTTGCGCTCGCCGACCACGGTGATCTTGCGGCTCTTGTGAGGGTCCAGCCAGCTCACGTGCAGGTGGCCGACCATGCCGTTCTCGTACCTGATGTAGCCGAAGACGACGTCCTCGACCTCGTCCTGCAGGTAGCACTCGCCGCGGGCGCTGACCTCCACGGGCTCGTCGCCGGTGAGGTAGTTGAGCACGGACACATCGTGCGGCCCGAGGCTCCAGAGCGCGTTCTCGTCGGTCCGCACCTTGCCCAGGTTGAGGCGGTTGGCGTAGGCGTAGTAGACCCGGCCGAGCTCGCCGGCGTCGATGAGCTCCTTCATCTTGGCCACGGCCGGGTGGTACTCGAGCAGGTGGCCGACCATGAGCTTCACGCCGTACTCCTCGGCCGTGTCGAGCAGGTCCTGCGCGTCCGCGGCCTTGAGGGCGATGGGCTTCTCGACGAAGGCATGCTTGCCGGCCTCGATGGCGAGCTTGCCGAGCTTGTAGTGGGTCGGCACGGAGGTGGCGACGACGATCGCGTCGAGCGCGTCGTCGGCGAGCAGGTGGGCGTAGTCGTCGGTGACGGTGGCCTGCGGATACAGGCTGCGCGCCTTGGCCAGATTGCCCTCGTCGAGGTCGCAGCAGTAGGCGAGCTCGGCGCCCTCGAGGCGATCGAAGTTGCGGGCGAGGTTGGGGCCCCAGTAGCCGAGCCCGACCACGCCGACGCGGACCTTGTCAGCAGTCACGGGTATGTCTCCCTGTCAGAGTTTCCAGACGTTGCCGGCGCTCGGGATGCCGGCCGTGGCGTTGCGGAAGTCGACCACGAGGTCGGCGTCGTCGACGACGGCGCGGTAGTCGACGTCGGAGTGCGCCGTCACGATGGTCACGGCGTCGTACGCGGCCAGCGGGCGGTGGTCGTCGAGCGGCACCGAGCTGAGCCCGAACTCGGGCAGCTCGGGACAGTACGAGTCGTGGTAGTCCACGGCGGCGCCGTGCGAACGCAGCAGGCGGATCACCTTGAGCGCCGGGCTCTCCCGCAGGTCGTCGATGTCCGCCTTGTACGCCACGCCGAGCACCAGGATCTTCGCTCCGTTGAGGCTCTTGCCGCGGGTGTTGAGCGCGCGGTGGAGCTTCTCGACGCAGAAGTACGGCATGTTCTCGTTGACCTTGCCGGCAAGCTCGATGAACTCGGTCCAGAAGTCGAACTCGCGCGCCTTCCAGCTGAGGTAGAAGGGGTCGATGGGGATGCAGTGGCCGCCGAGGCCCGGCCCCGGCTGGAACTTCATGAAGCCGAACGGCTTGGTGGCGGCCGCGTCGATGACCTCCCACACGTCGACCTTCATGCGATCGCAGAGCATCGCCAGCTCGTTCATCAGGGCGATGTTGACGCTGCGGAAGATGTTCTCGAGCAGCTTGGTCATCTCCGCGACCTCGGGCGTGCTGACCGGCACCACGTGGTCGAGCGCGGGACCATACACCTGGAGCGCACGTTCCGTGCACGCCTTGGTGAGGCCGCCGACGACCTTGGGCGTGGTCTTGGTCGTGTAGTCGGTGCGTCCGGGGTCGACGCGCTCCGGCGAGAAGGCGAGGTGGAAGTCGACGCCGGCGGTGAGGCCGGAGCCGGCCTCGAGGATCGGCGCCAGTTCGTCGCGGGTGGTACCGGGATACGTGGTGCTCTCGAGGGTGACCAGCTGGCCGCGCCGCAGGTGCCCGGCCAGCTGTTCCGTCGCCTGCTTGACCAGCGTCAGGTCCGGCTCCCGGTTCGCGTTGAGCGGCGTGGGCAGGCAGATGATGTCCGCGTCGCAGTCCTCGGTCGCCGCGTAGTCCGTGGTTGCGTGGATAAGTCCCTTGTCGACCAT
The DNA here is from genome assembly GCA_036788155.1 of Actinomycetota bacterium. Taxonomy (GTDB): domain Bacteria; phylum Actinomycetota; class Thermoleophilia; order UBA2241; family UBA2241; genus CAIXSE01. The sequence goes on along the minus strand of DAIQNY010000055.1, from coordinate 10,853 downwards.
GGCCTTGAGCGCCTCGCCGGGCACATCCTGGATGTAGCTGCGGCCGGCGTTCACCTCGTCGCATCGCGCGGCCACGGCCTCGATGCCGACGACTGAGATGCCGGCCTCGGCGAACACCATCGCCAGCGGCAGGCCGACGTAGCCCAGGCCGATGACTGCGATCTTCACGGGGAACTCCTGTACGTCGTTGGCGGCGGCGGGAGCCGCCCCATCAAGTCGGGCATTCTATCGCATTGACCGACGGCCCGGCTTGACTCGGCCACCCCGGCTGCCGATGGATGTGGCGACGGGTAGAATCGGCACATGGGCGTGATGGATCGACCGGACGTCGAGAGCATCCCGGGCGACCTCGATCGGTTCCTGGGCAACTTCTTCAGCCGCCGCGGCTGGCAGAGCGAGATCAAGTACGACCCGGCTGAGGACCGGCTGTATCTCGACGTCCGCCTCGCCAGCACCAAGCTGTCCGGCGACGACCGCTTCTTCTCCCTTGTGGAGTACTTCGCCCGCGCCCAGGACACCGTGCTGCGACGGCGTGCAGGATTGCCGCTGCAGTGCCGCGTGTACGGCTCGGACGGCCGCGACCTCACGGGCACCCTGCACGCCCGCGGCTCCAGTTACCTCGACGACAACGCCCGCGGACACGGGATGCGCCGCCGGCTGTTGCTTCTCAGCTTCCGGCGGCGGTTCCTCTGGCGCGTGCTGCCGGGCGCGATCCTGTGGGCGCTCGCCCTCACCTTCCTCGTCGGCGTGGTCGGCGTGTCCTTCGACCTCGTGCTCGTCGTCGCCATCGGCGCGCTCGGCGTGCAGGCGCTCCTGCTCTGGTCAGCGGCGGTACGACGCCGGTGACCACCCCCGACGACCGCCCGGAAGAGGATCCCGTCGCGCTCCTGGCCGACGTGGCCGAGAGACTCCAGCGGCGCCTGCTGCCGGACGATCCGCCCGATCTACCCGGGCTCGACGTGGCCTTCACGTACCGCTCGGCGAGCAGGGGCGTGCTCAGCGGCGGCGACTTCGTCGACTACTACACACGCCCCCCGTCCGGCAGCCTGGCCTTCGCCATCGGCGACGTGGCCGGCCATGGCGTCGACGCCATGGCCACCACGTTCGTCACCAAGTTCATGCTGCGCGGCGCCGTGCACGGCGGCCAGCTCTCCTGGCCGACGCGCCCCGGCGAGGCCCTGCAGGAACTGCGCAACGGCTTGCTCGAACAGCCGGACTTCGCCCGCGAGACGGACCGGTTCGTGACCGTGCTGTTCGGTCAGCTCACGCCGCGCACCGGCCTGCTGCGGCTGGCCTCGGCGGGTCACCCGACGCCGTTCCTCGTCCGTGCCGGCGGCGTCGAACGTCCACTTCTGATGACCGAGCCGCCCATCGGCGTAGAGCTGGACGCGGCGCTGGAGCCGTACCCCACAGAGGTCCTCCGACTCTCGAAAGACGACCTCGTCGTGCTCTTCACCGACGGCATCGCCGAGCTGCGCGACGACGCCGGCGCGTTCTTCGAGTCGCGCATCGACGAGGTACTCGCGGGCACGCATGGGGCGCGCGCGGCCGACGTGGTCGCGCGCCTCGTGAGCGCCGGCGAGCGCTTCTCGTCGCGCGGGCCCGCGGACGACCTCGCCGTCCTCTGCATCCGGCTCACCGCGCCGACGGAGTAAACTGTTCCCGCCTCCCGCCGATACAGGGGAGGTGACGGCCTGGCAGGATCAAGGAGGAACAGTGACGATGCGCTCACGCCTGGGTAACCAGGACGGCTTCATCCGCGAGGTCGTCTGGATCGTCGTCGTGCTCGCCGTCATCGGCGTCGTCGTGCTCGATGCCATGGCGATCTTCAGCGCCTACCAGTCGGCCGACGACGCCACCACCGCCGCGCGGGAGGCGAGGACCGAGTATGCGCAGAGCCTCAACCTCCCCTCCGCCGAGATCGCCGCTCGGCAGTACCTGGCCAAGGCGGGTCTCGAGATGGTCGACTTCACGGCGACGCGGGTCCAGAACGGCACGGTCACCTTCACGGTGACAGCCCAGGCGACCGCGGACACGTACGCGTTTCACTATCTGGGCAGGATCCCTCAGCTCAAGGACTGGGTGGACCGCGTCACCAACCCCACGCGCACGGGCGTCGCCGGCGGCGGATAGGAGCGCTCAGCGCGCCAGCTTGAGCCGGGCGAGTCGCTGGTGGCGCTCTAGCCCCAGCCGCACGATCTCGTCCACCAGCGCGCGGCCGTCGATGCCCGACGCCGCCCAGAGCCGCGGGAACCCGCTCATCGCCGTCATGCCGGGGATGGTGTTGATCTCGTTGAGGATCACCCGGCCCGTGGCCGTCTCGAGGAAGAAGTCGCAGCGGGCGAAGCCGCTCGCGTCGATGGCGTGGAACGCCTGCACCGCGAGCTCACGGACGCGCTCGGTGTGCCGGTCGCCTATCTTCGCCGGAATGGCGAACGACATCATGCCCTCGGTGTACTTGGACTCGTAGTCGTAGAACTCGTTGACCGGGACGACTTCGCCGACCACGGACGCCCGGCAGTCGGCGTTGCCCAGAAGGCTGCACTCGAGCTCGCGGCCGACGCACGCCGCCTCGACGACCGTCTTGCGGTCGTGGACGGCGGCGAGCTCGAGCGCAGGTCCGAGCTCATCCCTGTCGTGTGCCTTCGTCATGCCGACGCTCGATCCGAGGTTGGCCGGCTTCACGAAGACGGGGTACTCCAGGCGCTCCTCCACGGCGGCGACGGCGCCCGGGCCGGTGGCCGCGCCGTCGCGCAGCACCAGGTAGTCCATCTGCGGCAGCCCGGCGCTGGCGAACACCGCCTTCATGAGCTCCTTGTCCATGCCGACAGAGCTCCCGAGGACGCTTGATCCGGCGTAGGCGAGCCCGGCCATCTCGAGGAGTCCCTGGATGGTGCCGTCCTCTGCGAACGTGCCGTGCATGATGGGGAAGGCGAAATCGAGGGGGACGAACTCCCGGTCGTCGAACGCGAGCCCGGGGCGGCCGGGGTCGGAGACAAGGTGCACCGGCCGCGTAGCCACGGCGTCGAGCCCGGTGGTCGTGGCGGCGTCGACGTCGTCCGGCACCACCCACCTGCCGGCAGACGTGATGCCCACGGGCACGACCTCGTACCGGTCCGGGTCGAGCATCGAGGAGACGAAGCGAGCGGAGGCCAGGGAGATCTCGTGTTCGGCGGAGCGGCCGCCGAAGATGAGCGCCAGCCTCAGCATGGGCGAAGCCTAGTCGCGCGCCGGAGGCGCCGCAACCCCGGAGGCATCACCCGGACCCCCTTCGGTCCCGGTTCGGCGCGGCGAGGCGCGCCGTCTCGCGGCTCGCGTCAGTCGGCTTCCGTGGGCGTCGCCGTCAGCACCGCCGCGACCAGCCGGTCGATGAAGCGATCGACCGCCTTGACCTGCTCGAGGGTCTCCGCGAACGAGGGCAACTCGCCGAGCACCAGCGCGTCGAGAAGGACGTCGACGACCGCGCCGCGCAGCACCTGCAGCGCGGCTGCCAGCTCGACGGCCGTGAAGCCGAGAGCCATGCGGTTGCCGGCATCCGCAGCGACCCGGTCGCAGGCTCGCCGCATCTGAGCCGGCGCCTCGTACTCCTCGGCCTCGCTCCACCCGATGAGGTCCTCGACGAAAGCGCGCACGAACCGCTCGCCCAGCGGGCTGCTCATGAGCTCCCGGTAGTCTGCGGGGACGTCGTCGTCGAGCGACTCCGCCCAGCGGCGCCAGAGTTGCTCGCGGTGCTCGCGCAGGACGAACGGGATGCTGCTCATCGCGCGCTCCCACGAGCGATGAGCGCGGCAGTCGCGCCGGCACCGACTCCGTTGTCGATGTTCACCACGGCAAGCCCCGGACTGCAGCTCTGGAGCATCCCCATGAGGGCAGCCTCTCCGCGACCGCCGTACCCGTAGCCCGAAGAGGTGGGGAGACCGATGACCGGAACCTCCACGAGGCCGGCGACAACCGATGGGAGAGCGCCCTCCATGCCGGCGGCGACCACGAGAGCGCCGACGCCGGCGGCGCGCATCTCGTCCAGCGGCGCCGAGAGGCGGTGCAGACCGGCGACGCCGACGTCGTACGCCGTGAGTGCCTCGACGCCCATGGCGCCGATCATGGCCACCGCCTCGCCGGCGACGGCCACGTCGCTGGTGCCGGCGGCCAGGACCCCGACCGCGCCGCGCGCCTGCGGCGGCGGCGCACCCGGTCGCCGGGCCACGACGACCCGGCTGCGAGGATCGTGCAGCACCGCTCCGGCGTGGGCCTCGTCGAGGGCTGCCGCCTGCTCCTGCGAGACGCGCGTGCAGAGCACGACGGCGGCGTGCTCGAGAAAGCGGCGCGTGATGGCGACCACCTGCTCGACCGACTTGCCCTCGGCGAACACCACCTCGGGCACGCCCTTCCGTGCCGCGCGAGAGACGTCGAGGAGGGCGAAGTCGCCCACGGAGACATAGCCGAGGCGGCGCAGCCGCTCGGCTCCCTCAGCGGCGCCAAGCCGGCCCGCGGCGACGTCTGCGAAGAGTTCGTCGAGGGAACTGTCCATGCAACGAGTCTATAGTCGGTGAGCCCTCGGCGCACGGCCCGGAGCCCGTGGGGTGCGCAGGAGGACCAGGGACGTGTCGCGTGCCCGAGCGCTCGCGCGGAACTGGACAGACGTCCCATGGCAACGCTCAGACAAAACGAGGAGAGTACCGATACCTGCAGTATAATGCGGAGCAGAATCGTCCAGGAAGGGCCGTGTCGGAAGCACCCTACCAACTCTATAGAGCCGAACAACGTCGCCGCCGCCGCTGGCCGTACATCGTCATAGCGGCGGTTTGTGTGTTCGCGGCCGTGGTCGGGTGGCAACTCTACGGGGTGCCTCGCGTCTCGGCGGTCACCCCCGGACCCGACGCCTACGTGAGGGACGCGTCGCCGACACTCGTCCTCGACGTCAAGGGACTCTCCAGGCTCGAGGACGTCGCCGTCACTCTCGACGGCAAGGACGTCACGTCCGCGACGACACGGAACGGCGACGAGCTCACGCTCGCCGCGGGCGAACTCTCAGACGGCGAGCACACGGTCGCCTTCAGCGCCCGCAGCTCCAACGTCTTCCGCCGGGACGTGCGCAAGGACTGGCGCTTCACCGTCGACACCAGCATCCCGGAGCTGGAGCTGGAGGACGACGTCATGGAGGGCCGCATCAACACCGATCCGGCGACCTTCACCGGGACGACGGAACCCTTCGCCACCGTCACCGTCGTCGACGGAGACATCCAGGCCAGCGGGCAGGCGGACGCCTCGGGCAAGTACGCGATCAGCGCCGACCTCCCGGACGGCGAATCCGAGGTCGTGGTCACCACCGCCGACCGCGCCGGCAACACCCGCGCCAAGCGGCTCAGCGTGTACGTCGATGCGCAGCCGCCGGAGCTCAAGGTCACGCAGCTCGACAAGACGCTCGACAAGGCGCGTCTCACCGTCCGCGTCAAGGCCACGGACCAGCTCGGCGTCCCAGCCGTCAAGTTCGTGCTGGACGGCGAGGAGCGCGAGCTCAGCGGCCCGGCCTCGAAGGCCAAGTACGCGGCCAAGGGTCTCGCGCAGGGCAGGCATGTCCTGGTCGTCAGCGTCGAGGACAAGGGCGGCAACGTCGTCACGAACAAGCAGACCTTCACCGTCGACAGCACCGAGCACTTCGGTTCCGCCACCTTGTGGCCCGGCGCCAAGGGCAAGGACGTCAGGGCGCTCCAGTCCAAGCTCATCAACGCCGGCGTCTATTCGGGCAAGAAGTCGGGGTTCTACGACGCGGCCACCGAGAAGGCCGTGCGCAAGCTGCAGGCCAAGTACGGGCTCGAGGTCGACGGCATCGTCGGAGGGAACGTGCTCAACGCGCTCAGCGGTCAGATCGTGGTCGACCTGACCGACCTCAAGCTGTACGTGTACCGCGACGGCAAGCTCGTCAAGAGCTACTCCGTCGCGGCCGGCTCGTCGGCGTACCCCACCCCGACGGGCTCGTACGTCGTCACCTCCAAGATCATGAACCCCACCTGGTACCCACCCAACTCGGACTGGGCCAAGGACGCCGAGCCCATCCCTCCGGGCATCGCCAACCCGCTCGGCACGCGCTGGATCGGCACCAGCGCGCCGGGCGTCGGCATCCACGGCACGCCGGACGACTCCTCCATCGGCACCTACGCGTCTCACGGGTGCATCCGCATGCACATCTGGGAGGTCGAGGATGTGTACGAGCGGGTGGTGATCGGCATGCCGGTCATCATCCGGCAGTGACGATCTGCCGTCCGTCGCGGCTCGTCGCGACCGCCGTGCTCTCCCCCGACGTCCGGGTCCATCGCCTCGTCGCCGACGCCGCATCCGGTGCCTTCACCCGGTAGAATGGCCCGACCCGCGCGTCCGCGCGGTCGCACGAGGAGAAGCATGGCCCACATCTCGCCCTTCAGAGGTATCCGCTACCGTCCAGACATCCGTCTCGACGACGTGGTCGCGCCGCCCTACGACGTCCTGTCTGCGGCCGAGGCCGCCGAGCTCCGCGACCGAAGCCCGTACAACGCGGTCCACGTGGACCTGCCCGTGCCGCCGGGGACGGAGGCGGACGACGAGGCCTACCTGCGTGCGGCGCACACCTTCCGCTCCTGGCGCGAGCAGGGCGTCCTCGTGCAGGACGAGCTGCCCGGCATCGTGGTCGTCGACCAGACGTACATGGGGCCGGACGGGCACGAGCGCATCCGCAGGGGCTTCATCGCGCGGCTCCGGCTCGCGTCGCTCGAGCAGCGCGTGGTGCTGCCGCACGAGCGCACGCACGCCGGCCCCAAGGTCGACCGGCTGCGGCTGTACCGCGCCACGCGCGCGGACATCAGCCAGATATTCCTGCTCTTCCCCGACGACGACGGCTCGGCAGGCCGCAGCCTCGACGCCGCGACCGGCGACATCCCCGAGCAAGCCTGGCGGACGGCGCGCGACGGCGACGGCAACGTCCATCGCGCCGCCCCCGTGGCAGGCCCCGCCGCAGAGCGGGTCACCGAGGCGCTGCGCGACGTCCCGCTCTATATCGCCGACGGCCATCACCGGTACGAGACGGCGCTCGCCTTTCGCGACGAGCGGAGGGCGATGGGCGACTTCAGCGCAGACACGCTCATGGTCTACCTGTGCAGTCTGCACGATCCCGGGCTCACGGTCTTCCCGACCCACCGTCTGGTGCACGGCGTCCCGGCCCTGTCGCTCGCCCGACTCACCGAGCTCATGACCCCATATTTCGAGGTCGTCGGCGCCCCCGTGATGGGCGCCCAGGCATGCCGGGAGGCGCTGGACGCGTTGCCCGACCAGGCCGACCCCGCCAGGGTCTTCGGCCTGTACCTCCCGAAAGAGGACGTTTGCGTCACGGTCAGGGCGCGCGAGCCAGAGGCCTCACGTCGGCTCGCGGCGAGCGGCTCTTCCCCGGCGGCCGCCGGCCTCTCGGTGACGATGCTCCACGAGTTGCTTCTCCGCGAGGCGCTCGGTCTGGAACACGACGACGCCGAGCGCCACGTCGACTACGCCAAGAGCGTCCCCGACGCCCTCGCGACGCTGTCCTCCGGCCGCTACGAGCTCGGCGCGTTCCTCAACGCCACACGCGTCGACCAGGTGCGGGCGATCGCCGACCAGGCCGAGGTCATGCCGCAGAAGTCCACCTACTTCTACCCCAAGCTGCTGACCGGTCTCGTCTACGACGCCCTCGGCGACTGAGGCGCGAGGCATACGCCCGTCGCCCGCTCGACCGCCGGGCCGCCGTTTACTCGAGGAAGTCGGCGGGGGTGCTCGTCACCTCGGGGACCGGCGTAGGCGCCGGCGCGGGGATGAGCTGCGCGCCGTCGCCGGACGAGACGCTCCGCTCCGGCGAGCCGCTCGGCGAGGGCGCCGGCTTGGGCGGCGGCGGCACCCTGAAGCATCCGGGCACCCTCTTCACGACATAGCGGATCAGGCGCCGCGAGTTGCCGGCGGTGAGATGCGCGCCGTCGTAGAACCCGTTCGGCGATCCGCCGAAGGTCTTGATGTTGAGGCAGTCGACGATCCTGAAGTCCCGGTACTGCCGCAGCTTCTTGAGGTACGTGCGCATGGCCCGTTCCTTGACCCGCCAGCCCACCGCGTTGAACGCCTTCCTCACCGTGGGGTGATACGGCATGATCACGATCACCGGCCGGATGCCACGGCTGTTCAGGAGGAGCAGGGTCCGTGAGAAGTACGACTTGGCGCGGGTGCGTCCCGGTCTCTTGCGGTTGCCCGCCTTGGCGAGCATCTTCGCGCTCAGATACCGGCGCAAGGCCTTCTGGAGCGTCAGGCCCTCAGCGCGTCTGCTGTCGTATCTGTTCCACCAGAGCATGCCGTCGTAGCCGAACCGGCGGCCGGAGAGCAGGTTGCGCTTCGGCTCTCGCATCGCCGCCTTCAGCTTCGACTTGATGAGGGACGCCGGGAAGGCCTGCGAGAGGCGCTTGTCGACGATCAGGCCGGTGGCCATCGGCACATCCGCGAACGTCGTGGCCTGCACGCACCAGATCACCGCCGGCGGCTCGTCGGGGTGCGTGTCGAGCATCCAGTCGGTGACCGCCCACGCGTCCTCCGGCCTGCCGTTGTGGAAGGCGAAGTTGAACGCAGGGAGCCGGGTCTTCCGCTCGATCGTCTCCGGATCGAGCCGCAGCGCTCTCGAGCCTCCGAAGACCACCACACGCGGCGTGCGAGGCAACTCCTCCGCCAGGTCGAGCTTGAAGCTGCGGTCCCAGCCCCGGCTGGGGTACTTCTTGAGCTGCCAGGTGGGAGTCGCGTCGTCGGCGACGGCAGCCCCCGACCCGGAAAAGGCCAGCAGGCACAAGGACCCCAGAAGCACGAGCACGGCCTTGAGCCGCCAGTTGTCACGTGAATACCGCGAAGAACCGTCCTCCATCCGGCTGACAGGGTACCGGCACGTCCCGGTCGTCTCAAGGGGCGCTTACAGACCTTTTACTCCCGCTGATATCGCTCGAACACAGCGCGGCAGAGAGAGGCCGCGCCGGGCGTCAGGAGGCGGCGTCGGCGCGGCGCTGGAGCGCCGCGAGGGCCGCCGCCTGGTCGTCTCCGAACGGCAGCGAGACCTGCTCGGCGAGGATCGCGTCGACGCGCTCGCGGGCGGCGGTGACCGTGCTCGGAGAGCCCGCCGCCCGCCACGCGTCCCAGCTGCCCTGCACGCCGAAGTCGCCGAGACGCCACTCGCCGCCGCGCACGCCCGCACGCGTGGAGCGCTCGCCGATGAAGGTGCCGCAGGGCCCGACCTGCTCGAGCACGTCGTCCAGCCAGAGGTCGTCACGCACCGGCACACCGGTGGCTCCCTGGCGGGCGCGGCGGACGACCTCCACGTCCAGGACGATCTGCTCGAGACAGAGGACGGTGGCGCCCCCGAGCAGACCCGGACCGACCAGCACATCCGGCCGCGCCAGCGTGACGAGCAGTGCGCTGTCGGCCTTCTCCCACGCGGTCTGGAGGTCGGGCTGGTAGGTCTGGGTGCAGAGGCCCGAGGACTCGGCCGGCAGGCCGTACCAGCGGGCCATCTCCGTGCCGGCGACGCCGAGGACGGCGTGCTCGACGGCGCCGGCCGCGTACAGCCCGGTGCGCGGATCCATGGTGGCGACCACGGGTGCGTAGAAGACCGGCGTGCCCGGGGCCGCCGCCTGCACCAGGCAGATCGTCCCGACCGTCTCGACGTTGGCGGCGAGAAGCGTGCCGAGTCGACTGCCGGGCGCCGTGGCACCCTGCAGCGGCATGGGCATCACCGCCACCGGCAACCCGTAGTCGCGCACCTCGAGCCACGTCTGTGTGAAGTCGTGCTCCATGGTGAGGGGCGAGGCCGGGGTGATGAGGAACGAGAGCGGGAGCTGCCGCCGCACCTGGTCCGGCCCGCCGAAGACGATGTCGAGGACCTCCTTGAGCCAGGGGGCCAGCTCAGGGGTACCGAACGAGTCCTGCACGTGCTTGCCGAACGTCCCGAACACGCGCGTGAAGTAGCGAACGAAGCCGCCGGGCCGCTCGTAGTCGACGTCGTAGTCGGTGGGGCACCAGTACAGTCCCACGTCGTCGAGAGCGTCGAGCAGCCGGGTGGCCGCGCGCCAGTCGTCGAACGTGGTGGGGCGCCGCTCGCCGGTGGTGGCATCGACGACAGAGGTGGCGCCCCCGTCTGCGAGGAGCGTGAACTCGCCGGCCCCGACCGGGAAGCTCCAGCCGGGCCGGCGGCCGTGGAGGGTGAACGTCGTGGTCGCCTGCGCCAGCAGGTTCTCGACGAGGTCCGTGGGAAACCGCACCCGGCGCGTCGTCTCGTCGACGTCGGCGCCGGCCGCGGCCAGGATGCGGCGCCCCTCCTTTGTGTCGCAACGCATGCCGACGGTGCGCAGCACCTGCAGCGTGCGCTCGTGGACCTGGGCCTTCTCGTCCTCGCTGAGGACCTGGACGCGCGTCTCCATCAGGCCTCCCCCTCCGCCGCCTCAGCCTCCGTCAGCGTGGCGGCCTCGCCCCGGCCGCATACGATGGCAGGCTCGGCCCACCATAGACGGCCCGAAACCCGTAGTACAGACCCGGGGCCCGAGAACAACGTCGCGCACCTCGCGGTGCCGAACCTGCCCACGTCCTGGCCCAGGGGTCTGAACCCGCTGCTGCCCAACAGGTGCGTGTTCCGGTCGAGGCGCTATGGCCACCGACGCCCTCTCCTCAAGTATGGGAGGCACGGGCACGCGCCGCCACGGCGCATTCCTCGGCAAAGTTGACGCCGCCGCCTAGACAAATTTGCAGGCGGCGGCGGGGCGAGCCGCGGGGACGGCGCAGTAGGCGGCGAGCGGCAGGGCCGCGGGCGGCGGCGGAGGGGGCACCGGACGGGTGGG
>DAIQNY010000054.1:0-16441 GCA_036788155.1 Actinomycetota bacterium | reverse complement strand
ATCCCACCAAGATGCCCAAGAACTGGAGCCGGCGCTACAAGCACAACCGCGACAAGCTCAAGACCGGCGACATCTTCGAGGTCGCCGAGGTCGTGCGCAATCTGGCCATCCGCCACGCCGACAAGGGGCTGTCGACGGGCGAGAAGCAGATGTTCAGCAAGGCCAAGAAGATCCTCGCCAGCGAGCTCATGTACGCACGCGACTTCACCGAGGACGAGGCCAACGCGTTCCTGGAGTCCGTGCTCGAGGACATCCACGTCGACGGTACTCCCCTTGCCGACGACTCCAGAGAACCAGCACCCGTCGTCTGAGCCCGGCGGCTCCGGGCGCCGCGGCTCGCGTGGCGTCCTCCAGCCGGCCGTCCGGGCCGTCCTCGCCCTGCTCGGTGCGCTCGCGGGCTACCAGCTCGCCGAGCGCCTGCGCGTCTCATCGTTCGCGCCCGAGCTCTCCCAGAACGGCAAGGTCGCCTGGCTCGTGGTGTTCACGCTGGCCGGCCTGGTACTCGGCTACCTGCTCGGCGTCATCCTCTCCCGCCTGCTCCGCCGCGGTCTCGACCACGTGGACGAGGTCATGGCCCGCGCCACCGGGGCCGAGGTCGTGGTCGCGGTCGGCGGCGTCGTGGTGGGACTCTTCATCGCCACGCTCATCAGCCTCGCCCTGGTGCGCATCCCCATCGTGGGGCCGTACCTCACCGTGCCCATCTACCTGCTGGCCGGCTACTTCACGGCCTATGTTGCCGCCAAGAAGCACATCGAGATCCTGCGGCTGCTCGGCGTGCGTGGGGCTTTCGAGGTCATCCCCGGCATCACACCGGCCAAGCTGCTGGACTCGAGCGCCATCATCGACGGGCGCATCCTCGACATCATCGAGACAGGGTTCATCGAGGGTGAGCTCCTCGTCCCCCGCTTCGTGATCGAGGAGTTGCAGCGCCTGGCGGACTCGTCGGACGCCGAGAAGCGAGTCCGCGGACGCCGGGGCCTCGACTTCGTCAAGCGCCTGCAGAACAGCTCCGGGGCGGTCCGTGTCGACGGCACCGACTACGCCGACATCGAGGCGGTCGACGCCAAGTTGGTCCGCCTCGGCCACGACCTCGGCGCCATGATCATCAGCACCGACTACACGCTGAAGAAGGTGGCGGAGATCCAGGGCGTCAAGCTGCTCAACGTGAACGACCTCGCCAACTCGGTCAAGCCTGCGGTACTGCCGGGCGAGGTCATCGAGGTCAAGATCCTGCGCGAAGGGCGCGAGCAGGACCAGGGCGTGGGTTACCTCGACGACGGCACCATGATCGTCGTCGAGGCGGGCAGTGCCCTGGTGGGCTCGCGCGTCAAGGCCGAGGTGACCAGCGTGCTGCAGAGTCCCTCGGGAAAGATGATCTTCAGCCGGGTGAGCTCCGCTCCCCCGGCCGGTGACTGAACCAGGAGGCGATGGACGTGGAGGATCAGCAAGCCGCGGAGACCTGGGTCATCGTCGCGGCGGCCGGCGAGAGCCGGCGTATGGGCCTGCCCGACGGTGAATCCAAGCAGTTCCTCCTGCTGGGAGGCGAGACCGTCCTCGCACACTCCGTGCACCGCCTGCTCGCCATGGAGTGTGTGCACGGTATCGTCGTGGTGCTGCATCCGTCACACACGGTACGGTTCGCCAACGAACTCAGCCTGTTCGACGACGCCAAGCCCGTCCTCATCGCCGAGGGTGGGCGCACACGGCCGGATTCGGTCCGCGCCGGGCTGCAGATGGTGCCGGATGCCGCTGCCGTGATCGCCGTGCACGACGGAGCCCGGCCGCTCTTCTCCAAGCACGTGTTCGAAGGCTGCCTGACGGCGCTCGATGAGGGAGGCGCCGACGGCGCCGTACCGGCCGTCGAAGTGAGCGACACGCTCAAGCGCGAGGGCCCCGACCAGGCGGTGGCCGCCACGGTCGACCGAGCCGGTCTGTGGGCGGCGCAGACGCCGCAGGTGTTTCGCGCCGCCGCCCTTCGCGACGTGTATGCTCGCACCGACCTCAACGGGGCGACCGACGATGCCATGCTGCTGGAGCGCGGCGGGTACAAGGTGCGCCTCGTGGCGTCCACCCCGGCCAACGTCAAGATCACGACGCCGCAGGACCTCCCGCTTGCGGGGGCGCTCCTCTCCTGGGAGGTCGAGACCGACGTATAGGGTCGGCGGCGGCTACGACGCGCATCGCTTCACGACGGAGCGCGATCTGGTCCTCTGCGGCGTGCGCATCGACCACGCCGAGGGGCTCGCGGGGCACTCAGACGCCGACGTCGCCGTGCATGCCCTCATGGACGCGCTCCTCGGCGCCGCCGGCCTGGGGGACATCGGCGAACTCTTTCCGGACACCGACCCGGCGTTCGCCGGCGCCTCGAGCATGCTGCTCCTCGAGAGGGTCGTCGCGTGGCTCGCGAGCAACGGCTGGACGGTCGAGAACGCCGACGTGACCGTCGTGTGCGAGCGTCCTCGTCTCTCCGGCTACCGCCTGGAGATGCGCGAGCGGCTCGCCGGCGCCCTGGGCGTCGCCTGCGACGCAGTGAGCGTCAAGGCGACGACCACTGAGGGCATGGGATTCGAGGGGCGCGGGGAGGGCATCGCCGCACACGCCGTCTGCTTGCTCTCTCGCTGAGCGCCGCCGACGGCGGCACTGAGCCGTCTTCCGCCACGTTAACGACGACGGCCCGCCGGAGGCGGGCCGTCGTCGTCTTCAGTGCGGCGCCGGGTCAGGAGACCTTGACGTCCTCGTCCTTGGACTCGGCCGTGGCGTCGCGCTTGACGTCCACAATCTCGTCGTCGCCGCCGTCGTCGCTGAGGCCCTGCTTGAACCCGCGGATGCTCTGGCCCATGGACTTGCCGAGCTTCGGCAGCCGGGTGGCGCCGAACAGCAGCAGGATCACCAGAGCGATGATGATGAGTTCTGGTGCACCGAGGTTTGGCATGTGATGCTCTCCCGTTCTCTCCACGCGCCACGCCTGCGGAATCGCGCGGCCGTTTGACGCTCTCGCTAAGGACACTGTAGAGCCTGCCGGGTGGTCAAGCAAGCCCGCGGCGTGAGCCGCCTTCGCGGAGCGGGGAGCGGACGGTCGCGTCGGCAGGAGGGCTTCGGAGCCGTGCCGCGGAGACTCCACCCTCGGAGCCTGGCTCGGAGCGGAGTCTCAAGAGGGTGAAGACGGAAAGGCTGGACAGACACTGCGGTCGGTGGGTAAACTATCATACAGTGACTCAGTATTCGTTACCATGACGTTGCCCGGGTCCCGGGAGTGAGGGGGAGCTGACATGGCGATGACACGGCGTCGGTTCGTGACGACGGCGGGCCTTGCCGCCTGCGCCGCACTGACGGCACACGCACTCGGCAGAGCACAGACGGCAACTGCGGCCGCGGCGCCCGCCCTGCGCCCTCTTCCCGGGGGATACAGCTCTGGGCGCTGCGCACGATGCGGGTCGACGACGCATACCGTGCTGGACGGCGGCTGCGGGGGCGACGAGGCCCGGGAAGCCGTGCAGGCCTCGGGCCATCGTTTGACGCGGTCGCGCCGCCATCCTGGCGACCACGCGGGTAGGGCCGCATGATGAAGACCACGCGCCGCCAGTTTCTCATCGGCGCCGGGGCGGCGGCCGGCGGCGTGGCCGCCGCCGGCATCGCCGGCGCCCGGGCCTCCGCGAACAGGGAGGACGCAACCGGCTCTCTCCCGGTGGACCGTGTGGTACGCACCACATGCTCGCCCAACTGCACCGGATCGTGTGGTCAGCTCGCCTTCGTCCGCGACGGCACTGTGGTCAAGGTGCAGCAGGCGGCCGACTACCCGGAGCCCGCGTACAACCCGCGCGGGTGCATGAAGGGGATCTCGTATCACCTCCTCATCCATGGTCCGGACAGAATCTCCACGCCGCTGGTCCGCACCGGGGAGCGGGGTTCGGGCGAGTTCCGCGAAGCTTCCTGGGACGAAGTGCTCGACCGCATCGCCGGCGAGCTCACGCGGATCGGGGAGCGGTGGGGCTGGGACAGCGTCCACGTGTTCAGCCAGGTGCCCGGGTCGGGCTACATCCAGAAGGGGGCCGCGTACCGGGCCTGCGCCGCCCTCGGCATGACCCACGGCACCAGCTTCGACTTCAACGGCGACCTCCCGATGGGCATGCCCATCACCTTCGGCGTGCAGAACGCCGAGCACGAGAGCAAGGACTGGGCCAACAGCCGCTTCATCCTGCTGATCGGAGCCAACCCGCTCGAGACGCGCATCCCCGACGCGCACTTCATCCACGACGCCGTCGAGCGTGGCGCCCGACTCGTGGTTGTCGATCCCACCTTCTCGTCGACGGCGGCGAAGGCCGACGCGTGGGTGCAGGTGAAGCCCGGCACCGACGCGGCCTTCGGGCTCTCGCTCTGCCACCAGGTGCTCGCCGACGACAAGGCGGACTGGGACTTTATGCGCACGTACACAGATGCGCCGCTGCTTGTACGCGTCGACACGGGCAAGCGCCTGCGCGCCGCCGAGCTGGCCGGCGATGAGGCCCGGGACCCCGGCCCGGCCGCCGGCGTGGGCCTCGGCGAGTACGGCAAGGGCGCGCCGCCCGTGGGCACGGCGCCTGAGGGCACGGCTCTGGGACCGGAGGCGCACGGCCCGTCGCCACTGCGGGATGACCGTTACGTGGTGTGGGATACGGCGCGTGACGAGGCGGTGATCGTGGGCACGGACCGTCTCGGCATCCCGGCGGGCGTGGATGCCGCCCTTGAAGGCGAGTACACGCTCACGCTCGCCGACGGGTCGCGCGTCAGGGTGACGCCCGGGTTCGTGCCGGTGAGCGCCGAGCTCGACGCGTGGACGCCGGAGCGGGCGGAGGAGGTCACCGGCGTCCCCGCCGAGACCATCGTCCGCGTGGCGCGCGCCTACACCGCGGAGCGTCCGGCCTCGGTGATCATGGGCGGCGGCAGCAACCACTGGTTCCACGGCGACCTCACCGGCCGGGCATTCGCGCTGCTCGCGTCGCTCACCGGCAACGTCGGCAGGTCCGGCGGCGGCTTCTCCGTCTACGTCGGGCAGTACAAGGTCCGCGTGGACACGTCGCCGTGGTGGAACCTCGGCGAGACCAAGGCGAAGATCGTGCCCAGCGTCTACTTCGTCCGTGGTCGCACGGAGACGATGAATGCAGCCGTCCCCTACCCGGAGAACGGGTTCAAGGCGCTGATCTGCACCTTCGCGAACATGTTCCTGCAGGCCATGGACGTGAACCGCCTGCACCAGACGCTCGAGGGGTGCGAGCTCGTTGTTGTGGTCGACCACCAGATGACCGACACGGCCCGGTGGGCCGACGTCATCCTGCCGGCGGCGACCTGGTACGAGAAGACCGACCTCACGGCCACGCCGCTGCACCCGTACCTCCAACTGCAGCAGGAGGCGATCCCGCCGGTGGGTGAGTCGCGCTCCGAGCTCTGGATGTGGCAGGAGATGGTCAGGCGGATCGATCCGGCGCTGTACGAGCAGCACTTCGACATGACGGCCGAGGAGGCGATCGAGGCCATGCTGGCGCAGGGCGTGGGGACAGAGGGGATCACGCTGGAGCAGCTGCGAGCCGGACCGGTGCGCCTTGAGGTGCCCGACCCGGACGTGGCCTTCGTGCGCCAGGTGAACGAGCTGGCGCCGTTCCCGCCGCGGTCGCTGCCGGCGCCGCTCGAGGCGACGGCTGCCTTCATCCCCACGCGACGGGCCGAGTTCTACAAGGAGGAGGACCGCTTTCTGGAGCTCGGAGAAGCGGTCCCTACCTACAAACCACCGCACGACGACGAACTCCACGATCCGTCGGAGTACCCGATCACCCTGCTCTCGCCGCACTCCAAGTGGCGCATCCACTCGAGCTACGCCAACGTGGCCTGGCTGAACGAGATCACCGGAGGCCGTGCGCCCGTTCTCCTCAGTCCGGAGACCGCGGACGAGCGCGGCATCGAGGACGGCGACCTGGTCGAGTTGCGCAACACACGCGGCGCCGTCCGCGCCTGGGCGCACGTGACGCCGGCCGCCCGTCCCGGCACCGCCACTCTCTTCGAGGGCTGGTGGAGTCGCCAGTTGGGCGGCGGCAAGAGCGTGAACGAACTCACCTCGTCCGAGGTCAACCCGATCCACGAGATCCACTACGTGGCCAACATGTGGGCTCCGTCCACCGGCTGGAAGGACTGCCGCTGCGAGGTCACGAGGGTCGGCGGCAGCGGAGAGGCGGAGATCTCCGCGGCGTCCCAGGAGGTGACCCATGGCTGACAAGGTCTCACCGGTCGACGCTCTGCCGTCCGCGTCCCGCGAATGGGGAGAGCTCGAGACGCCCTCCGGCAGCCCTCGCTGGGGCATGGTCGTCGATCTGGAACGCTGCATCGGCTGCTGGTCGTGCTGCGTGATATGCAAGTCCGAGAACGACGTGCCGCTGGGGATGTGGTGGAACCGCATCGACACCATCGGCGACGGGATGGACACGCCGCGGGAGGTGAACGGCGAACTGGAGATGCATTGGCTGCCGCTTGCCTGCCAGCACTGCGAGAACCCGGCCTGCACCAAGGTGTGCCCCGTCGAGGCGACCTACCTGCGGGAGGACGGCGTCGTGATGCAGGACCCGCAGCGCTGCATCGGCTGCCGGTTCTGCATGGTCGCCTGCCCCTACGGGGTGCGGGTGTTCAACTGGGGCAGGCCGGACAGGCCGACGAGCTTCGACACCGGCATGGTGCGGCCGCGCCCGGTGGGCACGATGGAGAAGTGTACCTTCTGCGTCCACAGGCTGGCGGAAGGACAGGTGCCGTCGTGCGTGTGGTCCTGTCCGGCGCAGGCGCGAATCTTCGGTGACCTGAACGACCCGGACAGCCGTGTGAGCCGGCTCATTCGTGAACGCGGCGGCGAGCAGCTGCTGGAGGAGCGGGGCACCGATCCGCGGGTCTACTACCTGCCGCCGCGGCGCAAGAGGGGGCTGGACACATGAGCACCGTCGTCTCGCCGGCCTTGCCGGGAGAGGAGCGCTCGCGGGAGCGCGCGCTGCGTGTGTGGCTCGCGCTCCTCATCGCCGGCCTCGTGGTGGGGTTGGCCGCCTGGGCGTACCAGCTCGCCACGGGGCTGGCGGCGACCAACATGCGCAACCCGATGATGTGGGGCCTCTACATCACCATGTTCATGTACTTCGTAGGACTCTCGGCCGGCGGCCTGATCGTGGCCTCCGCGGGCCGCCTCTTCGGCGCGAAGCGGCTCAAGCCCGTGGTGCGGATCGCCGTGCTCGAGGCCACGGTGGCGGTGATGATCGCCGCCCTCCTTCTGCTCCCGGACATCGGGCGGCCGGACCGCGCCTGGCACCTGCTGCGGTACCCCAACCTCACCTCGCCGCTCATCTGGGACCTGACCATCGTCACCGTCTACTTCCTGATCTCGGCGGCCTACGTGTGGGCGTACACGCGCGCCGACCTGGCGGCGCGCGGCAGCCGGCTCGCGCTCGGTACCGGGACGAGCGAGGCGGAGCTGCGCCGGGACGACCGGCTGAAGGGCGTCCTCGCGGCCGTCGGCCTGCCGGCGGCCATCCTTCTGCACTCGATCACGGCGTGGATCTTCGGCCTGCAGATCGCCCGCGGGTTCTGGTATTCGGCCATCATGGCACCGCTCTTCATCGCCTCGGCCCTGGTCTCGGGCACGGCGCTCATGATCCTCCTGGCGCTGGTGGTGCGGCGCACCGGCAAGATCTCCTTCGGCAACGACCTCGTCTCCTACCTTGGGGGGATGCTGGCGGTGTTCCTCGCCGCGGAGGCGTTCCTCGTCTTCTCGGAGATGCTCACCGCCGCCTACCCCGGCGCCGGGTTCGAGGCGGACCCGGCATGGCGCCTGCTCACCGGACCGTACGCCGGCTTCTTCTGGTTCGAGGTGATCGCGGGGCTCGTCATCCCCTTCGTCCTGCTGGCCGTGCCGCGGCTGCGCGCCGACACGCGCTGGGTGGCCGCCGCGTCGGTGCTGGCCGTGGCCGGCATCCTCATCCACCGTGTGAACATCGTGCTGAACGGGCTGTCCTACGCGACGGTGCCGTACCCGCCCGGTGTGTCGATCGGCACCGCCCAGCCGGAGGGGTCGACCTCGTTCGCCCTGGTCTACTTCTACCAGCCGGCGCTCATCGAGTACCTGGTCGCCGGAGGGGTGATCTGCCTGGGCGCCCTCGTGTTCACGCTGGCGGCGATGAAGCTCCCCCTGTGGGAGAGTGCGCCGTTCTCGAAGGGGGCACGAGGGTGACCGGGTGCGGCCGGCATGACCCACGGGAGCGGGCGGGGTAAGCTCGCGCCATGCGACTCGAACTGACCAAGAAGGGCGACTACGCTATCCGCGCGATGCTGGCGCTCGCCCGGCAGGAGGGCGGGCTGCGCAGTGCGCGCTCCATCGCGGACGAGATGGACATCCCGCCGCGCTTCCTGCCCCAGGTGATGGCCGATCTCGCGCGCGCCGGCCTGGTGCGCGCGGTCCAGGGGCGCAGCGGCGGTTACGAGCTGGTCGAGCCCTCCGACCAGACCAGCCTGCTGGCGATCGTGGAGGCCATCGAGGGGCCGAGCCGCCGGGAGACCTGCGTGTTGCGTGGCGGCCCGTGCGGAAGCGACGGCCGCTGCGCCGTGCACGACGCGTTCTGCGCCGCGGAGAACGGCGTGATCGAAGCGCTGGACTCGGTCACCCTGGCCGATGTGAGCCGGCCGGACGGGTGACGCGGCGACGTCGCGACGCCGGCAGGCTCGATCGGCGGCCGAGTGGACGGGGAGCCTCGTACGCGCGAAGGGCCGGGTCCGTGAGGACCCGCCCCTTCGCCGTCTGCCTGTGCGGGCGTGCTTCCGGCGCCCGTCAAGTCAGGCCGTGGTCACGCCTTCCACACCGCGATGTCGCCCACGTTGACGGCCTCCGTGGCGTCCACGGGACCCATCTTCTGCGGCAGGTAGCCGTCCTTCTCCACGAGCACCGTGTACTCGCCCGGCTCAACGTCGTTGAGCCAGAAGTCGCCGTAGCTGTCGGTGACGGCTTCGTAGGCTTTGCCGTTGCCGACGAGGGTCGCCGTGACCCTGGCACCCTCGGTGCACTCGTCGGCCTCGCTGTCGAACACGGCGCCGGCGATGAACGGCTTGGGCAGGCCGATGTGGTACACGCGCGGCCTGACCTGGGCGTCGATCTCCGGCTTGAGCGGCTCGGCCCTGGCGATGAGCGCCTGGATCTCCGGGTCGTCCTCATCGCCGAACCGGAACGCGCCGGTCGGGCACGCGTCCACGCAGCGCGGCTCGGTCCAGCCGTCGTCCAGCAGGTGCGCGCAGAACGTGCACTTCTGGGCGATGTTCAGCGAGTCGTTGAAGTAGATCACGTTCTCGTACGGGCAGGCCTCGAGGCACAGCTGGTTGCCGCGGCACTTGTCCGGGTCGATGATCACGGCCCCGTCGTCGCGCCGGTAGATGGCGTCGGCGTTGCAGGCCGGGATGCACGGCGCGTCGTTGCAGTGCTGGCAGATGCTGTGCAGGTAGGTGACCTTGACCTTCGGGACCTGGCCCCGCACCTTGTCGTCTACCTTGTTCCAGAACTGCCCGGTGTCGGGCTGCGGCTTGGCGATCGGCGACCAGTCGTTGGCCACGTGCTCGTCCTTGCAGGCCACCTGGCAGTTGTAGCAGCCGTTGCAGATGGTGTAGTCGATGACGAGGACCTTACCCATCACGCCCTCCCCCAGATGCACGCTTCCAAGCCGGGTCCAGCGCACGGGTGGAACGGCTTCTCGAACGCTTCCGGATGCCTGGCCTTCAGCTCTTCCATGTCGGTCTTCTCGATGTTGACGAGGAAGCCGCTCACGGCATGGCCGACGGCGTTCTTGGAGGTGGTGCTACGCGGCACGATGGTGTTGATCGCGCCGCCGCGGTCGATCTCGCCCGGCACGATGGGGTCCCACTTGGCGCCGTGGTCGATGTACACCACGTCGGGCATGATGCGCTCGGTGACGTACGCGCCGGCGAGCACGGTGCCGCGGTCGTTGTAGATGGACACCACGTCGCCGTCCTTGATGCCGTAGCGCGCCGCCGTCGACGGGTGCAGCCAGATCGGGTGGTACTGGTAGCCGTCCGGCCCCGTGATCTTGCAGGTCTTGATCTCGCGCAGCCAGGTGATGTCCTCGTGCTGCGAGTGGACGCTCCACCGCGGGTGGTTGGAGACCACGAGCAGCGGGTACTTCTCGGCGCGCTCGGTGCCGACGGTCTCCTCGTGGCTGATGCCCTGTGCGACCCACTTGGGGACGGGCGGCCGTTCGAGGTCGTTCGGGAAGTGCTCGGCGAGGCCCTGCGCCTCGAACTCGAGCTTGCCGGTCGGTGTGGTGAGCGGGTGCTTCTCGGGGTCCTTGTAGAAGTTGTAGAAGCCGGCGGGCACGTCTTCCCAGCCGTTGTCCGTGGGCACGGCGAAGTAGCCCTTTTCGTTGAGCTCCTCCCAGGTGATGAGGTCCTCGCAGCGCGAGGTCTCGTACCCGTACTTGATGAGCTCGGGGATGGTCTTGCCGCCGGTGTACTCCTCCTTGAGGCCCAGACGCTCGGCGAGCATGACGGCGATCTCGTAGTCGCTGTAGCTCTCGCCGAGCGGCTCGATGCACTTGTGCTCGGGGAAGAGCAGGTTGTACTGGCCGCTGAAGATGTCGCCGGCGATGTCGTCCTCTTCCAGCTTGGTGTTCACCGGGAGGATGATGTCGGCCATCAGGCAGTCGTTCTCGAGCCATGGGTGCTGCGCGAACATGAACTCGATGTCCGGGTGGCGCATGGCCTTGACGTAGTCGTTGCCCGAGTTCCAGCAGGTGATCCAGCTCGGGGAGTCGGTCCACACCATGTGGATCTTGGAGCAGCCGTCGGCCGGGTACTTGTAGTGCTCGAACTGGTTGACGCGGTCGGCCGTCTCGGACTCGCAGCCCCACCAGTCGCACTCGCCCTCGAGGATGGCCTTGGGCACGTACGTCTTGGGGATGAACGACGGGTGGTTGCTCTCGTCCGGGTGGCCGCCGGTGTAGGCCTTGCGCAGGTAGGGCACGCGCAGCGGCTTGGGCTGAGCGTACTGGTCGGGCTTGTCGAACAGGCCCCACTCGATCATCTTGGCCTGGTTCTGGCCCGGCTTGCCCAGGCCCTGCATGGCCAGGCATATGCCCTGCAGGCGTGCCGGCTCGGTAGCGTAGGGGCCGCGGATGCCGGGACCGCCGTTGCCGATGACGACGGTGGTCCGCTTGCTCGCCCACTCGTCGGCGAGGGCCTTGATGACGCGCGCGGAGACGCCGCAGATGGGGGCTGCCCACTCCGGCGACTTCTCGACGCCGTCCTCCTCGCCCATCACGTAGGCCTCGTACTTGTCGACGCCCACGGCGTGCGTGTCGAGGTACTCCTTGTCGTAGGTGCCGCGCTTGAACCAGCGGTGCGTGATCGCCAGATAGAGCGCGGCGTCCGTGTTGGGGAGCACCGGGATCCACCGGTCGGCGTGCACGGCGGCGGCGTAGTTGAGATCGGGGCAGACGTAGATCTGCTTGATGCCGATCTCACTCCACCAGTAGCTCAGGCGGCTCGGGAGCTGACCCTGCCAGCCCCACGGCGTGGTCTCCTGGTCGCATCCCCAGAAGAGGAGCAGCTCGGCGTTCTTGGAGATGTCCCAGAGGAGGTTGCTCTGCTGGCCCTGGCCGACGGGCTCGCACCCCCAGAAGTGCTTGTTGCCCCACCACCAGCCTTCCCAGCTGTCGGGCTGGCGGATCTGAAGGGTGAAGCCGCCCCAGGCGCGCAGCAGCTTGCGTCCCGCGCCGTGACAGGCCTGGACGACCTTGTTCTCGCCGTGCTGGTCGCACTGGTAGAGCAAAGCCGTCGGCCCGTACTTCTCCTTGATGCGCTGCATCTCGCCGACGATGATGTCCAGCGCCTCGTCCCACGAGATGCGCTTGTACTTGCTCTTGCCGCGGTTCTGCGGGTTGCGCTCGCCGTTCGGATCGAAGTCAACGCGCATCATCGGGTAGCGGATGCGGGCGGGCGAGTAGACGCGCTTCTTGTAGGCGATGCTGTACGGGGGGATGAGCGTCTTCATGCTCGGCTCGAAGGTGCTGCCGCGCACCTCGAACTTCCACGGGTTCAGATCGGCCTTCTTGTACTTCCAGTCGTAGTGCATCGGGCGGATGCGGACGATCTTGCCGTCCTTGACGTCCACCATCGACGCGTTGGACCCGTTCTCGGGGACGCCACAGAAGCTGATGTCCCTGATGAGGGTCTTCTCGCCGGAGGCACCGGTCTTGCTCATGTCCTCCGCCATACCCACACCTCCCCATGGTCGCTGACGCGGTAGACGGGCGCGATGGCCGGAGCGCCCGGATTCCCAGAGGTATTCCACGATGCGGATTAGCCCGACCGCATCACGGGCATCGTCTCCTCCCGCACGGATGATGTCAAGCAGGTGCGGCGTTCTCGTCGTGCCCGCCCGCCCCAACGCGAGCCCGCGGCATTGTAGACTGTGCCGCATGGCCGAGCCGGCGGGCTTGCCGGCCGGCGGGAAGTGGAGATGAGCGAACTCGGAGCCGGACTCAACCCGCTGCTGATCCTGCCCTTCGCGGGCATGCTCCTCTCCATCGCCATCCTGCCGCTCGTCGCCGGCCACTGGTTCCACAGCAACCGCAACCGGGCGCTCGTCTCCGTGCTGTTCGGGGCGCCGGTGGTCCTGTACATCCTCGCGTCGCAGGGTCGCGGGGGCGTTGACGTGCTGTTCACCACCTTCGAGCACTATGTCTCGCTGATCGTGCTGCTCGCCTCGCTCTTCATCGTCTCCGGCGGCATCTTCCTCACGGGCGAACTGCTGGGCACTCCGCGCACCAACCTCGCCTTCCTCGGCATCGGTGCCGTGCTCGCCAACGTCATCGGCACCACCGGAGCGGCGATGGTCCTCGTGCGGCCGCTCCTGCGCGCCAATCGCGAACGACGGTATCGTGTCCACATCGTCATCTTCGCGATCCTGGTGGTGTGCAACATCGGCGGCATGCTCACGCCGCTGGGCGACCCGCCGCTCTTCCTCGGCTTCCTGGGCGGCGTGGACTTCTGGTGGACCCTGCGGCTGTTCCCCATTTGGGCGCTCGGCGTCGGGCTCACGCTCTTGGCGTTCTTCTTCATCGAGCGCCGGCAGTACGGCAAGGAGTCGCCGCTGACGATCGCCGAGGACATCGCGGACTACGTACCTCTCGGCGTGGAGGGCAAGGTCAACATCCTGCTGCTCCTCGGCATCATCGCCGCAGTGCTCGCGTCCGAGCCGCTGGCAGAGGTGGGGCACGCGATCCACTTCCCCTTCGTGCGCGAGGTGGTGATGCTGGTGATGGCCGGTCTCTCGCTTCGGCTGGGGCCGGCTGCCCCCCGGGTCAAGAACGAGTTCTCCTGGGCGCCGATCATCGAGGTGGCGGTCATCTTCGCCGGCATCTTCGCCAGCATGGTCCCCGCGCTCGCCATCCTCGAGGCGCGGGGCGGCGAGCTGGGGCTGGACCAGCCGTGGATGTTCTACTGGGCGACGGGGCTTCTCTCGGGCTTCCTCGACAACGCGCCGACCTACCTCACGTTCGCGGCGACCGCGATCGGCCTTCTGGACGTGGAGGGTCTCGCCGGGCTCACGAGCCAGACGGTCGTTCCCGGAGTGGGCCATGCGCCGGCGTCGTTCCTGGCCGCCATCTCCGCCGGAGCGGTCATGATGGGGGCCATCACGTACATCGGCAACGCCCCCAACTTCATGGTCAAGTCGATCGCCGAGGAGTCGGGCGTGAAGATGCCGCACTTCTTCGGGTACATGGCCTACGCGCTGGCCGTGCTCGTGCCGGTCTACGTGATCGTCACGCTGGTCTTCTTCGTCTGAGGACCGCCGTCGGCGGCCGCGCCCGCGGGAGCAGGCCCGGCGGCGCGGCGCTCAGTACTCGCGCAGCGAGTCGAGCCGGCCGGCGAGGAAGCGGGCCAGGCCGGCGCCGTCGTCGAGCCCGAACCTGTGCTCGTGCTCGAGATCGGCGTCGGTGACGAGGGCGATGGCCTCGCCGGGCGCGCAGAGCGGCTCTGCGTGCCCGGCGCCGACGCGGAAGAGTTCCACCCTGTGCGGCGCCGTCCGCTTGTAGCCCTCCGCGACGACGATGTCGAATCCGTCGTAGAAGCGCGCGACGATGTCGACGAGTTCCAGTTCTTCCTCCAGCTTGGCGATGAAGGCGAGGCGCTCGGGCGACGCGATGACGTAGGCCTCGGCACCCGCCTGACCGTGCCGCCAGGAGTCCTTGCCGGGGTGGTCGATCTCGAACGAGTGCGCGTCGTGCTTGACCGTGCCGACGCGCAGGCCGAGCTTGACCAGCTCGGGCACGACCTTCTCGACGAGGGTGGTCTTGCCCGAGTCGCTCTTGCCGACGATCGCCACGAGGGCGGGTCTGCCCGAGTGTGCTGGTGTCTGCCGCCGTTCGCTCATGCCGCTGCAGCGTAGCGGAAGGGGCGGCGGCAGGAAACCCGGGGAGGAGGGGCGCATGGGGTGGAGCCGGCCGCGGGCGCGTCGTCACGGCGCGCCCGCGGCGGCCTACGCTTCGTAGACCTCGATCTCCATGGCCTTGACGGCCACGAACACCGGACCGCCGTCGTCAAGGCGCAGGGATGCGACGGCGCCCGGAGTGACCTCCGCGATCACGGGCAGTTCGCCTGCAACATGGGCCCGCACGTGGTTGCCGACGACGTCGAGGTCCTGCACCTCGCCTCTCCAGACGTTGCGGGGTGAGCCGTCGGGCAGGGTGCGGTGCAGTGCGACCGCTCGCGGCGGTACCACGGCGAACACCTCACCGCCCTGGGGCAGCGGGTCCGCCGCGATCAGACGCTGCCCTCCCGCCAGCCGGACGGCCCCCCCGTCCATGCGGCCGCGGTACAGGTTCAGTCCGAGCAGGTCCGCCACGTAGCGGGAGCGCGGGTGGGACGAAAGCTCCTCAGGCGTCCCGGCCTGGACGACGCGTCCCGCCTCCAGCACGACCAGCTTGTCGCCGAGCGTCATCGCCTCGATGGGGTCGTGGGTGATGACGAGACAGGTCCCGGGGAAGGCGGCGAGGTGCCGGGAGAGGCCTCGCCGCAGCTCGGCCCGGGCGCCGGCGTCCAGGGCGCCGAGCGGCTCGTCGAGCAGCAGCAGGCGCGGGTCGGTGGCCAGCGCCCGAGCCAGCGCCACACGCTGCGCCTGACCGCCCGAGAGCGCCCTCGGCCTGGCGCCGGCGACCTCAGCCAGCCCGACCCGCTCCAGCATCTCGTACGCCCGCGCCCGCGCCGTCGCGCGGGGGATCCCGCGCGCGCGCAGCCCGAACGCGACGTTCTCGAGCGAGGACATATGCGGGAACAGCAGGTAGTCCTGGAAGACGACTCCGATGGGTCGCCGCTCCGTTGGCACGCGCACGCCGGCCGTCGTGTCCTCGAGCACGACACCGTCGAGCGCCACCCGGCCGTGCTCGAGCGGCACGAGGCCGGCGAGCGCGCGCAGCAGCGTGGTCTTGCCGGCGGCGTTCGGCCCAAGCAGGACGACGACTCCGCTGCTCTCCACGTCGAGGCCGACTTCGAGATCGAGCGTCCCCTTGCGCAGCGCGACGTGCGCCTCGAGGCTCACGTCGTCCTCCGGTGTCCGTCCCGTGAGCCGCTCATCGTCTCGGGAACCAGTGGCCTCGCAAGCCGACGAGGACGGCGAGCGAGATCGCCAGCATGACGAGGCTCAGCGTGATCGCCGCGCCGGCGTTGTTCTGCAGCGCGAGGTACACGGCGAGCGGCATGGTCTGGGTCTTGCCCGGCATGTTGCCGGCGAAGGTGATCGTAGCGCCGAACTCACCGAGCGCTCGCGCCCACGAGAGTGCGCTCCCGGCGGCGAGCGCCGGCGCGATGAGCGGCAGCGTCACGCGCCGGAAGATGCGCCAGCGCCCCGCGCCCAGGGTCGCCGCGGCGTCCTCGTAGCGCCGGTCCATGGCGCGGATGCCCGCCTCAACGGTGATCACCAGGAAGGGCATGGCCACGAACGTCTCGGCGAGCATGGCTCCGAGCGTCGAGAAGGGCAGCGTCACACCGAAGAGGCTGTCGAGCCACTGGCCGGCGATACCGTTGCGACCGAAGGCGAGCAGCAGGGCGACGCCGCCGACGACGGGGGGCAGCACCATGGGGAGCAGGACGAGGGCCCGGACCACGTTGCGCCCGCGGAACGGCACGCGGGCGAGCAGCCAGGCGAGCGGGACGCCGAACACGAGAGAGAGGCAGAGAGCGCCGAGCGAGCAGATCAGAGAGAGGCGCAGCGCGGTGAGCACGCCGGGCGCCGTGAGGTCGCCCGGCAGGCTCCCCCACGGCGCCCGGACGAGCAGGGCGACCAGCGGCAGGGTCAGGAAGACGACGGCGACCGCCGCGAGCGGGACGAACCCGAGCGGCGCGCGCTCCTCGCGGCCGCGCGCCCTGCGCTCCGTCTCGCCGG
>DAIQNY010000053.1:0-16463 GCA_036788155.1 Actinomycetota bacterium | reverse complement strand
CGGGTGATGGCCAAGGGCAAGATCTCCAAGGCTGAGGACGGGTCGAAGGTCTACACGATCACGAGCATCAAGTACCGGGACCTCACGCCGGACGACGTCGCGCCGGACGACGTCGCCCCTCCGGCGGCGGAGTAGGCACGAGGTCGCGGTCAGGCGTCTGACCGCGACCGCAAGGACGGGCGCCGGCCGGGCTCTCCAGGAGCCGGGCCGGCGCCCTCTCTCGTTCTTGCGCCCGCGCATGCTCGTGCGCACGATCGGGCGCTGCCCGGGAGGCGCGCGGCACCGCATCGGCGGCGGAGTGTGCAGGTCGTGCGTATTCGGTAGAGTGCTCAGCGATGAGTGCCGACCTTTCCGCATACTTCGAGGAGGTCGAGGCGCGCTTCGAGAACGCGCACGACCTGGACCTGGGTCTGGAAGAGGAGTTCCAGGTCCTCGACCCCGACACGCTCGCGCTCACCGGCGCCTTCAAGGAGCTGCGCGACTCGGCGCCGCCGCGGCTGCGCGAGCGTATCGCCGGCGAGCTCCTCACGTCCGAGATCGAGGTGAGCACGCCGCGTACGCTGCACTTCGGGCAGGCGGCGAAGCAGCTCCTGCTCAACCGAGCCGAGCTCTTCGCGCACGCCGACGCGCAGGGCTACGCCCTCGGCTGCACGGGCACGCACCCGTTCTCGGGGTGGAAGGACCAGGAGATCATCGACACCCCCCACTACCGGCTGGTGGAGGAGCGCCTCAAGTACGTGGCCTGGCGCAACAACACGTGGGCCGCGCATGTGCACGTGGGCGTGCGCGGCCGTGACCGCGCCGTCGCCGTCTGCGACGCTCTGCGCACCTATCTGCCGCACCTGCTCGCTCTCTCCGCCAACTCGCCGTTCATCGAGGACGTGTGGACCGAACTGCACTCGGCGCGCACCCAGACGTTCGTGCGCATGTTCCCGCGCTGCGGCATCCCCGACGTGTTCGGCACCTGGGCGGAGCATCGACGCTTCTACGAGGAGCTCGTCGCGACCAACTGCATCCAGGAGTTCACGCAGGTCTGGTGGTCGGTACGGCCGCACCACCGCTTCGGCACCGTGGAGGTGCGCATCTGCGACGCGCAGACAGAGGCCTGGCAGAGCCTCGCCATCTCGTCGCTCACCGTGGGCCTCATCGCTCATCTGGGGCGCATCTACGACGAGGGCCTGCCGCTGCCGGTCCTCGAGACGCGCTACATCGAGGAGAACCTGTGGCGGGCGATCCGCTACGGGCTGGACGGCAAGCTGGTGGATTGGGCGATGGGCGAGGAACTGCTCGCCGCGGACGCCGTGCGGCATCTCGTCGAACTCGCGGCCCCGTACGCAGATGCGATCGGTCTGAGTCCGCATCTGGCGGACGTCGAGCGCATGCTTCGCGACGGGAACGGCGCCCAGCAACAGTCTCGAGCTTACCGTGAGGGTGAGAGTCTGCGTGAGGTGTTCGCGGGCACCGTGGAGGCGGCGCACAGAAGTTCCATTGAGCGGACCGGAGACATGCAGGGAGATCAGAGATGAGCAGACCGGAGGAGTCGGAGCGAGTGGTCAGCGACGAGGAGCGGGCGCGGGCGCTGTTGGAGCAGCTCAAGGGCGTGCACGCCGTGGACGTGGCGCGCGACATGGCCCTGGGGCTGGTCAACTTCAGTTCGCCCAAGCTGGGACTCACGGACGAGACGCGCGCCCTGAGGGACCTCGAGGACGTGCGCGTGTCAATCGAGGTGTTGCGGGCGGTGGTCGGCGTCCTCGACGCGGAACCCGGCCCGCAGGCGCACGACCTGCACGACGCCCTCGCGCAACTGCAGCTCGCCTACGCGCACGCGGTCCAGCTCGCCAACGCAGAGGCGGCCGGCGCCGCCGACGCGCCTGCTGCCGAGCGGGCGCAGGCCGGGGAGCGGGACGACGCGGATGCAGCTCCGCAGGCGGAGGATGCGGCGGAGCCGCCGGCGACCGGCTCGGAGTCGCACGAGGAGCCGGCCGCGAAGCAGACGCCGCGGGCGCGCTCGACGAAGGATGCGCCGGCGACGAAGAAGCCGGCGACGAAGAAGAAGCCGGCGACGAAGAAGCCGGCGACGAAGAAGAAGCCGGCGACGAAGAAGAAGCCGGACGACGTGAGCTGACCCGCCGGCGGGAGGTCGCGGCGGGCCGCCGCCGCCGGCCTCAGACGCCGGCGAGCGCCCAGAAGCGGGATTCGTCCAGCGTCTCGCCGCGCTCCACGACGATGAACTCCTCGTCGTGCGGTCCGCTCACCAGCTTCTCGAGGAAGCGCAACGAGCCCTCGAGGCGTTCGAGCGGCAGGTCGTAGAACCGGCACACGGTGTCGAGGTACTCGCGTCTGTCGTCCAGGCCGCGCACGCCCGGCGTCTCGATGACGGCGACGCGGGTGTAGTGCTCCATGATGAGCCGGGCGACGTAGGCCGCCTTCTCCTCGCCGTACTTGGGCACGATCTGCAGGTACTCCTTGTACGGGTCGTCGATGAAGTCGATCCAGCCGCGCGTGTAGTAGTAAGTGCCCGGCTGGGCGCCGTGCTCCTGCAGATAGCGCTCCCTGGAGCCCAGCAGGAGGGAGATGCAGTCGTCCGCCGCCGGCAGGACGAGCCGGTGCGCGCCGCCGCACAGGCCGACGGTGCCGTTGCTGCAGCGCGCGCAGGAGAGGTAGATGTCGCAGTCGCCCGGCACCGCGTCGATGCGTTCCTGAAGCGCGGCGCGCATCCTGTCGGGGTAGTCGTGCAGGGCGCCGTCCACGAAGTCGACGCGCAGGTCGCGGCCGTCGCGCTCGATCACGGCCTCGATCTCGTTGCGCAGTACTTCGCAGCTGACGATCCTGGGCGGGGACATGGTTCCATGGTAACAGGACAGCATTGGTCCTGTCGCCCGGCCGACGTGTACGGCGTGCGGCAGGCTGCGGTAGCATGGTCCTCTCGCAGCCCGAGACGACACCGCGCCCGTGGCCGCCTGACCGGCCACGTGCGCTCCGACCGTGAGGAGGACCACCGTGAGCGTCACCAAGCTCCTTGTCGCAGGCGCCGGCCAGATGGGCGCCGGCATCGCCCAGGTCTCCGCCGCCGCCGGCCTCGATGTCGTCATGGTCGACGTCGCGGAGGAGTTCGTCGCCCGTGGCATGGCCGGTATCGAGAAGGGCTTCGGCCGCCTCGTCGAGAAGGGTCGCATGGAGGCCGCCGACCGCGATGCCGCGCTGGGTCGCATCACGACGAGCACGGACATCGCCGCCGGCGCCGACGCCGACCTGTTCGTCGAGGCGGCGCCGGAATCCCTCGACATCAAGAAGGGGCTCTTCGAGAAGGCGGCGGCAACGCTGCGCTCAGACGCGATCCTCGCCAGCAACACCTCGAGCCTGCCGATCGCCGACCTCGCGAAGTTCGTGACGCACCCAGAACGATTCGTCGGCATCCACTTCTTCAATCCGGTCCCGCTCATGGCGCTCGTCGAGGTGGTCGTGGGCGAGCGGACGAGCGACGACACCGTCGCCGCCGCCCGCGCCTTCGCCGAGGGGGTCGGCAAGACGCCGATCACCGTCAAGGATTCGCCGGGATTCGTCGTCAACCGCATCCTCTTCCCGATGATCAACGAGGCCGCGAACGCTCTTCACGAAGAGGTCGCGACCGCCGAGGACATCGACACGGGCATGAAGCTCGGCGCCAACTGGCCCATGGGTCCGCTGGCGCTCGCCGACCTCGTCGGCCTCGACACCACCACCGCCATCCTCGAGACGCTCGAGCGTGAGCTCGGCGACAGCAAGTACGCGCCGAGCCCTGCCCTCGCCAGGCTGCGCGACGCCGGCAAGCTCGGGCGCAAGACGGGATCGGGCTTCTACGACTACGGGACGTGACGCGCCGTGAGTCCTCTCGAGCGCGGGTACGTCCAGCTCTACACAGGCGACGGCAAGGGCAAGACCACCGCGTCGCTCGGCTTGGTGCTGCGCGCGCTCGGCCAGGGGCTGCGTCCGGCTGTGCTGCAGTTCATGAAGGCCGATCCCGACTGGGGCGAGATCGTCAGCCTGACTGATCTGGGTGTGCCGGTGCAGCAGTGCGGACTGGACCACTGGGTGTTCGCCGGCAAGGTGACGGACGAGGATCGCGCCGCCGCCGCCGAGGGCTTCGCGGAGGCGCGCGCGCTGGTCGAGAGCGGCGACTACGACCTTGTGGTGTTGGACGAGCTCGTGACCGCGCTCTTCTTCGAGCTCATCCCGCTGCGGAGCGTGCTCGACCTCATCCACGACAAGCCGGAGCGGGTCGAGCTCGTGATCACCGGCCGTCGCGCGCCGGAGGAGCTGATCGCGGCGGTCGACCTCGCCACCGAGATGCGCCCGCTCAAGCACTACTTCGACGCGGGCGTGCAGGCGCGGCCGGGTATCGAGTACTGAGAAAGGCGGCTCGTTGACGCACACGCTCATCTACCCGCACACCACGCGGCACAACGCCGCCGGTCACCTCGAGATCGGCGGCTGCGACGTCGTCGCACTGGCGCACGAGTTCGGCACGCCGCTGTTCATCTACGACGAACAGACGCTGCGCGACCAGTGTCGCGCCTACCACACGGCCTTCGGAGCACGCACCGACAAGTACGAGATCGTCTACGCCAGCAAGGCGTTCACCTGCCGGGCCATCGCCGAGCTGGTGGCGCAGGAGGACATGTCGCTGGACGTTGCCACCGGCGGCGAACTGGCGGCCGCGCTGGCCGGCTCGTTCCCGCCGGAGCGCATCTACTTCCACGGCAACAACAAGTCGGCGGCCGAGATCGAGTACGGCCTCGACGCCGGCATCGGCCACTTCGTGGTCGACTCGTTCGAGGAGATCGGACGTCTGGAGGAGGCGGCCGCCGCCCGCGGCCGCTGCCAGGACGTCCTCGTGCGCGTCACGCCGGGAGTGCGCCCCGCGACGCACGACTTCATCCAGACCGGCCAGCAGGACAGCAAGTTCGGCTTCGGGTTGGCCGACGGGCGCGCGCAGGAGGCCGTGCGCCGCATCACGCAGGCGCCTCACCTGAAGCTCGTCGGCGTCCACGCGCACATCGGCTCCCAGATCTTCGAGCTCGACTCGTACCGGCGCGAGGTGGAGGTGCTCTTCGTCGCCATCGACGAGTGGCGCCGCGACTTCGGCTTCGAGTGCCGCATCTTCAACATCGGCGGCGGCCTCGGCATCCGCTATACGCCGTCCGACCAGCCGAGCTCGATCGCCGAGTTCGCCGAGGTGAGCGTGAGCGCCGTGCGCGACGGGGCGGCCCGGCACGACCTCCCCATGCCCAAGCTCTTCGTCGAACCCGGGCGCAGCATCGCCGGCAAGGCGGCGGTGACGGCATACACGGTCGGCACCGTCAAGGTCATTCCCGGCGTGCGCACGTACGTGGCCGTGGACGGCGGGATGAGCGACAACCTGCGTCCCATGCTGTACGACTCGAAGTACGAGGCGATGATCGCCAACAAGGCGGAGTCGCCTCCGACGGAGGTGGTCACCATCGCCGGCAAGCACTGTGAGTCGGGCGACGTGCTGGTCCGGGACGTGCACGTCGCGCAGCCCGAGGCCGGAGACGTCCTCGTGACGCCGAGCACGGGGGCGTACGGCTACGCGATGGCCAACAACTACAACGCGCAGCCCCGACCCGCCGTCGTCATGGTGGGTGAGGCGCGCGCGCACCTGATCATCGAACGAGAGACCTGGGACGACGTGCTGCGCCTGCAGCGCCCGCTCGTCCCGTGACGAACGCGGCAGCGAGGAGGGCGGCAGAGTGGAAACGGTAGGGATCGGACTCCTCGGCTACGGCACGGTAGGGTCCGGCGTCGGCAAACTGCTGGCGAGGAACGCCGACGACATCACGCTGGCGACCGGCAAGCAGGTGGTCCTGAAGCGCGTGCTCGAGAAGGACCCCGGCTTCAGCCATCCGGACCTGGATCCGGCGCTTCTCACCACCCGGTTCGAGGATATCCTGGAGGACCCCGCAATCTCGGTCGTCGTCGAGCTGATCGGTGGGACGGGCGCGGCGCTCGAGTTCCAGCTCCGCGCACTGAAGGCGGGCAAGCACGTGGTGACCGCCAACAAGCAGCTGCTGGCGCAGCACGGCGCCGAGGTGTTCGAGGCGGCGGAGGAGAGCGGCGTGCACCTCCGCTTCGAGGCCAGCGCCGTCGGCGCCGTGCCGGTCATCAAGGTCCTGCGCGAGTCCCTGGTGGCGGCCGAGGTCGACACGGTGTTCGGTATCGTGAACGGCACCACCAACTACATGCTGAGCGCGATGGCCGAGACCGGGGCCGACTACGGCGACGTGCTCGAGGAGGCCCAGCGTCTCGGGTACGCCGAGGCGGATCCGACCGAGGACGTCGGGGGCAAGGACGCTGCGGCCAAGATGGCGATCCTCAGCTCGATCGCCTTCCACAGCCGCACCGGCCTCGACGACGTCCCCTTCGAGGGCATCACGAACGTCTCGGCCACCGACATCGCGCATGGCGGCCGTCTCGGCCTCGTCGCCAAGCTGCTCGGTGTGGCCAAGCTCATCGACGGCAGGATGAACGTGCGCGTCTACCCGGCCTTCCTTCCCAGGACGCACCCGCTGGCCGGCGTCACGGGCGCCTACAACGCGGTGTTCCTCACAAGCGACGCCTTCGACGAGATCATGCTCTTCGGCCCTGGAGCGGGCAGCATCCCGACCGCCTCCGCCGTGATCGGCGACGTCATCTCCGTGGTGAACACCGTCAAGGGCAGCTTCGTGCGCAACTGTCTCTGCTACAAGGACGTCCCGTTCTTCCCCGACGCCGACATGGTGTCCAGGTTCTACCTCAGGTTGAGGGTGAGTGATCAGCCGGGAGTGCTGGCCAAACTCAGCGCGTTGTTCGGCGAACATGGCGTCAGCATCCACTCGATGGTGCAGGAGGGCAGGGGAGACGAGGCCGAGCTTGTGCTGCTGCTCCACCCCGTGCGTGAGGCGCAGTTCTTCGCCGCCCTGGGCCAGATCAGCGCGCTGCCGGACGTGCACGGCGACCCGGCGGTGATCCGTGTGGAAGGCGATGCCTGAGGACCAGGCGAAGGCAGACTTCTGAGCGGGGCGCCCAGGGATCCACGCTTCACGCGCCCGCATGAGAGGAGAGACCATGAGCAACAGCAGAGGCCGCATCGGCATCCTCACCGGCGGCGGCGACATCCCCGGCCTGAACCAGGCCATCCGCGGCGTCACGCTGCGCGCGCTGCACGAGGGCTACGAGGTCATCGGCATCCGCCGCGGGTGGGCCGGCCTCATCAACCTCAAGCGCGAGGCCGGCGCCGACAACAGCGAGTGGGTCCTGCCGCTCGACAGGGGCATCGTGGAGCGGTACGCCTACGCCGGCGGTACGTTCCTGCACTCGTCGCGCACGCGCCCGAGCACCGTGCCGGCCAAGGACGTGCCCGAGCACCTCAAGGGCAGGTACACGGAGGAGAAGAACGACCTCACCGACGAGGTCATCGCCAACCTCGAGTTCCTCGGCATCGACTACTTGGTGCCGAGCGGCGGCGACGACACGCTCAGTTACGGCGTGGAGTTGGGCCGCCGCGGGTTCCCCGTGGTCGCCATCCCGAAGACCATGGACAACGACGTGCCGGGCACGGACTACTGCATGGGCTTCGGCACGTGCGTCAATCGCACCATCGAGATGGCGCGCCAGGTCACGAGCTCGGCGGCCTCGCACGAGCGCATCGTCGTGCTCGAGGTCTTCGGCCGCTACGCCGGCTTCACGGCGCTGCTGCCGACCTTCGCCGGCGCCGCCGACCGCTGCGTGATCCCCGAGCACACGTTCGACATGGAGAAGCTCGCGCAGCTGCTCGTCGAGGACCGCAACGGGCGCCCGGAGGGCTACTCGGTGTGCATCGTGAGCGAGGGCGCCATGCCCGAGGGCGGCGAGATGGTGTTCATGGGCGGCGAGAAGGACATGTTCGGTCACGCCAAGCTGGGCGGCATCGGCCAGAACGTGAGCAACAAGGTCAAGGAGCTGGCGCCGCAGTACAACGACGGCAAGAAGATCGACATGATCTCCATGAACCTGAGCTACCTGGTGCGCAGCGGCGCCCCGGACGCGATCGACTGCATCGTGCCGACGGCCTACGGCAACCTGGCCGTCGACCTGATCATGAAGGGCGAGACCGGCCGCATGGTCGCGCTGCAGGGCGGCAAGTACGGGTCGGTGCCGATCGACGAGGTCGTCTCGACCAAGAAGGTCGTGGACGTGGACCGCTACTACGACACGGAGCGCTACCGCCCGCGCTACGACGCACTCGAGCTCTCGCCGCTGATGGTCCTCGGAGGGTCGGCGTGAGCGACGACCGCCGGTGCGGCCGGCCCGGGGCGGCGCCGCCGGCCCCGGGCCGCCATCACGCAGCGCCTCGATGAGCGGCGTGATGCGGAAGCGGCTGCTCCTCGTCCCCGACGGCATGGCGGACGAGCCGCAGGCCGCGCTGGGCGGCCGCACGCCGCTCGAGGCCGCCCACACCCCGGTGATGGACGCGCTGGCCCGGGGCGGTATCTGCGGCCTCGTCCGCACGGTACCGGAGGGGATGGCGCCGGGCAGCGACATCGCGAACCTCGCCGTGCTGGGGTATGACCCGGCCGCCGTCTTCACCGGGCGCAGCCCGCTCGAGGCGGCCTCCATCGGCGTCGAGCTCGGCCCCGACGACGTTGCCTACCGACTCAACCTTGTCACGGTCGCCGACGGCCTCATGAAGGACAACACCGCCGGCCACATCGGCGACGACGAGGCCGCGCGCTGCATCCGCGCCCTGCGGGACCAGCTGGGGACCTCCACCTACGAGTTCCACCAGGGCGTGAGCTACCGGCATCTCTTGGTCTGGCGCGGCGGCGCCGTGGTGCCCTGCACGCCGCCGCACGACATCCTCGAACGGCCGGTGGCCGGCCACCGGCCGGGCGAAGCCGTCGGTGCGGCCGGCGAGGGTACGCCGGCGGCGGAGCTGGCCGCGCTGCAGGACGCCGCCGACGCCGTGCTCGACGGCGTCCGCCCGGGCACGAGCGCCTGGTTCTGGGGTGAGGGCACGGCGCCCGACATCTCGCCCTTCCACGACCACTATGGCCTGAGCGGCGCGGTGGTCGGCGCCGTCGACCTGGTGCGCGGCATCGGCAGGCTCGCCGGGCTGGACGTGATCGACGTGCCCGGCGCGACCGGCGGTCTGGACACCGACTACTCGGCCAAGGCCGCCGCCGGCCTTCGCGCGCTCGAGGACCACGACATCGTGTGGATCCACGTCGAGTCCCCGGACGAGGCGGGGCATATGGGCGACCTGAACGAGAAGGTCCGCGCCATCGAGCACGTGGACGCCGAGGTGCTGGCGCCGATCATGGCGTCGGGGCCGCGCCCGGGGGTGCTGGTGGTCCCCGACCACCTCACGCCCCTCCGCACGCGGACCCACGCCTCCGGCCCGGTGCCGTTCGTCATCAGCGACCCGCTGCCGGGCGCCGGCGGCGGCGGCGCCATGGCGTACGGCGAGACCCAGGCCGTGATGACAGGCTTGATCGTCGAGAGCGGCGCGGCGCTGATGCGGCTGTTCCTCGAGGCGACGGGGTAAGAACCGCCCGGTGGCGTCGCCGCTCCGGCGGACGCCGACACGGCAGACCGCGGAGGGAGCGGCCCGGGGATGAGTCCACGCCAGGAACAACCGGACCGCACGCCGGGCGCACGTGAGCGTGCCCCGGCGGGCGCGCGCGACAGGCTCGGCGACGAGCCCGTCGTGGCGACCACGAGCGCCGAGCGGTACGTCATGAGCGGCGGGCGCGCCGCGCGCCTCGCGATCAAAGAGGGCGACCTGTTTCTCTACACCAATGAGCTCGGGCAGGTGCCCGGCACCGAGAACTCCGCCCTCGGGCTCTACTACCGCGACACCCGCTACCTGAGCCGGTACGAGCTCACCATCGCCGGGCGTCAGCCGGTGCTGCTCAGCGCCGGCGCCGGGCGAGGATACGCGGCGACCGTCGAGCTCACCAACCTCGAGGCGCGCACCGCGGACGGGCACGTGCTGCCGCAGGCCACGCTGCACGTCCGCCGGACGCGCTTCCTCTCGGACCGTCTGTACGAACTGCTGCGCGTGCGCAACTACCACCATCGCGAAGTGGAACTGGTCCTCGATCTCCACTTCGACGCCGACTTCGCCGACCTGTTCGAAGTGCGCGGCAGCCGGCGCCGCCGCCGCGGCTCGCGCCTCGCCCCCAAGGTGGACGACGTCTCGCTCACCCTGTCGTATCTGGGGCTGGACGACGTCACGCGGCAGACCGTGGTGCGCTTCCACGACCGCCCCGAATCGCTCAAGCAGGGACGCGCCCGGTTCCGTCTGCGGCTGCCGGCGGGGGAGAGGGCGTTCATCCGGTACGACATCCAGGTGATCGGCCCGGGGGCCCCCGGCGAGGCTGGGGGAGAGTTCAACGAGCGCATCGGCGCCCTGCGACACGAGCACGAGAGCTGGGAGTCCGAGGCGACCGGGGTCTACACCGACAACGAGCTGGTCAACCGGGTCCTGCGACGCGGGCAGGAGGACCTGCGGCTGCTCTCCACCATGATCGACGGCCAGCGCGTGCCGCTGTCCGGCCTCCCCTGGTTCGTCGCGCCGTTCGGCCGTGAGATGTCCTTCGTGGGCCTCGAGACACTCCTGCTGGACCTGCGCTGGGCCCGGGCGGCGGTCACGTTCCTCGCCCGGCAGCAGGGCGCCGTCGACAGCTCCTTCCGCGAGGAGCAGCCGGGCAAGATCATGCACGAGTTGCGGCGCGGCGAGCTCGCCGCCATCCGCGCCGTGCCGCACACCCCCTACTACGGCTCCGTGGATTCCACCGCGCTCTGGCTGCTGCTGGTGGCGGAGCTGGCCGTGTGGACCGGGGACCTGGACGGGTTCGAACAGCGGACGTCCGCGGTGGACGCGGCGCTCGCCTGGATCGACGGCCCCGGCGACGCCGACGGCGACGGGTTCGTGGAGTACGAGCGCCGCTCGCGCGTCGGGCTCCGCAACCAGGGCTGGCGCGACGCGCAGGACGCCGTGATGCACGCCGACGGTACCCTTGCCGAGGGGCCCATCGCCCTGGCCGAGACGCAGGGCTACGTGTACTACGCGAAGCGACGTCTCGCCTCCGTGTACGGGCAGCTCGGCGACGTTGAGCGGGCGGAGCGGCTCGCGCTCGCTGCGGCGCGCCTCAAGCGCGCCTTCAACGAGCGCTTCTGGATGGAGGACGAGGGCTACTTCGCCCTGGCGCTCGACGGCGGCAAGCGCCAGGTCAAGGCGGTCAGCTCGACCATCGGCCACGCGCTCTGGTCGCGGATCGTGGCGGCGGAGCACATCCCGGCCGTGGTCCGCCGGCTCATGGCGCCGGATATGTTCAGCGGCTGGGGCATCCGCACGCTCAGCAAGGAGTCGCGCGGCTACAACCCGGTGAGTTTCTACAACGGCGCCGTGTGGCCGTTCGACACGGCGCTGATCGCGAACGGCCTGAAGAAGCACGGCTACGTGCAGGAGTCCAACCGCCTCGCCTGGGCGCTGGTCGAGGCGGCCGGAGCGCACGAGTACTCGCGTCTGCCGGAGATGATGTGCGGCCTCACGCGGCAGGCGTCCGACCGCCCCGTCTCCTTCCCGATGGCCTGCTCCCCCGACGCCAACTCGGCGGCCGCCCTGTTCCTCGTGCTGCAGGCCATGCTGGGCATCTACGCGCAGGCTGAGGAGAACATCGTCTACGTCCACAACCCGGTCCTGCCGCGCTGGCTGGGCGAGGTCACGGTGAGCAACCTCCTGGTGGGCCGCACCACCATGCGTCTCCGCTTCCGACGCGAGGGTGGCCAGACCAGCTTCTCGGTGCTCGACAAGCAGGGACCCGGCCGGATCGTGGTGGTAGAGTGACGCCGCATCGCGCGACCGTGAGGAGGGTCTCATGACCGAGCTCACCATCGCACACATCAGCGACATCCACGCCGGCTCGCCCTACTTCGTCCCGAGTCTCATGGACCGGGTCGTGGTGGAGATCAACGAGCTGCGCCCCGACATCGTGCTGTGCACCGGCGACCTCACCGAGATGGGGTTCCGTCCGGACTACGTTACCGCCAAGGAGTACCTGGAGCGCATCCAGGCGCCGCGCATCGTGGTGCCCGGCAACCACGACGCGCGCAACGTCGGGTACGTCCACTTCGAGGAGCTGATCGGGCCGCGCTGGCAGACGGTCACCATGGACGGCGTGCAGATCGTCGCTCTCGACTCGTCGGAGCCCGACCTTGACTACGGGCAGATCGGGCGGGCCCGGTACGACTTCCTGAGGGAGGAGTTCGCCCAGCCCGCGTCGTTTCGGATCTTCATGCTGCACCACCACGTCCTGCCCATCCCCGGCACCGGGCGGGAGCGCAGCATGGCACTCGACGCCGGCGACCTCCTCGAGGTGTTGCAGGAGTGCGGGGTCAACCTCGTCCTCTCCGGTCACAAGCACGTGCCGTACGCCTGGCGTCTGGAGCGCCTGTTCGTAGTCAACGCCGGGACGTGCGCCTCACTGCGCCTGCGGGGCAACACCAAGGCGTGCTACAACCTCATCCGCATCGAGGACGACCGGGTGCAGGTGTCGCGCAAGTACCCGTTCCACGGCGAGGAGACGCTGATCGACTTCGTACCGTCCACCGCGTCGTTCGACAAGTACATCTGCCCGGTGCCCAAGGAGGAGAGTCGATAAGCACTCACCGCCCGCGCGCAGTCGTGCTCGTCGACGGCGAACACTACCCTCCCGTGGTCGCCGCCGCAGTGGCGCGCCTCGGCGGCGGGTACTCGGTGGCGGGCGGCATCTTCGCCGGCGGCACCGAGAAGCTGCGCGGCGGCGAGGCCGAGGGGCTGGCCGTCCTCGCCGCCGAGATCGGGGTCTCGCGGCTCGACGCGGTGGAGCCGCGGTCCGCATCCCCGCACGAGGTGCTCGAGGGCGTGCGCGCCGCGCTGCGCGCGGCGCGCGCCGACGTCCTCGTCGACCTCTCGGACGAACCGGTGGTGGGCTACCGCGAGCGCTTCCTGCTCATGAGCGCGGCGCTCGCGGAGGGCGCCGCCTATATGGCCTCGGACACGGAGGTGCGGCCGCAGGCGTTCGCTCGGCTTGCGGCGACGCCGGCGCTCGGCGTCATCGGCACCGGCAAGCGCGTCGGCAAGACCGCCGTGAGCGGCTGGCTCACGCGGCGGCTGGACGCCGCCCTGCGGGCGGACGGCGGCGTCGTGGTGCTCGCCATGGGCCGCGGCGGGCCTCCCGAGCCCGAGCTCATCCACGGCGAACGGCTTGGCCCCGCCGATCTGCTGGCCGCCTCCCGCGCCGGCCGCCACGCGGCCAGCGACTGCTACGAGGATGCCGTCCTCGCCGGCGTGACCGCCGTGGGCTGCCGGCGCTGCGGCGGGGGGCTGGCCGGCATGCCGTTCGACGACAACGTCCGTGAGGCGATGCCGCTGCTCGACGGGCGCGGCGCCGCCCTGGCGGTGATCGAAGGGAGCGGAGCCGTGGTACCGCCGGTGATCGCGGACGCCGCGCTGTGCGTCGCGGGGGCGGGACAGCCGGCGGACTACGTGGCGGGCTTCCTCGGCACCTATCGCCTGCTCTTGAGCGACGCTCTGGTGCTCACGCAGTGCGAACCGCCGTTCGCGGAGCCCGGCGAGGTTCGCGCGGTCGCGGCGGCCGCACGCGCGGTCCGGCCCGGGCTCGAGGTGGTGCCGACAGTGTTCCGGCCGCGGCCGGCGCAGCCGGTCCGTGGTCGTCGCGTGGCCTTCTTCACCACCGCGCCGGAGGCGGCGGCGCCGACGCTCTCCTCGGCTCTCGCCGAGGACCACGGCGCCGAGGTCGTGCTCGTCTCCTGCGACCTCGCGGACCGCCGCCGGCTCCACGAGGCCGTGGAGCGTGCCGCCGGGCTCGCGGAGGTGTTCCTCACCGAGATCAAGGCGGCGGCCGTGGACGTGGTCGCCGAGGCGGCCGAGGCCGCCGGCAGGGAGCTCGTGTACTGCGACAACGAACCCGTGGCGCTCGAGGGCGACCTGGGCGCGACCGTCGACCGGCTCGCGACGCTGGCCGCGGGCCGCTTCGCGGCGCGCGCCGCGGGGACGGATCCGGCGGCAGGCGCCGAAGGGGACGCGGGGCGCCGATGAGCGAGCACCACGAGATCCCGCTCATCGACGAGAACGAACAGGCGCCGTTCAGCAAGGGGCTCATGGCGCAGTCGCTCATGTCCACGGGGCTCGCGCCCGAGCACGCGTACAACGTGGCGGCCGCCGTGGAGCGGCGCCTGCGGCGCCGCGGGCCGGCGGCCCTCACCCTCGCCGACCTCCAGGAGATAGCTCGCGACCAGCTCGGGCCGGAGCGCGGTGACGTGCTCATCGAGCGTTTCCGCCAGTGGCAGAAGCTGCGCCGCCTGGAGACGCCGCTCATCATCCTCATCGGCGGCGCCACCGGCGTCGGCAAGAGCACGCTGGCCACGCAGCTTGCCCATCGTCTCGGCATCACCCGCGTGATCGGCACCGACATGGTCCGTCAGACCATGCGGGCGTTCTTCGCTCCCGAGCTCATGCCGGCCATCCACACCTCGTCCTTCGACGCGGCGTCGGCGGTGCGCGTGCCCGTGCCGCGCGAGACCGACCTCAGCAAGATGGGCTTCATCGAGCAGACCAAGGCCGTCTCGGTCGGCATCGAGGCGCTCGTCCGTCGCGGCATCGACGAGGCGCAGCGAATGGTCGTCGAGGGCGTCCACCTGGTGCCCGGGTACCTGGATCGCTCCCACTGGGGGGACGCGATCGTGCTGGAGTTCATGCTGGCGGTCGCCGACAAGGAGCGGCATCGCGGCAACTTCACGGTGCGCGAATGGGAGACCGGCGGCATCCGTCCGCTGCGGCGGTACCTCGAGCATTTCGCCGAGATCCGCCGCATCCAGAAGTACATGGTGGGACGTGCTCAGACGCTCGGTGTGCCGGTGATCGACGGGCCCAGCCTCGACGACAACCTGAGCGAGGTGCTCGGCACGATCCTGCGCCGGGTGGACGAGGCCTGACGAAGCTTCAGTTCCGGCGCCTGCGTCCGATAGACTAGGCATATCTCCGGTCCCCGCGGCAGTCCCGCTGCGGGTCTCGTCCCACGACCGCCGTCCACGAGGTTACTGGGAATCTCTTGCGCGGTATGACATACTTGCCACCGGGGTCCGACGGACCCGCCTTCCAGTCGCACCATCCACTTACTCGTACGGCATCTCCCCGGCGTGACCTCTGCCCGTGTCGCGCCTCCGATGCCAGGAGTCCCGGGAGCCCATGAGCACTGAAGAACAGACAGACCAGATGACCGTTCCAAGCACGCCCGCCGTCGAGACCGCCTCCGCGCCGGCCGAGAAGGCGGAGAAGCCGGCCGAGAAGCCGGCACGGGCGTCCAAGGCGAAGACCGCCAAGGCCAAGGACGCCGGGGCGCCGGCTGCCGAGGCCGCCGGCGCGAAGCCCGCCGAGGCGCCTGCCGGCGAGAAGTCTGCCGGCGCCCCGTCGGCCGCCCCGCCTGTCACGGCCGCAGCGCCGGCCGCGGAGAAGTCCGTCGAGGCGGCTCCCCCGCCGACCGAAGCGCCGGCCCCTTCGCCGCCGGCTCCAGCGGTGTCCCCTGCGGCTCCCGCCGCCGAGGCTCCTGGCGCCCCGGGTGCCGACCAGGCCCAGCCGGCTTCCGCCGGCGCCGGCACTGCGCAGGCCCCCGGGACCGAGGCGCCGGCCGAAGCCAAGCCGGCCGGCGACCGTCCGCAGCAGCAGGGCGGCCAGCAGCAGGGCCAGCAGGGCCAGCAGCAGGGCGGCGGCCAGCAGCAGGGTCAGCAGCAGCGCCAGGGCAAGAAGGGCCGCCGCGGGCGCGACAAGCAGCGCCAGGGCGGCGGCGACCAGCAGCGCGACGACCGGCCTTCAATCCCGTGCACGGGCATCCTGGACGTACTCCCGGACGGCTTCGGGTTCCTGCGCACGAGCGGCTTCACCCAGGGCGACCGCGACGTGTACGTGAGCCTCAGCCAGATCCGTCGCTTCGGTCTGCGTCGCGGCGACCTCGTGGCCGGTCAGGTACGCGAGCCCAAGGACAACGAGAAGTACAACGCCCTGCTCAAGATCGACGGCGTCAACGGCATCGACCCCGAGACCGCGCGCAAGCGCCCGGTGTTCGAGCAGCTCACGCCGCTGTTCCCGCAGCAGCGTCTGCGCCTCGAGACCGACGAGCACGACACTGCGGCGCGCATCATGGACCTGCTGTGCCCCATCGGCAAGGGCCAGCGCGGCCTCATCGTGTCCCCACCCAAGGCGGGCAAGACGACCATCCTCAAGAAGCTGGCCAACTCCATAGCCGGCAACAACCCCGAGGTCGACCTGTTCGTGCTGCTCGTCGACGAGCGGCCCGAGGAGGTCACGGACATGCAGCGCTCGGTGAAGGGCACGGTCGTGGCCAGCACCTTCGACCAGCCGAGCGAGAACCACGTGCAGGTCA
>DAIQNY010000052.1:0-16545 GCA_036788155.1 Actinomycetota bacterium | reverse complement strand
CGCCGCGGCCGCGCCCGGGCCGCTGGTCGGCGGGCTGTCGGTCGACGGGAGGCTCCGGCCGGGCGTCGGGTCGAAGGGTGCCCAGCCGGTGCCG
The DNA here is from genome assembly GCA_036788155.1 of Actinomycetota bacterium. Taxonomy (GTDB): domain Bacteria; phylum Actinomycetota; class Thermoleophilia; order UBA2241; family UBA2241; genus CAIXSE01. The sequence continues at coordinate 16,451 of DAIQNY010000052.1, read as the reverse complement.
GGGAAGTACGCCTCGACCCATGCGTGCGCGTCGTTGCTCGACACCGCCCACACCCCACTCTGTTCCTCCGTCCCACTGGTGAACCCGAGCACGACGCGCGCCGGGATGCCGTTGAAACGGAGGATGGCGGCCATCGCGCCCGCGAAGTGCTGGCAGTACCCTTGACGGGTGGCGAAGAGGAACGCCGCGTACGGCGAGTCGTACCGCGTCGCCGGCGGGCGCAAGGTGTACAGCGAAGAGGAGCGCAGGTACTGCTCCACGGCCAGCGCGATCCGGTACGGGTCCGTCTCATCCCCGACGATGCGCTCGTTGAGTCCGTAGAGCCCGGCCCACTCTCGCCCGGCCGGCATTGAGACCGCCGCAGTCCGCCACTCCCCCTCGGAGAGCAGGCGGCCGTCCACCTCGCGCGCCGGGAACGGCAGTGCGAGATGGCGGGCGGAGACCTCCGCCGGATAGAGGCGCCCGCGGTCCTGCAGGTCGCCGGGCTCGAGGTCGGGCACCACGGCCTGCACCGTGTAGTCGAGCGACGGGCCTTCGATGGGCGCGACCGCTATCGCCGAGGAGTCTGCCGCCCGCAGCGTCAGCGGCTCCCGCGTGCGCACCTGGGTCGCCCAGCCTCCGACGAGGAGCCTGTCGACGACGGTGCTTCGGATCTCGAACCGCTGTGTCACCAGTCTGCCCGGCGGGAGCGTCTCGGGCGTGGGGATCTCATACACCCACATATCGCCGGAGACGCCGGCGCGCAGGTCGCCTCCGTCCGGCAGGGAACGGCGCCAGAGTGTGCCCGTGAACTCGTCCAGCACGTTTGCTCGCCAGTAGCTGGAGACCGGCGACCGCACGCGCATCACCGGCCTGTCGTTGCTGGGATCGAGCAGTCGCGGGTAGTTCTGCATGAAGTTGAAGCGGAGGGCGTTCGATCCCGGCACGTTGAGGTCCCACTCGCGCCAGTCCCTGAGCGGCTTGCCGGCCTCGACGGCGGTCGCTCCCATGAAGGAGAGTGCGAACGCCGCCGCGAGGACGACGGTCACCCCACCGACGAGGGCCTCCGTGGCCCGCAGGCGCCGCAGCCTGACGGCACGCGAGACGACGAGCACACTGCCGGCGAGTGCGACGAAAGCCAGCGCCGGCAGCAGATCGCCCGTCGTCCTGTCCACCGTGAATCCGAACCCTGCCAGGACCAGCAGGATGACGATACCCGGCAGCGGTCGCCGCAGGCTCAGCGCGAAGAACGCCGCCACCCAGACCGATCCGTAGACGACGAGTGACAGCAGGAGCCGCAGGTCGTCCTTGCCGGCGACGTCGAGCGGGAAGATGTCCCGGGCGTAGGCCACCGCGCCGGCCTGCGCCTCCCCGGCATAGAAGGCGAGGTGAGCGCTCGCGCCGACGGTCTCGGGCGGCAAAGGGATCTGCGCGCGGCTGAGCAGGTAGGCGCCCAGCGGCAGGAGGAGGAGGGCGACCGGCCAGGCGCGGGGACGCAACAGGCCGGGCGCGGCAGCGAGCGTGCCGGCGACGACGGCCGCCAGAAGGATGGGCACGACGGTCGGGTCCGCGACCCTCGCGGCCACGACGGTGGCGAGGGCGGCCAGCGTCGCGAAACACAGGGTATAGAGCGGCGTGCGCAGCCTGTTCATACGGCCCTCGCCGGCGCGCGCGGCGGCCGCGCCGTCAGGGCCGCGCGCAGATCGTCACCCGGGCGCAGGCGCACGTAGCGCACCCCCACCGCCGTGAGCGCCGCCGTCAGACCGTCGCCGTCCGTCGCTTCGCCCGCCACCGATGTCAGAGCATCCTTCGAGGCGAGGTCGATGTGGACGAGGGAGATGGACGCGCCGTGCCGGCGCAGCCTGGTCAGGGCGCTCACCAGGTCCTGGTCGAGGCAGAGGACGACGACTGCGAGGAGGCGGCCGGTCGTGCTCGCGCGACCGGCGTAGATGGCCTGCAGTGACCGCCCGAGACGGAGCGGTGCTCCGCGCTCCGCTTCGGCCAGCACGGTGAGCAGACGCCGCCTGCCCGCCATGTCCGGAGCGAGGCGCACCGGCCGCCAGTCCTGGTCGTGCAGGAGCAGCGTCACGGCATGCCCTGCGCGCAGGGTGAACGCCGCCATGGAGCCCGAGACACGCACCGCCTCCTCGAACCCGGCGTCGTCGGACCCGGTGCTGCAGATGCCGGCGCCGCTGAGCAGCACGGTGAGATCGTCCTCGGCGGCGGCCTCCATCTCGCGCAGCATCAGGCTTCCGGTCTTGGCCGTGGACTTCCAGTCCACGCGGTTGAGCGGCTCGCCCGGATCGTGCGGCCGGATGCCTCGGAACTCCCACGCGTCCCGCGTTGGGAGACGCCTGCGGCCCGTACCGAGCCGCAGACCATCGGCTCCGCAGGGCGCACACGAGGCGAGCTCGTCGAGCCTGGGAACGACCGTGAGACGCAGGGGCTCGCCCGTCGACAGGCGGGCACGGGCGAGCCCCAGCGGGTCTTCGACCACGGCGGTGAAGGGCGGGAGGCGATGGACGCCGCGACGGGCGGTCCACGGGCCCGCCCCTCCGACGCCCCCGTCCGCGCCGGCGACGTCCACGGCCACCGGTCCCGCGTCGTCGAGGAGGCCGCCGGTGGCGCCCTCGAGCGAGACCGCCAGCCCGGGCATCCGGCGTCCCGAACGAACACGGAACGAGAAGGAGACGAGGTCCCCCGCGACGGGCTCTTCGGGCGTGGCGCTGCGCTGCACGGCCAGCCGCCGCGAGCCGGAGTGCACGAGGACCCATGCGACGGCGCTCATGGCGGCGAACGCGAGCGCGATGAGGTAGAGCTCCCAGGTGCCGAGCACGCGGGCGGCCACATACGTGAGGCCCGCGATCCCCAGCAGCGCCAGGCCGCGTGTCGTGGGACGCGTCATCGCCCCGGTCCCGGAACTGGCACTTCCGTGAGCACGCGGCCGATCACCGCCTCGGAGACCTCCGCGCGCCCGCTCATGTCCGCCGAGAGGATGATCCGGTGGGCGAGCACGCGGGCGGCAAGCTCCTTGACGTCCTGCGGCACCACGTAGTCCCTGCCGCTCAGCACGGCACTCGCCTTCGCCGCGCGCAGCAACGCGATGCCGGCCCGAGGGCTGGCGCCCAGGTAGATCTCGCGATGGTCCCGCGTCGCGGCGACAAGGTCGACCACGTAGCGGCGGATCTCGGGTGTCACGCGTACGCGCAGCACGGACTGCTGCAACGCAAGCACGTCGGCGGCCTGCATCACCGGCTGAAGGGCGGCGTACGGGTCGCCGGACGTCTGCGAGTCCAGGATGGACTCCTCCGCCTCCACGGCGGGGTAGCCGAGACTGACACGCATCATGAACCGGTCGAGCTGCGCCTCGGGCAGGGGATAGGTGCCCTCGTACTCCACGGGGTTCTGCGTGGCCACGATCATGAACGGCGGAGCGATGTGGTGGGCGACGTTGTCCACCGTCGCCTGTCCCTCCTCCATACACTCCAGCAGACTCGCCTGGGTCTTGGGCGAGGCGCGGTTGATCTCGTCGGCCAGCACCACGTTGGCGAACACCGGACCGGGGCGGAACTCGAACCGGGTGCTGTGCTGGTCGAACACGTTGACGCCGGTGACGTCGCTGGGGAGGAGGTCGGGCGTGAACTGGATGCGGGAGAAGCGGCCGCCGACGGAGCGGGCAAGCGTCTTGGCGAGGAGCGTCTTGCCGACGCCCGGGTAGTCCTCCACGATCAGGTGACCGCCGGCCAGGAGCGCGATCACGCAGGAGCGGATCACGTGCTCCTTGCCCAGGATGACCGAGGCGATGTTGCGGGCGACGAGGCCGGCGCGAGAGGCGATCTCCGCCGCCTCGCCGGCCGTCAGGAGCGGTTGCCCGTCGCCTGCCGGAGCGTGGCCGTCGGCGCCGGGGACGGCGGCATCGGTCTGGGCGGGCCCGCCGTCGGTCCGGACGCGGCCGTCTCGGGCTGCCCACACGGCTCCGTCCCGTTCGAGTCGGTGGTCGATTCCCTCTGCGGGACCGGCACCACGGATGCCGGAGCTGGTTTCGGAAGAAGGTCGCATGGTCCCTCACTGGTCGCAGTCCTCTAGTCTTTCCCGCCTGACGCCCCGGGGTGTCACGACGCCGGCGCCGGGACGCGTCGAGCTGCCGGCGCTCCCCGACGGCGTCGGCGCCATCGCGGCACGAGCGGGGGCGACGGACTACGCGACGTCTCGCAGCGACGTCTGCTCCCCTCGGGTGCGTTCGATCACGTTGAGGGTGCCGTCCGTCTCGAGCACCACTGCGGCGACCTGGTCTACGGACGCCACGCCTGCGTTGCGTATCGCCTGCAGGATCTCCCCCTGCGTCACGCGCTCGGCCTGCATGGCGGAGTCCAGGAACGAGCCGTCATGGAACAGGAGGCGAGGCTCCGCCTTGACCATCCGTCTCACGCTCGCCGAGCGCACGGATGCCCACGCCACCACGTACTGCAGGGCGGCCAGCAACGCGAAGGCGGCAAGGCCGGTCGCCAGGGCGACCTGTGACGAGAGTAGGATGGTGGCGAGGGTGGAGCCCAGTGCGACGGTCACGATGAGGTCGAACGCGTTCATCTTGGAGAGCGTCCGTTTGCCGGTCACCCGCAACACGACGACCAGCCCGGCATACGCCAGGGCACCGACGACGAGCACACGCAGGACCGGGAACCAGCCGTCGAAGAACATCTCACCCTCCTTGTGTGCGGTGCCTACCTTTGGTGCTTGCCCTCGGGGCCGCGCCTGTGGCCGTCGATCGTTCCCGGGCGGGGCCGACGGGCGGACTCGCCATCGGGACGATGATCCGGCCGCCGGCGACCGACGGCGTCAGCGCGCGTCGGCCTCGGCGGGTGCGTCCGGCATCGCCGCGGCCTCCGCCGGCACAGGCGCGATCGAAGCGGCATCTGCCGTCCCGGCGGCGGGCGCGCCGGCACCCAATGTGGCTGCGTCATCAGGCTGTGCGACGCAGCTCCGGGCGCCGGCGCGGATGCACGGCCATTCGCGGGCCAGGATCGGCCCTGCCACGGCCACGCCGGCCAGGGCGACGGCGCCGCACACGGCGAAGATCCAGCCGCCGATGGCGCCGTACACGAGCGGGGCGACGAGCGTACCGACGAAGGCGGCGCCTTGCATGGACGTCTGCTCGATGCCTTGCACGCTTCCCAGCCAGCGGGCTGGGCTCACCTGGACCAGCAGCGCCTGTTTGGCGGGGAACGCGAGCGCGAAGGCGAGACCGCCGACGACCAGCGCGGCGACGTAGACCCATGAGATGGTCGTCAGGGAGAAGGCGAACCACACCACGGCCTGGACGGTGAACCCGGCGACCATGATCGCAAACCGGCTGTGCCGGTCCGCGAGCCGGCCGCCGACGAACGACAGCAGCATCGGCGCGCTGAAGGCGATCCACGTGATCCCGATGAAGGCGAACGACTTGCCCTGGGAGTCGAGCCAGATGCTCCAGATCACCTCCCAGGCACCCATCGTGAACTCGGCCGTGGCGACGACGATGAGGATCGCCACGACCGGCCTCGTCAGCAGGCTGCGGACGGGCGGGCGCGCGACGACCTCCCGGCGCGCCCGTGCCGCGTGCTCGGGCTCCCGGATGAGCAGGGCCAGTCCCACCGCGGCCGCAAGCGAGAGGGCGGACCCGAAGATGAAGATGCTGTAGAAGGCCCACAGGCCCTGGCCGCCGCCGACTTCGTAGAGCGGCCAGGCCAGCGCCGGCCCTATCAGAAGACCGCCGAACTGCGCCGAGGTCCACCAGCCGTACGCCTGGCTGCGGTTGCGGTCCGTGGTGATCTCGGCGATGAAGGCTTGCCCGGCCGGGACGATGAGCGCCACGCTCATGCCCTCGAGCAGGCGGAAGAGCACGAAGAGGGCGGGCTCCGTCGTCGTGATGAAGAGCAGCGTCGACAGGCCGTAGGCCAGCGTGCCGCCCACCAGCATGGGCTTGCGCCCGATCCTGTCGCTCAGACGTCCCGAAAACGGCGAGACGGTGAATACGCCGACGAAGTAGGCGGCGGCGATCACGCCGATCCACCAGAGGGAGGCGCCCGCCTCGTCCTGGAGGAAGACCGGCAGGTACGGGAAGATCGCGCCGCCGCCGGCCCACACGGTGAAGTCGGCGGCGGCCACCACGAAGAGCTGGCGGCGCCCGTGGGGCGTCGCCCAGCCGCCGTTCGTCGGCTCGGCGGACGCAGGCCGACGCGGAGCGTCGCTGCTGTGGCTGTCGGGGGTCGGTGTGGTCATGAGCGGGAGTGCCTTCTCCGTGGATTCCCCGCGGTGCGGCCGCCGCACACCCGCCGGTCGTGTGCGTCGATCCGGGCTCCGGTCACGGAATGATCTGACTGCCGCGTCAGGGAAGGTTTCGCTGCTGTGTCAGGACGAGCTCAACGCCGGCGTCAGGACTCCTTGGCCGGCGCCCGCTTGCGCCGCCGGGCGCGTTTGGCCTTGTACATCTGCTGATCCGCTCGCGCCAGCAGGTCGTCGATTTGAGCGAGCTGGACGTGGTTCGCCACGGTCGAGCCGAAGCTCACCGAGAAGTCGTACAGGTCGCCGAGTTCCTCGTGCTTGGCCCTGACGGCCTGCTCGAGGCGCATCTCGATGGCCCTGCAGTCCAGCTGCTCGTCGTGGCGGCGGCCCAGCAGGGCCATGGCCACGAACTCGTCGCCACCGAGCCGCGCCACTACGTCCTGCTGGCGGAAGGCGGCGCGCAGCACGTCCGCGGTGGCGACGAGCAGCCTGTCGCCCTCCGAGTGACCTCGCTCGTCGTTGACGCGCTTCAGGCCATCCAGATCTATGTAGGTGAGCAGCACCTGTCTGCCGGTCCGCTTGGCCTTGCGCCGCATCTCCTCGACCTTGACGAAGAACCCCCGTCGGTTGAGAAGTCCGGTCAGCTCATCCACGTCGGTGAGGCTGCGGAGGAACTCCTCGAGCTCCTTGTGGGCGGCGATGCTATGGCTGACGGTGAGGCAGAGTCGACGACCTTCGATGTCGACGATCCGCGCCGTGACCTCGACCGGCATCCGCTGCATATCGCTCGACATCTGCACCGTCTCGTAGGCGAGCGTACCGGCATCTGCCAGCGCGATGGCGCGCTCGCGGACCTGGCCGCGCGCCTCCGGCGCCAGGACGTCGTCGGCCTTCATGGAGAGCAGCTGGGCCCGGGAGTAGCCGAGCGCGAGGCAGGCTGCCTCGTTGACCTCGACGATCTGGCCCGGACGCCCGTCGTCCTCGAAGCGGTGGACCAGGATCACGTCGCTGCAGGCGTCGAACAGGGCGCGGTACCGCCGCTCGCTCTCGAGTTGCTCGCGGTGCGCGGCATTGAGCGACTCCAGCGTCGCATCGATGGCTCGTCGCCGCGACAGCGCAGTGAGCACGACGAGCCCGAAGAGGAGGATGCCGAGCAGGCCGGCCCCTGTATCCGGGACCAGCCAGAGCGCCAACGCGACGCAGGCCGCACAAACCACGAGGACGGACTCCGTCCACCGCTTCACGTGCGGCCTCCACCGTGCAGGGCCCGCCGATCACACCTGTGACGCCTGCTCACCGTGATGCTCCTTGCCCTTGCCCCTCTCCAGGGCCTCTCCGTCACTGAGCATCGGCGGGCGCAGGCGGTTCACCAGCCCCCTCTAGACACATGTACCTGGGTCCACGCGGCCCCGGCGTCGCCGGGGCCGCGTGGACCACGTCAGGTCTTGCCGGACATGGAGCTTCTCTCCAGCTCTCCCAATCCGGTGAGCACGAGGTAGGTAGGCTCCTCGCTCTTGTAGCTGGCGGTGACGGAGCCCGAGTAGCGGTCGCCCTCCCACGTGTCGAACGTCACGTCGCACTCGCCCTCCAAGAAGGGACAGCTGTCGGCCGGGACGTCTTCCAGCTCCAGGTGCCATCCCTGCGGTGTCTCGATGAGCACCGCATGTGAATACGAGACGCTCTCGCCTGCCAGGGCGACGAACGCCAGTTCTTCACTGATCACGGTCGATCCCTCCCTTCACGGTCATGCGCGGACGCGATTCACCAGCAGCATGATGAGCCAGAGGATGAAGAGCGCGGCCGCGATGTAGAACAACCACTTGATGATGAAGCCGAGTCCGAAGACGATGATGACGAGGATCAGCAGGATGATCCAGAGCCACATTGGGCACCTCCTCCGGATTCGTGGCCTATCCCGAATGTGCCCCGAGCGGGCGTGACTAGCGGGCGACGCTGTTGCTGACGTGCGACGCGCGGCCGTCAGAAGCCGTCTTCGGCGGGGGGTGCGCCGGCGGCCCTGGCGGTCCGCGCTAGCGTGCGCGCCGCCCTCAGGGGGCGGGGGGTGCGCCAGCGCGCGGACAGGGCCAGCAGCACGTCGCGCGCGACCTCGGGTGGCGTTCGCCAGGCCGCGTGCGCCAGGACGGGACGGGCGCCGGCGCGGGTGCGGACGGCGTACCCGACCGTTTCGCCGGCCACGAGCAGCGGTGTGCTGGAACCGCGCTCGTCCCCCGGCTCTTCGTGCTCTCCGAGGAGTACCCGGTTGGTGACGCCGACGGAGGGCAGCCCGAGTCGCGCGCCGAGATGCAGGGCGAGGCCGGCCCGGCGTGGGTGGTCGCGACCGGTGGCGTTGACGAGGACGACGCGGGGCTGCCGTGAGAGGCCCAGCACGGCGGCCTCCAGCAGCGCCCCGCAGCGCAGGGCGAGCAGCCCCGCCGCGTAGGGCCCTCCGCTCAGCCCGCGCACCACGTGCCGGTCCAGGATGCGGCCCCCCCGCCACAGCACGGCGGCCGCAACCACGGGCTGGCCCGCCGCGCCCGGCCCGCCCTCCCCCCGCGGAAAGGCGGCGAACACTGCGGCTGCCGTGAGCCGCGTCAGGTCGGCGGCGGACCCCGGTGTCCACGGATCGAGCTCGTCGGCGGCCGTGGCGAGCCGCCGCTGCAGCGCCTCCAGCTCCTTCTGCGCGACGGGCCATGGCCACGAGCGGGTGTCTCGTGTCGGAGTGTCCATGTCTGCACCGTAGCGCGTCGCGCGCAGGTCGAACAGTTGCACGACGCACCGTACGGGTCGCAGATGCTCGACCGCTCGTACACGCGGCGTGCCGAAGTGCCAAGTGCCGTCCGGCGGGGTAGGGTTGTGCTAAAGCCGCTCGAGCTCCCGAGCTCGGTGCACCCGCCGCTCGAGTCCCCGCCGGGCACCTCACTGCCGTACGCGGGTCTTCGCGGCCAGGGCGCCACGAGCGGACCGGGGACGCCCATGAGGGCGTGGAGAGGAGGAAGCCCATGGCGGACGACGACATCGGATGTGCTCGCCCGACCGGTTCGGTGATGGGCGAGAAGCCGGCGCCCCAGGAGGCCGCGCCGGACAACGGAGGAGCCAAGGAGAAACGTGTGAGTGTCATGGTCGGCCGCGCGGCGCCAGACTTCGAGGCGCCCGCCTACCACAACGGCTCGTTCACCAAGGTCAAGCTGTCTGACTACCTCGGGAAATGGGTGGTCCTGTGCTTCTACCCGGGCGACTTCACCTTCGTCTGACCTACGGAGATCTCGGCGGTCGCCGAGAAGAATGCGGAGTTCCAGGCGCTGGGCGTGGAGGTCCTCTCCGTCAGCGTGGACTCCCAGTTCGTCCACAAGATGTGGGACGAAAACGAGCTCTCCAAGATGACTGACGGCGGCATCCCGTTCCCCATGATCGCGGACGCGGCGGGGAACCTGGGCAAGGCCTACGGCGTGTACGACGAGGACGCCGGGGTCAACATCCGCGGCCGGTTCATCATCGACCCCGACGGCGTGGTCCAGGCGATGGAAGTCCTGACACCGCCGGTGGGACGCAAGATCTCAGAGACCCTGCGGCAGATCAAGGCGTACCAGCACGTGCGCGCGACGGGCGGCAAGGAGGTCACGCCGTCCGGCTGGGAGCCGGGCAAGAAGGTCCTCAAGCCCGGCCCGGAGCTGGTCGGCCGCGTGTGGGAAGTCTGGCAGCCCAAAGAGGACGAGTAGTCGCGAGGGGGCCGGGCGCCGATGCGCCCGGCCCCCTCGCCGGTTGCGACATCGGTTCGCTGCCGGTACCTTGTGCCTTCCCCGCGTCCCGCATCACCACGGACGTCACTCCCGAACAGAGGGGTAAGAACTCACGGTGGACGCCATCCTCCGCACCGGCAACTTCTTCCTCCACATCGACGTCCACCTCAGCGAGCTCGCCGAGCGCTTCGGGGAGGTCGTGTACGCCATCCTCTTCGCCATCGTGTTCGCCGAGACCGGTCTCGTGGTCACGCCGTTCCTGCCCGGCGACTCGCTGCTGTTCGCCGCGGGCACACTGGCCGGGGCGGGAGTGCTCGACCCGCTGATCCTCGGCGCGTCGCTCTTCGCTGCCGCCGTCCTCGGTGACGGCGTCAACTACCTCGTCGGGCGCTTCTTCGGTCGGAGGCTGCTCGCCAGACCGCGCCGTCTCGTCAAGCCCGAGCACGTCGCGCGGACGCAGGCGTTCTACGAGCGGCACGGGGGCAAGACCATCATCCTCGCCCGGTTCGTGCCGTTCGCGCGCACGTTCGCTCCGTTCGTGGCCGGCGTGGTGCGCATGGATCCCGTGCGCTTCGTGGTCTTCAATGTGAGCGGGGCGCTCCTGTGGGTGGGGCTGTTCGTCGGCGGCGGCGTGCTGTTCGGCAACGTCCCCTGGGTGAAGCACAACCTGACGCTGGTGCTCATCCTCGTCGTGCTCGTCTCGGTGGGGCCGGGTCTCGTGGCGTTCGCCCGGCGCCGGTTCGGCGCCGGGCGAACGCCCCTCGGGACCCCGGCTCAGGGCGCGGACCCCGACACCGAGTAGGGTCGGGTCAGCCTCTCGCTACGCGGGGGCCTCCGTCAGAGCGGCTTGACCGGCACGCAGATGTTCACGATGCACTTGTGCTCGGGGTGCTGCTCGGGGTCGTTCAGGTACTGCTCGTAGCAGACGCCGTCCGTGGGCTGGTAGCCGCTGTCGGGCAACCAGCCGCAGAAGACGGCGTCCCACGCCGTCGCGTACTCGTCGTCACTCAGTTCGAATCCGGCGATCGCCCAGGTGCCTCCGGGGATGACCATCTTGCCGATCTCACCGTCGACAGGCGTGTCGTCGGGCACGCTGACTCCGACGCTCACGCGCAGCTTGTCCGGCTCGGTGAGCCCCGGGTTGTCGTGGTAGACCGCCAGGACCCTGGACTGGGGACCGAGGAGGCCCCGTGATCCCGCCCACGTCATGATCGTGCCGAACAGCCTCCCGAAGAGCTCGGTGTCGCCGGCGTAGGGGCCGGTGTGCCGGACGTACGCGAGCGTGAACGCCGGCACCTCCTTGACCTCGACCGTCGCCTCGATGCCCTTCTTGCCCGGGTCGCCTGCCGGCGCCGTCGCGCCTGTCCCTCGTTCCGTCATCGTCACCCTCCAGGTGAGCCGTCGCTGTACGGCGTCACCGTAGATCGGCGTGACCTCCCAGTCTTTGCGCAGCTTGCCGGGCGTTTGACGATCCTTGCGCTGTCCGACCTTCGGGACCTCGTCCTCGCCTCGTGCGCGCGAACCCATGCTGCGTCGCCACTCGCTCGCGGTCATGCCGAAGGTCTCCTTGAAGGCCCGGGCGAACGGCGCCGAGCCCGAGAACCCGCAGTCCAGCGCCACCGCCGTGACCGGCTTGCGCGGTGCAGCCACGAGCTGCTGCGCCGCGCGTTCCACCCGCAGCCGTCGGACGTAGTGGGCAGGCGTCTCGCCCACGAGCCCGGCGAAGATGCGGTGGAAGTAGAAGGGCGAGAAGGCGGCGACCCCGGCAAGCTCGTCTAGCGTGAGCGGGTCGCCCAGGTTCTCGTCAACGTGGTCCATCACGCGGTTGATGCGGGCGACGTATTCCGCCCGCGCCGGCGTCTGCATGGCTGCTCCTCTCCGTGACGGCATCGCCGGGAGTCTACGTGATGGGCGGCCAGTAGCCCTACGCCACGGCCTCGGCGCAGCGAGCGGGGCGCCAAAGTGAGTGCTCACAGAGCCCGGCTCACTCCAGGGAGAACGCGAGGACGCCGTCCTGGCTCCCTTTGTGGCACTGCGTGCAGAGCGGCGGGTCCTCGCCCTCTGCGATGATGTCGCCGTTGGCGCGATACTCGGCGAAGAGCCAGCCCCGGTCCGGGAGTCGTTGCATGGCGGCGACGATGGCCAGGTCGCCGCCGGCGTCGTAGCCTTCCTTCACGATCGTAGCTCCGGCCGGGAATCGAAGCTTGCCGGAGCCCATCGTCTCCGCGATCGCCCGATCGATGTAGATCATCTTGGCCTCGCTGTGCGGGCTGGTCGTCATCCGTCGACGCTGCCAGCCCGGCGGGCTCTCCCAGTCGCGGTACTCGCGCGTCCTGATCCAGCTCCAGGACAACTCGGGTGTGGGGGTGGCGCTCTCGGCCGCTGGAGGCGACAGGGTCGGACCGGCGTCGGACGTTTGCCCAGGATCGGAGATCGGGGGTGACGGTGTCGGCTCCTGCGCGGCAGGCGCGCCACATGCCGCCAGCACCGGGAGCGTCAGTGGCAGCAAAGTGAGGAGCAGCACGACGCGCATTCGCATGGACGGTCCCCCTCGCGGTTCTCCGAGCGTCCCGGCTCCGCTCATCTGGTGTCCTGTATTCCCGGAGCCCGCGGGGCCTCGGCGTTGAGCGGAATGGATGCACGACCGGCCCCGGCGTTGCCGCCGACCGGCTGAGGATTCACGGCCGGCCCAACCGGGAACCACACGACGTCGGCAGAAGAGAGCGCCGGCCTGAGGACGAACGCGAGGACGACAGGATGAACCGAAGGAGCACAGTCTGATGGGCCGCGACACCGGCCCCGTTGAGAAGCGCTCGCGCCGCGAGGGCGTCGAGCTGGAGTTGAAGGGCGCCCGCCTGCTCGAAGGCAAAGGAGCGATGGAGCGCCGGCCCTACCCGCCGGGTCAGCACGGCCGGCGTCGCCAGCGCCCGTCCGAGTACGCGACCCGGCTGCGAGAGAAGCAGAAGGCAAAGCGCTTCTACGGCCTGCGGGAGCGGCAGTTCAGGGGCGCCTACGAGCGCGCCGGCGGCGGCGTGCAGCTGCTGCGGGCGCTGGAGCTGCGGCTCGACAACGTCGTCTACCGGCTCGGGTTCGCGACGACGCGAGCCCAGGCGCGCCAGTTCGTCTCACACGGTCACGTCCGGGTGAACGGCCGCCGCGTGGACCTGCCGTCGGCTCGCGTGAGGCAGGGTGACGTGGTCTCGCTCAAGCCGGGAAGTCGGGTAGAGCCGCTGGTCCAAGAGGCCACCGAACTGGTAGGCCGTGTGCCGCCGTGGTTGCTCGCCGACCACGACGAGCTCTGGGGCAGCGTGGAACGCTTGCCCGAGCACGAGGACATCGGCGCGCCTGTGGACGAGAAGCTGATCGTCGAGTTCTACGCCAAGTGAGCCGCCCACTCCGTTGACTGGTCAGGGCGGCTCCGGTCCCCTATCGTGCGAGGTGAACGTGCGACGTGCGGGAGGGCAGACGCGTGGACACGAGCGGGGGATTCTCGGCGGCACTCCAGCGCAGGACCATCGACCAGCTGCTCAGGCTCGCGACCAGCGACAAGAAGACCAGCATCATGCTGGCGGCGCAGATCTTCGAGAAGCTGACGCCGTCACACCGCAAGACCGAGGTCAACTGGGTCATCGACCAGATCCGCAGGGAGACGCCGGCCCTGCAGATCACGCGCCGCATCGCTCGGGATCTCGCTCCTGCAGTGCGCCGCTCCGCCATCGAGAGCCTCGTGCTCAACGGGATGCTGCGCTCGTCGGCGACGCGTACGGCGTTCACGGAACGGACCGGCGTGCACACACCGTTGGTCCTGCTGGTCAGCCCTACCATGCGCTGCAACCTGCGGTGCGAGGGATGCTACGCGGCGGGCTACTCCTCCGCTGCCGAGATGTCTCCCGAGCTCTTTCAGAGCATCATCGACCAGGCGAACGACATCGGCATCTTCATCTTCACCATCCTCGGGGGTGAGCCGTTCCTGCGCCGCGATCTGCTCGACGTGGGCGCCGCCAACCCTGACTCGTACTTCCAGGTGTTCACCAACGGGACGATGCTGACCGACGCGGCCGTCTCCCGGATGGCCCAGATCGGCAACGTGGCGCCGGTGATCAGCATCGAGGGCGACCGCGAGGCGACCGACGCCCGCCGCGGCGAGGGCGTGTTCGACGACATCCTGGACACGATGCGCAGGCTGGGCGAGGCGGGCGTGGTCTTCGGGTACTCGGCCACCGTCACGCGCCGCAATTTCCGGTTCCTCATGAGCCCCGCCTTCTTCGGCGATCTCATCGAACGGGGCTGCATCATGGGCTGGAACTTCCTGTACATGCCCGTCGGCCGTGACCCGGACGTGCGTCTCATGCTCACGGCCGAGGAGCGCAACGAGTTCCGCGAGGAGATCCTCGCGCTGCGCCAGGCCAAGCCGCTCGCCTCTCTCGACTTCTGGGGCGACTCCGTCTACGTGGGCGGCTGCATCGCCGGCAAATGGTACGCGCACGTCAACAGCGAGGGCTGGCTGGAGCCGTGCATCTTCGCCCACTTCGCGACCCACAACCTCAATGAGTGCACGCTCGAGGAGGCGCTCACCTCGGACTACTTCCGCGAGATCCAGCGGCGGCAGCCGTTCAACCACAACCTGCTCATGCCGTGCATGCTCATCGACAACCCGGCGCAGTCGCGCGAGATCGTGGCACAGACCGGCGCCCGGCCGACGCACCCGGGCGCCGAATCGATCCTCCAGACGCTGGCGCCGGCTCTCGACCAGTACGCCGCGGAGGTGGAGCGCGTCTACACGCCGGTGTGGTCGTGCATGACGGCGGCCCGCGAGCGGGGCGCCGCAGACTGACGTCGGGCGCCGGCGAGCGATCGCGCTCTCCGGACAGACGAGGACGGGGCGCGGCGGCCATGTGGCCGCCGCGCCCCGTCCGTGCGCCCGGTCTGTCGGGTGGCTCGCCGCGTCAGGCGTCCGCGCCCTCGAAGGACGGCCGGGGCGCGTGCACGCCGGGCTCGTGGGCGCCGGGCTCGCGACGGGGCCGCCGCGTGTCCTGCGCGGGCTCACCGGTCTCGGCCGGCTCGAAGCCGTGACCCTCCACGCTGATGTCGGGGATCCACCGCAGCCAGCGGGGCAGATACCAGTTGCGCTCGCCGAGCAGCTCCATCGCGGCGGGCACGATGATCGTCCGGACCACGGTCGCGTCGATCAGGACCGCGACCGCGAGGCCGAAGCCCATCTGCTGGAACATGACCAGCTCGCCGGTGGCCATGCCGCCGAACACGCAGACCATGATCGCGGCGGCGCCGGTGATGATGCCGGCGGTGCGGCCGAGACCGTAGGCCACCGCCTCCCGCGTATCGCCGCTCTGGTCGTAGCGCTCCTTGATACGGCTGAGCAGGAAGACCTGGTAGTCCATGGAGAGGCCGAACAGGAGGCTGAAGAGGAACAGCGGCACCCACGCCTCGATAGTCTCCACCTGCGTGAGGCCGAGCAGACCGGCGCCGATACCCTTCTGGAAGACCAGCACCATCAGGCCGTAGGCGGCGCCGACGGAGAGCAGGTTCATGGCGATCGCCTGCGCCGGGATCACGACGGAGCGGAAGGCCACGAGCAGGAGCACGAAGCTCAGGCTGAGCACCACCGCCAGCGCGACGGGCATCCAGGTGTCGAAGAAGCCGAGGTAGTCGACCACACCGGCGGTGTTGCCGGTGACGTAGACCTTGGACTCGAGGCTCCCGGCCGCCTGCGGGACGATGTCGTCGCGCAGGCGCTTGACCACGTTCTGCGTCGCCTCACCGGCCGGGTCGCCGGCGAGGGTGGTGGTCATGAGCGTGAGGTCGCCGGCCTCGTTCGGGGTCACCTGCGCGGGGCCGAAGGCTCCGTCGCTCTTCATGGCCGCGTCGAGGCGGGCGACGGCCTCCTGGACCCGCGTGGAGTCGGCCTTGCCGTCGATGACGATCATGAGCGGGTTGGCCTTGCCGAGTGTGAAGTCACGGTCGAGCTCGTCCCAGCCTTGCTTGGCGTACTCGCCGGCCGGCAACGTGGCGGCGCTGGCGGTGTTGTTGCCCTCCTTCATGAGGACGACCGGGGCGGCCGCCACCAGCAGCACGGCGACGGCGGCGGTGAGCCAGATCACAGGACGGCGCATGATGCTGTGGGAGAGGCGCTCCCAGACGCCGTCGTGGCCGTTCAGCCGGCGTGCAGCGCGGCGCCCGATGAGCGGCAGGCGGAGAGCGTCGACCTTGTCGCCGAGCAGGCTGAGGAGCGCCGGCAGGGCGATGAGCGCGGTGAGGAGCGTGGTGACGACGACCAGCATCACGCCCACGCCCATGCTGATCATGATGTCGAGCGGGATGATGACCATGCCGGTCATGGCCAGCACGACGGTCATGCCGCTGAAGAAGATGGCGCGGTTGGCGGTGGCGCCGGTGGCCGTGATGGCGTCGATCTTGGCGAGGCCGCGGGCGCGCTCCTCGCGGTAGCGGCTGATG
>DAIQNY010000051.1:0-16731 GCA_036788155.1 Actinomycetota bacterium | reverse complement strand
CGGGCAGCAGCGGCCCGCGCGCGTCGGCGGCCGCGACGATCTCGCGGGCGCGCTCGCGCGCCCGGTCCAGCTCGTCGCGGCCCTCGCGCTCCCACGCCTCCACCGTCGCCCGCGTGGCGATCTGCGGCTGGAACACCTCGCCGGCGCGCAGCCGACGCGACGTCTCCTTCTGGCGCAGGTAGTCGCCGTCGAAGCCCACGCGCGCCGTCACTTCGTTCATCACCGCGTTCACAGACACCTCCGTCCCGTTCAGCAGACGGAGCACCATGGCCGCGATCTCGCCGTCGATCACCACCTGCGGCAGGCTGAACAGCCCTGCCCCGTGCAGCATGCCCACACCGCCGGTGATGAGGTCCGCCCCGCTCTGCGCCACGGCCAGCCCCTTGAGCGCCTTCTCGTATCCGGCCTGGATGCCGCCGTGCAGGGCGTCCGTGGCCAGGCCGGGGGCGAGCACGGGGACGCCGAGCGCGTGCCCGACCTCGACGCAGGCGGCGCACATGAGCGCGGTCTCGACGGAGCCGAAGCAGAAGGTACCGCCGCGCATGTCCAGCAGGCTAGTGCCGGAGCCCATCACGAGCGGCGCCCCGGGCGCCTGGAGCTGGATCGCCGCCGCGCAGCCGAGGAACTCGGCCACGTTCATCACCACGGCGCCGGCCACGGTGACCGGCGCCGTCGCTCCGGCAATGGGCATGGGGTACACGACGACGGGCGCACCGGCGCGCGCGACTTGCACGTTCAGGTCGAGCAGCGGATGGCCCACGCCGAGCGGCGAGTGCGTGCAGCAGATGAAGCTCACGCGCGGGCGGGAACGGAACCCGGCAACCCCGCCGCTGAGCGCGAAGCACGCGGCCAGCGTGGGCTCCACGTGCCACGGCGCCGTGACCTCGTGCTGCACGTGCTTGGCGCTCCACTCAACGAGTGCGATGAGCTCGGCGAACTGCATCTCGTCGGGCTCGATGTCGACGGCGCCCACCGGCATCCACATGACGTCCACGGCCGGCATGGCGTCGGCGACGATGACGGCGCGGCGCGCGTCGTCGCTCGTGGCGTCGCGCGCCCGGCCGGTCTCTTCGTCAAGTATCTTGTTGGGGGTGCCGGACGGCACGAAGTGCACGGCCGAGCCGTCCAGAAGCACGTCGTCGGCCTCGTCCGCGCCCGCCAGCAGCACCTCGTGCGGGCAGAGCGCGAGCGAGCGCTCGACAAGCGCGCGCGGGATGCGTGCGACTCCACGTGCGCGGTCGACGCGCGCGCCCGCCTGGCCGAGCGCCTCCAGCGACGCGCTCGGCCCGAACCGCATGCCGACCGTCTCGAGCAGGTCGAGAGCCTGATCGACGAGCAGATCGCGCTCGGCCTCCGTGGTCCAGCTCACCTGTGGCCGCATGCCGCACCCCCCGTCGCCCGTCAGACGCCCGCCGCGCCGCGTCAATCAGACGCGGCGGGCGCCCTGGGTGTCAAGGGTGCCTACAGGCCGATGACGGGAAGGTCGACGACCGACGCCAACCGGCCGAGCTTCCCGTCATGAGTGGCGAACACGAGGTCGGGAGCCTCTCGGTCGCGCAGGCGGAGCGCACTCGCCAGGTGGATGGCTTCGAGCGACTCCACCGGCAGCGCGTAGGGCTCGCCTGCGCGGCGCAGCACCGACAACGGAGGCACTCGACCTCCGTCAGCTGCGACGTGACGCGAAGGTCGAAGCGAAGCAGGTCCGTGAGTGGCTCCGGCCGATCGAGGATGAAGCGCAGCAGGACAGATGAATCGACGTAGGCGATCATCCCGCATCATCCGATGATTCCGCTTCATCCGGCCCGTCGACGATCTCGTCCAGGCGACGGTCGCGATCGTCCCTGTCTTCCCGCAGCAGCGCCACTACGTCGATGGAGCGGTCAAGTGGCGGCAGGTCGACCTGGCCCCACAGCGCCGGATCCTCGGTCGACTCGAGGATCTCAAGGTCGCCGATCAGGGGCGGCTCGTAGGGCCCAAGCGTCGCCACGGGGATGCCGGCGCGCCGGCGGCGCCCGCTTACCCGACGACGATGAGCTCGCGCGCCGCCTCGATGAGATCCTCGCGCTCCTCCCAGTCGTGCGGCCCGTCCAGGCCGGTGGCGATGAGGTGGCCGCGCAGCGCGATGTCGGTCCACGTGAACCCGTAGACCACGGTGGAGAGCACCTGGAAGCCGTAGAACGGGGACTCCTCCGCCTGCGTGGTGATGAGATAGAACCCCTTGCCCGCCGGGACCCGCCGCGGCCACTCCTCCCCGCCGGTCTCGTCCGGACCCGGCGTGATGAGCGCGTAGCAGCGGTCGAGCACGGTCTTGGCCCAGGACGACAGAGCGTAGAAGTAGACGGGGCTCGCGAGGACGAGGACGTCGCACTCCTTGATCGCGGCGTGCAGCTCCTGCATGTCGTCGTGCTGCACGCAGACGGAGTCCGGGCCTCGCCGGCACCCCTGGCAGGCCAGGCAGCCGGCGATGCTCATCTCGCTCGGGTAGAAGCAGCGGGCGGTGGCGCCCCGCTCCTCCGCCGCCTCGACGGCCAGGCGGAGGAGCGAGTTGGAGTTGCCGTTGCGCCGCGGACTGCCGCCGATGGCGAGGATCTTGAGGCCGTCACTCATGGGTCAGCCCGCCTCGGGCAGGCGCCGCTCGCGGACCTCGGCGACGAAGTCGGAGGCGAACTCCGCGAGCGGCCGCGCGCCCTTGTCCTCGCCGCGCTCGCGCACGCCCACGGCGCCCTGTTCCACCTCGCGGTCGCCGACCACGAGGATGTACGGCACCTTCTGCAGCTGCGCGTCGCGGATGCGCTTGCCGATGCTCTCGCCGCGGTCGTCGACATCGGCATGGACGATGACCGACGCCTGCGCGCCGGCGTCGCGCACCGCGCGCACCACGTCGCCCGCGTAGTCGGCGTGCCGGTCGGCGATGGGCAGCACCAGCACCTGCTCCGGCGCCAGCCAGGTCGGCAGGTTGCCGCCGTAGTGCTCCAGCAGGATGCCCATGAAGCGCTCGATGCTGCCCAGCAGCGCGCGGTGGATCATGACGGGCCGGTGCTCTTCGTTGTCGGCCCCCGTGTAAGTGATGTCCAGGGTCTCCGGCATGGCGAAGTCGGCCTGGATGGTGCCGCACTGCCAGCTGCGCCCCATGACGTCGCGGATGTGGAAGTCGATCTTGGGACCGTAGAAGGCGCCGTCGCCGGGATTGAGCTGGTAGTTGACGGCCGCCTCCGACCCATCGCCGGCGGGATCCTCGAGCACGGTGCGCAGCGCCTGCTCGGCGCGCTCCCACATCTCGCCGGTGCCGATGCTCTTCTCCGGCCGGGTGCTGAGCTCGATGTGTACGTCGCTGAAGCCGAACGAGCGGTAGATGTGCAGCATGAAGTGGAGCACGCCGCGGACCTCGTCCTCGAGCTGCTCGGGGGTGCAGTAGATGTGCGCGTCGTCCTGGGTGAAGTAGCGCACGCG
Source organism: Actinomycetota bacterium (assembly GCA_036788155.1). Lineage (GTDB taxonomy): Bacteria > Actinomycetota > Thermoleophilia > UBA2241 > UBA2241 > CAIXSE01. Next base: position 13,281 of record DAIQNY010000051.1, on the reverse strand, counting down.
GAAGAGGCCGTGCAGCACGCCACTCATCTCGTGGCGGTGGACACGGCCCAGCTCCGCCATCCGCAGCGGCAGGTCACGGTAGCTGCGCCGGCGGCTCTTGTAGATCAGCAGGCCGCCGGGGCAGTTCATCGGCTTCACCGCGTACGGCTGCTCGTCGATCTCGGTGAAGTACATGTTCTCTTTGTAGTTGTCCCAGTGGCCGCTGCGCTCCCACAGCTCGCGGCGCAGGATCACCGGCGTGCTGATCTCCTCGTAGCCGGCCTTGACGTGCTCGGCGCGCCAGAAGTCGATCATCGCGTTCCACAGGCGCATGCCCTTGGGGTGGAAGAAGGGGAAGCCGGGGCCCTCCTCGTGGAAGCTGAAGAGGTCGAGGTCCCGGCCGATGCGCCGGTGATCGCGCTGGCGAGCCAGCTCCAGCGCCTCGAGGTACGCCGCCAGCTCCTCCTTGCTCGGGAAGGCGGTGCCGTAGACGCGGGTGAGCATCTGGTTCTTCTCGTCGCCGCGCCAGTAGGCGCCGGCGATGCTGGTGAGCTTGAAGGTCCCGTTGCCAAGCTTGTTGGTGCTGGGCAGGTGCGGGCCGCGGCACAGGTCGACGAACTCGCCCTGGCGGTAGACGCTGATGGTGGGGACCTCTTCGCCGGTCGCCTCGGCGGCGGTGACGAGGTCCTCGATGAGCTCGACCTTGTACCGCTGGTCGAGCCCGAGCGGGAGGCCGGCGGGGCTGGTGCCCTTCTCGCCGGCCCCGAACACCGCGAGCGCCTCGTCCACCGGCAGCTCGTAGCGCTCCACCGGCAGGTTCTGGCTCACGATCTTGGCCATCTCCTTCTCGATGCGCGCGAAGTCGGCGTCGCTGATGGCCTCCGGCAGCTCGAGATCGTAGTAGAAGCCGCTCTCGATGGTCGGCCCGATGGCGTACTTGGCGCCGGGGAACAGTCGGGTGACGGCCTGCGCCATGACGTGCGAGGCGGAGTGGCGCTGGATGTCGACGGCGTCGGGGTCGTCACCCTTGAGGGTGACGATGTCGAGCTTGTCGCCGTCGTGGAGCGGCGCGGCAGCGTCGACCAGGAGGGTGACGTCCGGGTCGGCGGCGGCGGTGACGCGGCCCGCGATGGCGGCTTTCGCAAGTCGCGGCCCGATGGCCGCCGCCGCGTCGCGCACGCTGGCGCCGTCCTCGAGTTCCAGGGGGGAGCCGTCAGGCAGGGAGACGTGCAGGGTCATGAGATCGACCGGTCCTTTCTGCTTTGCGCGCCCGCGCACCTTGCGGGGGCTGTTGACCGGTCGAGTCTACCCTTTCAGAGGGGAGAAGGTCACCAGCCGCCCAGGTAGCTCTCGACCGCGCTCTGCCGCGCGATGCCCACGAAGACCGGCGTGGACGTCTCGGCGGGCGTGACGCTCGCGCGCACCTTGTCCACCGCGCCGGACACGTACTCCTGCCGGCTCCAGTCCACGGGGTCGGTGACCACAGCGTAGCCGTCGGTCTTGAAGCTGCCGTGGCCAAGAGACACCCAGCCGCCGTTGCTGTTCGCCGCGCCCAGCGCGAGCACGCCGGAGAGATCAGCCCCAGCGCGACCAGGGCCAGGATGCCGCCGGCCACCACGGCCGATCCGGCCGGCGGTCCATCCGTTGGTGTTCCCCATGTTCGTTCCTCCCTTGCCATCGGGGATCGAGTGATTCGGTCTGACACGTGATGAGTCCGCGCCGCTCGCGCTGCGCCATAGCGCGGCCGTCGCCGGTGTCAGGTCGGGAAGGGCGAAAGGGGGAAGTCGTCGCTGTGGCCCAGTGAGTGGCTACGTCCTTTGCCAGAGGCCGCACCCGTGGATGGAGGCCTCAATCGTGGCGCCGAGGGCGCCCCGCCGCGTTCGCCCTGAGCTACCTCAGGCTCAGGTCGCCTGTGAGGGCAGCCTCCAGAGGCAGACCGCCATGCCCGACGAGCAGGCTGGCCCGAGGCGCGTACCGGGCCGCAAACGCGTCCATCCCGCGATCGTCGCCCTCGTGCCGGCGGCCTGACTCCACCTCGATGGCGGTGACGCCGGCGGCAGTCTCGACGACGAAGTCGACCTCCCTGCCGCCGTCGCGCCAGTAGGTGACCGCGCTGCGCTCGTCCATCGACCGTGCCACCAGGTGAGCGCCCACGGCCGTCTCGACCAGCCGACCCCAGTACTCATGGTCGGCCTTCGCCTGCTCGAGCGGGAGTCCCGTGACCGCGCTCATGAGCGCGGTGTTCATTACCATGAGCTTGGGGCTGGACGCGCGCCTGCGGACCGTGCTCCCCGAGTACTTCTGCAGCCCCTGCACCAGCCAGGTCTGGGCGAGCAGCTCCAGGTAGTGCGCCAGCGTGGTGGTGTTGCCGGCGTCGTGGAGCTGACCGAGCAGCTTGGTGTACGAGACGATCTGCCCGGAGTACGCGCACGAGAGAAAGAAGAGTTGGCGCAGCAGGGCCGGCTTGTCGACCCGCGAGAGCGCGAGCACGTCGCGGGAGACGGTGGTCTCCACAAGACCATCCAGGATGTAGCTGCGCCAGCGCGAGAAGTCGGCGATCAGCGGGGCTGACCCAGGGTAGCCGCCGTAGAAGACGTAGGTGTCGAGGTCCCAGCCGAAGGCCTCGCTGCACTCGGCGAAGCTCCAGTGCGGCGAGGCGATGGTCTCGAACCGGCCGGCGAGCGACTCCTCCAGACGCCGCCCGACGAGCAGCGGCGACGAGCCGAGCAGAGCGATCCTGATGTCGCGGTGCTCGCGCGCGTCTCGGTCCCACCCCGCCTTGACGCGCTCCGACCAGCCGGGGATCTTGTGCACCTCGTCGAGGATGAGGACCGTGGGTCCACCGCCGGCGAGCGCCCGCGCCACCTCCCACTGCTGGTCGATCCAGACCGGGCCCGGCGCCGGCGGCTCGTCGCCCGAGGCGTACAGGACGTTGGCGCCCTGCGCCTCCAGGCGCGCCTGAGCCTGCAGCACAGCCGTCGTCTTGCCCGACTGGCGCGGCCCTACGAGCGCCTGGATGAAGCCTCGCGACTCGCCGCCGAGGCGTGAGACGAGCGTGTCGACCAGAGGACGTTCGAACACCGCACACTCCTTTACTCAACGCATTGAGTAAATTAACTCAATGTCCTGAGTAAATCAAGAGGGTCGTCCCCACCAAGGCTGGCCACGATCGCCACTCCGGCGATTCGAGGAGCGTCCGAGCGACGCCGCCCACCTGCGGCAACCGAGATTCGCCTCTACCAGGAGCGGGAAGATGACGTATCATCTATCTACAGTTTGTACGTCAGGGGAGCGAGCATGAACACGAAGCTGACGCTGCGCCTCGATGACGACCTGATCCGCAGCGCGAAGCGCTACTCGCAAGAGACCGGCAAGTCGCTGTCACAGATGGTGGGCGACTACTTCGCCCTGATCGCCGCACGCGATGCTCAGGGATCACCGACGGTCAGCCCACGCGTCCGCTCGCTTGTGGGCGCGCTCAATGGGGCGACGGTCGACGAAGAGGACTACCGTCGCCACCTCGAAGAGAAGTACCGGTGAGGGTGCTCTTCGACACGAACGTCATCCTTGACGTCCTTATCGGGAGACAGCCGCACTTCGAGACCGGCACGCTGCTCTTCGCGGCGCTCGACCAAGGTCGACTCGACGGAGCGGTGTGCGCGACGACCGTCACGACGGTGCACTGCATCGCCGCCAAGACGCTCTCGGCCAACCGGGCGCGCCTGCTCGTCCAGGACCTGCTCAGCCTGTTCAGCATCGCGCGTGTCGACTCCGACGTCCTTGTCCGCGCGCTCGACCTCAAGTTCGCGGATTTCGAGGACGCTGTCGTCCATGAGGCGGCACGGGCAGGAGGGATGACGGCCATCGTCACTCGAGACGCAAGGGGCTTTTGGCGCGCCACACTCCCCGTGTACGAACCGGCAGAGCTCCTGGCCGCACTCGACGCGGCAGGTGGACAAGCCTGACTGACGGCCGCGGCGTGACCCACATCACGCGGCTGCCCCTTCTTCGGCTTCGTGCTGTGCGCCGGCGTGGCTCTCAGGCCCCGGGTCGCCACGGCTCGGCCACGTGCGTGAGGTAGACCAGCCGCACCGCCCTCCTGCGCAGCTGTCATCTCAAGAACTAGCCAGGTAGTATCAGGAGCAGCGACTGGTGGTGGAGACCGGTCCCGGCCGAGGGAGGATCTATGAGAAGCATGCTCCGGCGTCTTGCGCTCTGCCTGGTTGCAGCCGGCCTCGTCATGGCTGCGGTACCGCCGGTCGCGTCGGCGTTCTTCTCCACCCATTCGGGGCTCTGGTACTGGCAGAGTCCGATGCCACGCGGGGCCGTGTTCACCAGCGGCTGGTTCGCGAGCGAAGAGTCCGGTTGGCTGGTCGGCGAGAACGGCGCCCTGATCAACACCCCGGACGCAGGGCCTCCTGGGAGTACAGAGACTCGGGCACCACGGTCGACCTGCAATCGGTCTGCTTTCCCGACGCGCAGCACGGTTGGGCCGTTGGGGTGTGGCGGACAGGCAGCCGGGACCTGCGTGTGCTGGTGCGGACGACCAACGGAGGGGCCACCTGGCGGTCTCAGAGCACCGGCATCACCGGTGACCTCAACCTGAAGAACCTGACGCTTCAGGAGGTGCGGTTCGTGGACGCCTCCCGGGGCTGGATCGTCGGGTCGTACTTCTACTCCGGTCGCGAACACGCACTGATTCTCGCCACCCGCGACGGTGGAGCGCACTGGCGCCAGCAGGGGCCGAGGACGGCCGACCTGATGCTGCGATCGGTGACATTCACGGACGCGCAGCACGGGTGCGCCGTCGGCAATCACTACCAGGGGTCACCAGCTGCGCTGCAACGCAACATCCTGACCACGAGCGACGGCGGCGCCAGCTGGCAGCTTCGCGACTCCGGCGTCTCGTCAGGACTCGAGGCCGTCGACTTCGCCGACGCGCTGCACGGGCGGGCCGTGGGCTCGCTGGGCAGCGTCACGACCACGGGCGACGGCGGCGTCACCTGGACGAGCTCGACGCTTGGCCAGCACGAGGCGCTCGTCGGAGTGGCCTTCTCCGACGTGGACCACGGGGCCATAGCCGGCGGCGACGGCTCGGTGTGGAGGACGGCCGACGGCGGTGCCACCTGGTCGTGCCAGTCCGTCGAGGCGCCGCATCTGGGGACGGCAGCGCTGATCCCCGGCGGGGACTCGCTGTGGGTGCTCCAGTCCGAGTTCCTTGGCGGCGTACCGATCGACTGCGTCGTGCAGCGCTCGCAGGACGGCGGAGTGACCTGGCAGCGGCCGGCGTCCGATCTCCGCGAGAACGTCAGGGACTTGACCTTCGTCGACCGTCTGCACGGCTGGGGAGTGGGAACCGGCGGCCTGATCGTCGTCACGAACGATGGCGGGTCGAGCTGGTTCAGGCAGTCAGCCCCGACCCCAGGTGACCTCTCGGCCGTCGAGTTCGCGGACACGCTGCACGGCTGGGCCGTAGGCGAAGACGGCATCATCACGACGGCCGACGGCGGGTCGAACTGGCAGAGCCAGACGGTCCCCGCCACGGGACTCACGGCACTCAGCTTCACCGACGCGGCGCACGGCTGGGCGGCCGGCGGCGACAACGTCGTCTTCACGACCGACGGCGGAGCAACGTGGAAGGCCTCCGCCTTCGCCCCCGCCGGGACGACCGACCTCTCCTCTGTCAGCTTCGTCGACGCCCAGCGCGGCTGGGTCGGCGGGATGCACCAGTCAGCCGGAGAGTTCTCCCCCACGGGCTGCGTCTACAGGACGACGGACGGCGGGCAGAGCTGGGAACGTGACTTCGAGGGATCCGCCGTGTTCGACCTCTGCTTCGTCGACGCTGAGCACGGCTGGCTGTGCCAGAACAGCCCCTACGACGGGATCATGCGGACGTCCGACGGGGGTCTTACCTGGACACGATGCGGCGCCCAGGTCCAGAGCCAGACCATGCGCAAGATCGACCTGTGCGATCAGACGCACGGCGCAGCGGTCGGGATCGAAGGCACCCTGCTCCAGACGACGGACGGCAAGGTCTGGCGGGCGGAGAACAGCGGGCGAGCGCTTGACCGGATCTTCCTCGATGCCGTCTCGATCCTCGAACCCGGCTACACCTGGGTGGGCGGCAATGCGGGGACGATCATGCGGCACCCCGATCCCTACCTAGGGGTGTCGCGGCCGAAACCCGCCCGACTTGGCCGCAAGTTCACACTGAAGTGTGCTGTGTCGGGCGCGGCAGCGGTGCGTGTCACAGTCACCATCAGGATCCGTAACCGCCGCAACAGGGTCGTGAAGAAACTCGTCCTCAAGAACCGGGAATCGAACGTGACGCTGAGCAGCAGCTTCGTGTGGAAGCTCCCCAAGGGCGTCTTCCGCGCCGAGTTCACGGCGAAGGATGCCGTCGGCAAGTCGGCGCCGGGGCCGGTCGTCGCGGCGTTCAACGCTCGCTAGGTGTTCTGAGTCACGACGTTGTTGGCCAAGTGAGGGCCTGCCCTTGTCGGTAGTTGGTGTCCAAGCCAAGACCGCGAGGGAGACCCTCAATGAGCCATCGTAACGTGAGACTGACCCCGCACGGCCGTCTGCTGCCCTGCCAGCGGATCGAGCTGCACGGCTGGAAGCTCTGCGAGGCGGCCGCGGCCGCCGGCGTCAGCCGTCAGACGGCGGGCAAGTGGCTCGCCCGCTGGCGGGCCGAAGGCGCGGCCGGCCTTCTCGACCGCTCCTCGCGGCCGTGCTCGTGTTCGCGGGCATCGTCTGCATCACGCTCGGGTAGCGAGGCCGACAGGATCGGGGCCGTACCGGTGGGTATGACTACCATACCGTATGGTACTGTCAATCTTCATCGATCATGAAGCAGCGGAAAGGCGGCGCCGTGGCGCGCAAGACCAAGGCCGACTGGCTGGAGGCGGGTATCGAGACGCTCGCTGTCGAAGGCGTCGACGCTCTGACCATCGACCGACTCGCCGCGGGCCTCGGCGTCACGAAGGGCTCCTTCTACCACCACTTCAGGAGCCACGCGGACTACCGCGATGCGCTCCTCGACTACTGGGAGCAGGAGGGCACCGAGCGCATCATCGCCACCGCGCAGACCGCCGATGACGCGCTGACGAGCATGGACCGGGTGATGAGACTCTCCCCCATCGTCACACGCAGGAACAGCCCAGAGCTCGCCTTCCGTGCCTGGGCGACGCGCGACCCAGTCGTCGCGGCATTCGTGGAGCGCATCGACAAGCGCCGGCTGAAGTACGGCGAGGACCTCCTCACCGTGGTCGTCGGCGATCGAGAGCGTGCCCGCTTCCTCGTCCGCATGCTGTACGCCACCATCGTCGGCGCCGGGCACATCCACCCGCCCGTCAAGCGTCGCCAGATGCTCGATTTCTACGAGGAGTTCAAGAGGCTTCTCATCTAGGAGCCGCGCGAAGCAGTCGCTTGAACTCGGCGTAGAACGCCAGCATGGTCGCATGCTCGGCCGGCGGCCGCACGTGCCCGCAGCCGAGCACGAGCGCGTAGAGCATCGACGCCAGGACGCGCGCACGGGGACGATCGCCGATGACGACCGCCAGCAGGTCTTCCGCGTGCTGCAGTCGCTGCCCGTCCACACGCCGGACGAACGCCCCCACGGCCGAATCCTGCGTGGACCAGGACCTGATTGCGACACCGGGATCAGGGCGGCCGGTGCCGATGGGCGACGAATCGACGAGGCGGCCCAGCACTGCAAGAGCCTCGTCGGCTGTCTCGGGGATGAGTTCGATCGCGTCCATGCCCCACTCCTCCCAACGCATGAGGAGCGCGTCGCGGTACTCGGCCTGTCCGGCGAAGTGGTGGAAGAAGGATGGTTTGGTCACGCCCAGACGCCTTGCGAGGTGATCGATGGTCAGCGCAGCCACGCCCTCCTCGGCGAGAACCTCCATGCCGGCGTCGAGCCAGTCCCTCTTGCTCTTGCGAGCCATGAGCCCCCGAAGTCCTGCTTGCCCACATGACCATACGGTATGGTATTGTATGCTCCCGTCCCCAATCAAGGTCCGGGAGGAGCACGGTGTCAAGTAGTACGGCGACCGCTGCGAGATGGCGCGAGGGCAGCCGGGACGATGAGCTGCCGGGCGTCAGCATCCAAGTCGACGGCCTGAGCAAGTGCTACGGCGCTGTCAAGGCGGTGGACGGCATCAGTTTCGCCGTCCGCGAGGGCGAGATCTTCGGCCTCCTCGGCCACAACGGAGCCGGCAAGACGACGACGATCAGGATGCTCACCGGGCGCGCGCGGCCGACAGGCGGTCGCGCGCTCGTCTGTGGCCACGACGCCGCGCAGGCGCGCGAGCGCGTGAAGCCGCTCATCAATCTGGTCTTCGAGGAGCAGAACCTCTACGAGCGCCTCAACGCGCGCGAGAACCTGCGGCTCTTCGCCGAGCTCTACGACGTGCCCATCGGGCGCGTTGACGAGCTCCTCGAGGCGGTGCGGCTCACCGACGCCGCCGGCCGCAAGGTCAAGACCTACTCGAGCGGCATGAAGCAGCGACTGCTCGTCGCCCGGGCGCTCATCAACAAGCCGCGCGTGCTCTTCCTGGACGAGCCCACGCGTGGCCTCGACCCCGCCTCGGCGCGCGAGATCCGCGGCATGGTCCGCGAGCAGGCTCGGCAGGGCGCGACCGTCTTCCTCACCACCCACTACATGGAGGAGGCGGACGAGCTCTGCGACCGCGTCGCCTTCCTCTCGTCGGGCCGCATCGTGGCTCTCGACACGCCCCGCGAGCTGAAGCTGCGGTACGGCGAGCGGAGCGTGGTCGTCGTGCTCGACTCACGTGAGGAGGAGCGCCTTCAGCTGGACGATCCGGCCGACGCGGCACGCCTCGAGCACTGGATGACTGCGGGCAAGGTGCTGACCGTGCACTCGCAGGAGGGCACCTTGGAGGACGTCTTCGTGAACCTCGCAGGGAGGTCGCTGTGAACCGCCGGCGTATCGGCGCCATCTACCGCAAGGACATGCGGGACGCCCTGCGCGACAGCAGAGTGCTCACCGCCCTCCTCATGCCGCTGCTGCTCGGGTTGTTCTACAGCTTCGCGTTCGGAGACGACGCCGCGGTCCAGAAGGTCAAGGTCGGCGTCGTCGCGGCCGAGGCCACGAAGCTGACCGAGGCCATACAGGCCCAGGCTCCGGACTCCGTACGCCTCACCTTTGTCGATGTGCAGGACCAAGGCGGGCTGGAGCGTCAGGTACGACGCAAGGACCTGGACGTGGGCCTGGTCGTGCCGGCGGGCTTCGACGCCGACGTACGCGCCGGCAAGGCGCCGTCGGTCCTGGTCCTGGTGCCGTCTGCGCCCTCTGGGTCCGGCGGCGACTTCGTCGCCGCCGTCATCGACAGGAGTGTCGAGGCGATGGCCGGCAGGGCGCCCGCGGCCCGAGTTGTGCAGCGGACGATGAAGCCGGACGAGGACAGCAGCGAAGTAGCCCTCACCAGGCTCGGGTCGCAGAGCGTCTTCGTCCTCGTCTCCGCCATCATGCTGCTCGGCATGCTGGCCGTCTACGCCGTCCCGGCGGTGCTCATCGAGGAGGCCGAGCGCAAGACGATCGATGCGCTCACCCTGATCGCCTCCCCAGCGGAGGTGATCGCCGCCAAGGGACAGTTCGGCGTGACGTTGAGTCTCGTCTCTGTGCCGGTGCTCCTGGTGATCACCCGCAGCCGCCCTGAGGATGTGGTCGGAGTGATCATTGCCGTGCTGCTCTCAGCCGTCGTCCTGGTCGGCATCGGTCTCGCCTTCGCCGGGCTGCTCCGCACCCAGCAGCAGGTGAACACGTGGAGCGGCATCGTCCTCCTCGCGCTGCTGGCGCCGGCCTTCACCGTCGGCCTGGCCGCCCCCGCCATCGTCAACCAGATCCTCGCCTTTCTGCCCACGGTATGGACCTTCCGCCTGCTGGCCGACGCCTTCGCCGGCGAGCAGCTCTACCCTGACCGGTGGCTGGCCTACGTGGTCCTGGGGGCGTGGGGCGTGGCCGCGTACGCGCTGGTCTGGTGGCGGCTCTCGCGACACGAGGCGTGACGCGAAGGGTCGGCTCCAGCTTCGCCCGACGCGGAGCTCACTTCGCCGGCAGCGTGTCGACGAAGTCGAGGCTCAGCTCGACCCACTCCCGGAGCTGAGCCTCGGTCTCGATGCCGGGCGGGTCGACGTAGACGTACCCGCGCATTGCCCGGCCGCTGAAGTCCATGACGCGGGCGTTCGGGCCGTCCAGGGCCTCATCGTAGCGGTCAGGCCCGACGCGCAGCATCAGCGAGTCGCTCTGCACGCCGGCGAACATGTTGCCGTGCGCCAGCAGGCACAGACCGCCGAACATCGGCTTCTCGCTGATGTCGTCGCGGTCCGCGACCGTCGCGCGCACGCGCTCGGCGAGCTGTTCGTCGTAGGCCATGAGCACATCCTTCCCCTTTGTCGTGGCGGGCGCCGGCGGCGGGCGTCATGGCGGGCGCCGGCGGCGGGCGTCCACGGGGGGCGGCGTCAGCCGGCTACATCCGCGATGTCGCGTGCGACGGAGGAGAGGTCGTTCGAGAACTGGTGGCCGCCGGCGTCGATCGGGCGCATGACGGCCTGCGGGAGCCGCGCGGCATGGAGATCCAGATGCGCGAAGGGCACGACCTCGTCGTCGCGAGCGTGGTAGAGCACGACCCGCGGGACGGCCGCGAGCTTCTCCGCGGCGCCCTCCGGCAACCGCGCCTCGTCCCAGTCCCAGAAGTCGTCCGCGCCCCAGAACGGTGCGGCGATCGCGAACAGGCCGGTGACCGACACCTCGACGGGCGCCTCGCAGAGGTACCTGAAGAGGACCGATCCGCCCACAGAATGGCCGACCAGGACCACGTGCTCGCCCGCCGGCGGCAGCGCGGAGGTGATGGCGTCCGCCCACTCCCCGTACGCGGCGTCGTCGTCGAGCGGCATCCTCGGGTACCGGACCTCGTAGGACGGGCCGAGCTGCTCCTGGAGCGATGCCGCGAGCAGACCATCCTCCTCATAGGCTCCGTCTCCGGCGCCGTGGACGAACACGACCACGGTACGCGCTGTCTTGCGACCCTCGTCCATGGCCTTCAGGCTGCCTTGCGCTCGAAGCGCAGCTTGTCCATCGCAGGCTCGCCGGGCACCGGCACCGGGTAGTCGCAGGTGAACCCCTCACGGGTGAACAGCTCGGCGGGCAGGCCGATGCTCTCCTGCAGGCCGTCGAGCGACAGGTAGCTCAGTGTGGTGGCGCCGACGGCGCGGCGGACCTGCTCGACCGAGGCGCCGGCGGCGATGAGCTCGTCCCGCGTCGGCGTGTCGATGCCGTAGAAGGTCGGGCAGACGACCGGGGGCGAGCTGATCCGCAGGTGCACCTCGCTCGCCCCCGCCTCCCGCAGCATCCCGACCAGGGGGCCGATGGTGGTCCCGCGCACGATGGAGTCGTCCACGACCACGAGGCGCTTGCCCTCGATCAGAGAGCGGACGGGGTTCAGCTTCATGCGGATGCCGAGCTCGCGCAGACGCCGGTCCGGCTGGATGAAGGTCCGGTAGACGTAGCGGTTCTTGATGAGGCCCTCGGCGAAGGGGATGCCGCTCTGCTGGGCGTAGCCGATGGCCGCCGGCGTGCCGGACTCGGGCACGGGGACGACGAGGTCGGCGGCGGCCGGCGCCTCGCGCGCGAGCCGCCTGCCCATCTCGACGCGGCAGTCGGCGAGCGTCTTGCCGTACAGGCGCGAGTCAGGCCGCGCGAAGTAGATGAACTCGAAGATGCAGAGGGCCGGGCGCGCGCCCGGGAGGTGGACGCGCTCGCTGCGCAGCCCGTGCTCGTCCACCGCGAGGATCTCGCCCGGCTCGAGCTCGCGCACGAAGCGCGCGCCGATGATGTCGAAGGCGCAGCTCTCGCTGGCGACCACGGGGCTGCCGTCCAGGTCGCCGAGGGCGAGCGGGCGGATGCCGTGCGGGTCGCGCACGGCGTACAGCGCCCGGGGCATGAGCACGACGAGCGAGAACGCGCCGCGCATACGCTCCGCCGCGCGGCGCACCGCCGCGTCGAGCCCTTCGCCGGCGGCGGCGGCGATCAGCGCGGCGATCACCTCGGTGTCGCTCGTGCCGCGGAAGGCGACGCCCTCGGCGGCCAGCTCGGCGCGCAGGTCTCCAGCGTTCACCAGATTGCCGTTGTGGGCCACGGCGACGGCGACGCCGTGGTGAAAGCGCACCAGCGGTTGCGCGTTCTGCCAGCTCGCTCCCCCGGTGGTGGAATAGCGCACGTGGCCGACGGCGGCGTGCCCCGTCAGGCTGACGAGCGTCGCCTCGTCGAACACCTGGGCGACGAGGCCCATGTCCCGGACCGCCGTGATCAGGCCGTCGTCGGCTACGGCGATGCCGGCGCTCTCCTGGCCGCGGTGCTGCAGCGCGTAGAGGCCGAAGTAGGTGAGGCGGGCGACGTCACGGTCGCCGGCGTAGATGCCGAAGACTCCGCACACGGGACCGGAGTATTCCCCGCGGACGGTCCGCTCTCACAACGTCTGCGGCCGCCGGCGGGGCGCAGTCGGGTACTTCCTGCGACAGCACGAGCAACCGTACCGCCGAGACGGAGGTCCCCATGCCGCCCCAGCCCGACCAGGACGCGCCACTCAAGGCCGTCTTCCTCAACTGCACCCTCAAGAAGTCGCCCGAGGAGTCCAACACGGAGGCGCTGATCCGCAAGGTCGCCGACGTCATGGCGACGCTGGGCGTGGAGTCCGAGATCGTGCGCGTGGCGGACTACACCATCCCCTTCGGCGTCGTCTCCGACATGGGCCCCGGCGACGACTGGCCGTCCATCTACGAGAAGATCAAGGCCGCCGACGTCCTCGTGATCGGCACGCCGATCTGGCTCGGGGTACGTGGATCGATGGCGCAGCACGTGCTGGAACGGCTGGACGGCAGCTACAGCGACTACGACGAGGAGACCGGGCAGTTCCCGCTGTACGGCAAGGTCGCCGGCGTGGTCGTGACGGGCAACGAGGACGGCGCCCAGAACGCGGGCTCGTCGACGCTGTTCAGCCTGATGCATCTGGGATGCACCGTGCCGCCCAACGCCGACACGTACTGGGTCGGAGAGGCCGGCCCGGGACCCAGCTACATCGAGGCCGGCGGCGACCGGCACCTCTACACCAACAGGACGGTGCGGTACCTGGCGCACAACACCGTCTTCATGGCGCGGCTGCTGCGCGCGAACCCCATCCCCACCAACCTCAACGAGCTGATGGAGGAAGCGCAGGCCGTGAGCGACGAGTGAGCGCGGCGGGCGGGGAGGCCGGGAGCGCCTCCCCGCCCGCCGCGCGGCTC
>DAIQNY010000050.1:0-17308 GCA_036788155.1 Actinomycetota bacterium | reverse complement strand
GGGCCGCTCCACAGCGGCCCGAGCCTCCTCTGCGGCGCCGCACCTCGGCCGGGCGCGCCGCCGCCTCTACGAGCGGTGCCCCCACGCGCACGCGTGGGGAGTCCGAGTGTACAACGGGGCGGCGCGGCGGCGAAAGCCGGAGCGGATGATCGAGGTCGCGAGCGTCGCCCGGACGGGCCGTCGTCCCCGTTCAGACGCGACCGAGGAAGCGCCCGGCTTCCCGAAGAAAGCCGCGCTTGTCGGTCCACATGGCCGGGTGCTCGCCCCGTGGCGTGACCCAGAGCCGGCAGTCGGCGATGGCCCGGGCCATGTCTTGATGATGCGGCACGACGAAGGGCAGGTCCTCGTCGCCCAGGCTGGACGTCAGCAGCACCGGACAGCGGATGGCGGCGAGGCGGCCGGCAAGCGGATCCCAGCCGCCGTGCTCCGCGAGCCCGAGCAGCAGAGCGGTGTCGGCTGCGACGACCTCCGCCCAGTCGTCGCCGTGAGCCTGTCGCCAGAAGGTGCGCTGCGGCCGAGCGGTGAGCCGACGGAGCAGATGAGGGCCCTTGCGCCACGCGTACTCCATGAACGAGCCGGGGAAGGGTTGCTCGGCGATGCCGCCTGTCGGCGAGGGCGCCGAGCCGGAGCGAGGGTCATCGCCGGACTCTTCGTCCGGCGGACGCTCGCCCACCCGCAGCGCGGCGAGCCGCCGGAGGTCCCGCGGCGTGAGTCGCTCCGGGCAGCTGTCCGCGACGACCGCGGACACCTCTCCGGGGCGGTCGGCGGCGGCGCGCAGGGCCATCGTCCCGCCGCCGCTGCAGCCCATGAGTGCGTACGTCCTGGCGCCGAGGTGGGCGGCAAGAGCAGCCGCCTGTTCGGCGCCCTGCTCCCACCAGTCCATCGGCCATGGGAGCTCCAGCCGGTCGGACTGGCCCGTGCCGAGGTAGTCGAGCGCAGCCACTCGCCACGTTCGCCCGAAGTGTCTGAGCTCGCCCTCGTGGCTCGCGGACGACGCCGTGCTTCCCGGCAGGACGACGAGCAGTGGAGAGGTGTGCTCACCGGCCTCCCGATAGTGGAGCCGGTGACCCTGCCAGGCGAAGTACGGCATGGCGGAATCAGACCGTCGCAGAGGAGCGCTCGGCCCGGTCGCGGATGCCGCGCAGCATGCCCTCCTCCATCACGAAATGGACGGGCTCGAGCAGGAAGGCGCGGGCGAAGGCCGCCGCCACGGTGTCGCGCCACGATGCGCGCCAGCGGATCACCAGACGGCACGAGCGATCGCCGACGGGCTCGACGATGAAGGCCCAACTGGCTGCGATCTCGCCCTTGAAGAAGTCGCCGGGCCCCTGGGGCTCAACGTCGGGCGCGCCCGTCCGGATGATGAACGCCCGCGGGGGGTCGAGCGTCGTGATGGTCATCTTCATCGTCTCGTCGGGGTCGAGGCTCACGTAGTCGCGAGCCGCCTCGAGATCCTGCCACTCCTCGTGGATCCGGTCGGCGCTGTGGATGTCCAGGCGGAAGAGGTTCTCGAGGAAATCGTAGGTGTAGAAGCCGCCGCGGTTCTGCCCCACCTGGACCAGCCAGGGCCAGACGTCCTCGGCGGCCGCGGACACCGAGATCGCGTGCGTGGTCGCGTACAGAGGGTCCGGGATGAGATCGTCCCCGGGAAGCGGGCGCGCGACCTCTTCGGCGGTCGCACCCCAGCGGCGCAGGCGCGGCAGGAGCACGAACGAGTACGCAGCGCCGAGCGCCTCGAGAGTGACGGCCGCCAGGGCGATCTTGTGGAGCCGGCGCATCAGGCCTCGCTCGCGTCGCCGCTCGGGCTTGCCGCCCGGGCGCGCCCCGGCTCGTCTACCGCCCGATCGTCACCAGCTCGCTCCTCATCGGCGACCTCTGCGATCACGGCCGCAAAGGCGTCCGCGACGACTTCGGCTCCGGCCTCGGTGAAGTGGACGCCGTCCGTGCTGAAGGGCCCTCCCCCTCGTTCAGCCGCGGCCTGGAACGCGGGCGACAGGTCGACCACGCGGCAGGACCTGCGTGATGCCGCGATACGTGCGATCGCCTCGGCCGTCTCGGCCGCGCGCTGCTCCCAGAGCGAACCCTCGGCCTCGAGGACGAGGGGACGGACGATGACGATGCGCGGCGACCGCGCCTCGGTCCACTCGAGCAGCTCCTCGTAGTCGCCGGCGAGGCGCATGAGGCGCTCCGGCCAACTCCAGCCGCTGCCGGGCTCGGAGGCGTCCCGGGCACCCATGACGGCATCGTTGGCGCCGACCCAGATGAACGCGCAGTCGACGGGTTCCAGGCCCTCGTGCCGCATCCGTGAGAGCAGGTCGGAGACCGTGTCTCCGGCACGGCCCCGGTTGACCAGGTCGTGCCGGCTGACCCGGCGGTCGAGCAGCGGGAAGAAGGCGCCGCCCGGCCACCCCTCCGTGAGGCTGTCTCCCAGGAAGGCGATGAGCATGGACGTAGTGTACCGTGAGGGCCGGTCCGGGGGTGTACGCTGATGCTTGAGCGTTCGTCCGTGGCCGCCGGTGAGCGGCACTGTGGGAGGAGGGGTGATGAAGAAGGCGATCCTCGACGTCGTCGGCCTCGTCATATGAGTGGCGATCGTGGTTGCCGTGTGCAACTGGCTGAACGCCCCCGCGTGGGTGACGTGGGGACTCCCGATCGTCATCTGCGGCGGCACGGCCGTCGGCTGGGTGGTGCGCGCCGTCAAGTGGGCGCGCAAGCGGCCGGCGACGTGACGTGACCGGAACGCGCGGCCCGGCGACTCTGCCGCCGGAGCCGGGCCGCGTGGAGGTCGCGCTGCAGCGCGCCCTCAACAATCGTCTGCTCTCGCCGTTCTACCGGCGCTTCGTGGATCAGATGCACCTGCGTGGCGACGAGCGTGTGCTCGACTACGGCAGCGGAGGCGGGGCGGCCGCCCGCCACCTGGCGAAGCGGCTCGCGGTGGGGGGCGGTCGTCTCATGTGCATCGACGTCTCGGAGCGCTGGCAAACGGCTCTCCGCAAGGTCCTGCGCGCCTACCCCGATGTGGAGTATCGCCAGGGCGACGTGCGCGAGATGGGGTTGCCGGACGGCCGGTTCGACGTCGTGCTCGTCCACTGGATGCTGCACGACGTCCCCCCGGGCGATCGACCGTCGATCGTTGCCGAGCTGGCGCGGCTGCTGCGTCCGGGAGGGCGCCTCTTCTCACGCGAGCCGACGAGCGCCAGGCACGGGATGTCGCCCGTAGCGGCGCGGCGTCTCTTCGAGGCCGCCGGTCTCACCGAGGCCGTGGGCGGCGCGGGCAAGGCCCCCGTGCTGGGCGAGTATTACCAGGCGGTCTGGACGAAGCCCGCCGGCTGACTCGGGAGATCGGTCTCAGGACGCGAGAAGGGCCGGCGCGAGTGCCGGCCCTTCTCGACCTCCACCTCTCAGGGGCTCGCCAGAGACCCCTCCTGACTCCGGATCAGGTATCTCTCTTAACGAATCGGAGCGGCGAATCTTACGCGCGTACCGTCGGCCTCCGGCCGGCATCCGGCTGCTGCTGCGTGATGCAGTGGATGTTGCCGTCGGCCTTCGCGAGTTCGAGCGTGGGGACCTGGACGACGGCGGCTCGCGGGAAGAGGTGTGCCAGGAGGTCACGCGCCCGTGCGTCGGCCGGGTCGCCGAAGGTGGGCATGACCACGCCGCCGTTCGCAATGAAGAAGTTGACGTAGCTCGGCGAGATACGGCGGCCGTGGAACTCCGGTCGCTCCGGCATCGGCAGTTCGACGACCTCGAGCGCGCGGCCGCACGCGTCTGTCGCCGCGCGGAGTCGCCCGAGGTTCTCCTGTACGGCAGCATACTGGGGATCGTCGCGATCGTCGCACCCCAGCGCCGCCACCACTCCCGGCGCCGCGAAGCAGGCGAGATTGTCCACATGCCCGCCGGTGTTGTCGTGATCGAGCGCCGAGCTCAGCCAGATGACCTTGTCGGCGCCGAGGTAGTCGCAGAGGAGCCGCTCGGCGGCCGGGCGGTCGAGGTGCGGATTGCGGCGCGGGTCCAGGACGACCTCGCTGGTGGTGAGGACGGTACCATCGCCGTCCACATGGATCGCGCCGCCCTCGAGGGTGAGGGGCGCGGCGAAGCGCCGCGCCCCGATCAGGTCGAGGATCCGCTGCGCCATGTCGCGTGTGCGGCCGTACTCCTCGTAGATGCCGCCGTAGGCGTTGAACCGCCAGTCCACGCCCGCCAGGCTGCCGCGACCGTCGACGACGAACGTCGGCGCGGTGTCGCGGCTCCAGGAGTCGTCGCTCGGCACGACGACGACGCGGGCGGCGGCGATGCCGGCGAGAGCGCTCCGCGCCGCGCCGGCGTCCTCAGCGTTCGCGGTCATCGTCACCGGCTCGAACCGGGCCACGGCGCGCGCGACCTCGACGTACGTCGCGCGCGCTCGCTCGAGATCGTCCCAGTTCTCAGGTCGACACGGCCAGGCCATCCAGCAGCCCGCGTGCGGCGCCCACTCCGGCGGCATCCGGTAGCCGGCGCTCCTGGGGGTGGTCATTGGTGTGGTCACCGTCGGTTCCTGGCTCGCGCGGCCACGTCCGGGGTCGTCCGAGTCCAGCGAGCATACCGCACCCGCCGATGCCGCCGTCATCGTGCGGCGCGGCCTGGGGGTACAGTAGGAGGGTCGACCGGGAGGGACCATGCGTGTCGAATCGCAGCTGTTGAGCGCCCGCTCTGTACGGTGGCTGGACATCGGCGTCTCCGTCTGGGTCGTGGTGTGGGCCGTGCTCGGGGTGCTCCTGTGGAACGATCTGAGCGCGCAGGCGCGGCTGACCGACGACGTGATCAGGGTGGGCGCGGCCGTCAGGTCCACGGGTGAGGCGCTCGCTGTGATCGGCCGGCTGCCGCTCGTCGGCGGCGGCATCGCCGACTTCGCCGACCGCATCGAGGCCGCCGGCTCCGAAGTGGAGACGAGCGGCCAGGAGAGCCGCAGCGGGATCCGGCGTGCGGCGGTGATCGCGGGATTGGGTGTGGGCGTGCTGCCGGCGACCCTGGTGCTCCTCCTGTACCTGCCTGCCCGCATCCGCTGGAAGCGCTACACCTCGGCGATCGCTCGTGCCCTTCCCGGCGCATCGAACGACCCGGCGTTCGAGCAGTACCTGGCGCGCCGCGCGGTCGACTCCCTGCCGTGGGACGTTCTGCGGGCGATCACGCCGGATCCGTGGGGGGCTATCGACCGCGGCGACGTACGGGTGCTCGCCGACGCGGAACTCGAGCGCCTCGGTCTGCGTCGACCCTGATCCGGGCGGCGCTCTCGCCGCGACACGCGGCGACGCGCCTGTGACTCGCCGGAGGCGTACGGGCCGGGGGCGTCCCCAGCGGGGACGCCCCCTGGACCATCTTGAGGTTCCGCGTCGGCTGCTGACCGATACACGTGACGTACCCGGCCTGTCCCGGCTCCAGTCGCGCGCCGTCCTCGGCCGCGGATGGTAGAGTCTGCCCCATGGACGACGAGCGGAGCAGGACCCGAACCGGCCGGCACCCGGCCGCGCTGCTCCGGCTGCTCGTCGCATGCCTGATGGTGCTGGCCGTCGCCGGAGCGGCCGGCCTGGCGGCCGGCCCCGCGGCGGCCAAGGACTTCTCCATCACCGGGGTCGAGGTCGACGCCACCGTCAGGCCCAACGGAGATGTCCGCATCACAGAGACGCGCACCCTCTCGTTCTCGGGCAGCTTCCACTTCGTCTACTGGGACCTCGCCACCAGGGGCTCTGACGGGATCAGGGTGCTCGGCGCCTCCGGTCCCGCACCCGACGACGCATCGAGGACGGTGCCCTACGAGCCGTCCGAGTTGCCTGCGGTCCGCAGCTGGACCGGTGAGGTGGGGACGTACAGTTCTCTGGAGGGGCCGGAAGTCGTCACGGTACAGCTCAACTTTGACGTCACCGACGCGACCGCGTCCTTCACCGTGGAGTATGTGGCCAAAGGAGCTGCCACGCAGTGGAGCGACACGTCGGAGTTGTACTGGCAGTTCATAGGTGCCGACACGGCCGTCGATTCGGACGACGTCCGCGTCACGGTCCATCTACCTGAGGGCGTGACCCGGGACGAGGTCCGTGCCTGGGCGCACGGGCCGCTGTGGGGCACGGTCACCATCAGACCGGACGCCAGCGTGGTCATGCAGGTCGATCCGCTCCCGGCCGGCGCGTTCGTGGAGGGCCGCATCCTGTTCCCCGCAGCGGCCCTGAGCAACGCGCCTGTGGACGATGCGCCGAGACTGGAGCAGGTCCTCGCCGAGGAGAAGGAGTGGGCCGACCAAGCCAACCGCGACCGCTTGTGGGCACGCGTCAAGGTCGTCCTGTGGGGCCTGCTCGGCGTGGGATTCCCGCTCGTGGCGCTGGTCCTCATCGTCCTTCTCTACTTCCGCTACGGACGGGAGCCGAAGACGCAGTTCCAGGCCCAGTACCTGCGTGACATCCCGCAGCCGCCGCTCCCGCCTGCGCTTGCGGCGTTCATCTGGCGCATGGGGTCCGTGGGCAGCGACGACGTCTCCGCGACCCTCCTCGATCTGGTGCACCGCAAGGTCATCGACCTCGAGCAGGTGGTCGTCACGAAGAACGGGTTCTTCCGCACGAACGAGGAGACCACGTACAAGCTCACGCTGCACGATGACCGCCTGGGAGAGCTGCTCGACTACGAGCGGCACCTGTGCAAGTTCCTCTTTCATCAGATGGCGGACGGCAACGAGCTCGTGCTCGGCGAGCTCAAAGACATCGCCAAGAAGCACCGGACCTCCTTTGCCAAGGGCTTTCAGACGTGGAAGGACAAGGTCGGCAAGGAGGGGCAGAAGCGTGGCTACCTCGACCCAAAGGCCGACCGGATGGCCTTTGTGGCGTCGGCCTTCGCCTTCGTCGCCATCGTCGCCGCCGGTGCGGCGGCCGTGTTCAGCGGCTTCTGGTGGTTCTTCCTCGGCATCCCCGTGGGCGTCGTGCTGATCTTCGTGGCGAGGGCGGTCAAGCGGCGCTCCCAGGAGGCGGCGGAGCTCCACGCCCAGTACGCCGCCCTCGAGCGCTACCTCAAGGACTTCGGCCGACTGGACGAGAAGCCGCCGGACGCCGTGGTGCTGTGGGAGCAGTTCCTCATCTTCGCCGTCGTGTTCGGCATCGCGGACCGCGTGACCAAGGCGATGACGGTCAAGGTCCCGCAGGTCGTCGACGATCCCGCTTTCCGGACGTCCTACATCCTCTGGTGGGGAATGCCCGGACACGCCGGCGGGCTCTCGGCGTTCAACGAGATCCACCAGAGCTTCAGTCAGGCCGTCTCCGTGGCCACGTCCTCCTCGTCTTCCGGCTCCGGCGGCGGCGGAGGGTTCTCCGGCGGTGGCGGCGGCGGTGGCGGGGGCGGCGGCTTCGGCGCCGGCTGATCCGCCACCCTCCTGACCCCTCGCGCTCCCGGCGCGGTCCGTCGGGCCACTCTCTTCGGATCGCGACGCCGGCGGAAGCACTATCACCATAGTGTTTATCGTCCAGTCGGCGTGGGAAGAAGCGACCCGACGCGCAAGTCCCCAGGGCTCCGGAAGGCTTGAGGGGAGTGCAGAGGAGGGTCACCATGGCACGTCCCACCCCCGCCGGGTTCGGCGAGAAGTACCGTGAGGTCATGAAGGCGGTCTCCGCTGCGCGCGGTGGAGAGCGCCATCACTTCCAGCTCACGCCCGACGTCGCGCTCGGCGTCCGTCTGGTGCTCAGCGAGGCCGGTGACGTCCCGATGGTGTTCTCGCTCTGGACCCTGCCGCAGGATGTGGCCGAGCTCTGCAGCGACGCCAGCGTCCCGGCCGCCGCCGCCCTGCTCGCGGTCGACGAGGAGCAGGCACGGGATCTTCGCGGCGCCGGGGTCTCCCTCGACCTCTCGCAGTTCCGACGCAGCCAATCCCGGCCCGACGTCTACTACACCCTGTTCGATCACGCCAGCCCAAGCCGGATCCACACGGTCCTGCATCGGCTTGTTCCGTCGCTGGGGTCGCACGCGACGCCCGCGTGAGCGGCGCTTGCAGGGTGAGCGGCTCGCGTCCACGAGGATACGACCTGCCTTCCGGCAGCCCGGCGGCCGCGCCCCGCGAAGAGCGGGCGCGCGGCCGCCACGCGCCGTCCCCGGCCGGCCGTTCGGTCTGGGGAGATCGCCGTTTGCACTGCGTACCATAGGGGTCTGCCCATGGACCCGAGGGAACCGGGCGTCGCCGCCGTCGGGCGCGCCCACGCAAAGGAGGAGCACGACACGATGGCCGAACCCTTCAAGAACACGCCGCCCGCTCCCGAAGACCGGGGCGAGATGACGAAGGCCAACATCGCCGCCGCCCTCGCGGGCGAGAGCCAGGCGTCGCAGAAGTACCTTGCGTTTGCCGACGTGGCCGACGATGAGGGCTACCCGAACGTCGCTCGCCTCTTCCGAGCCGTCGCCTATGCCGAGAGCACGCACGCCCGCAACCACCTCAGCGTGCTCGGCCAGATCGGCACCACCGCCGAGAACCTCAAGGCTGCCTGGGGTGGGGAGACGTTCGAGATCGACGAGATGTACCCCGCATACTCGGCCGTCGCCAAGCTGCAGGAGAACAAGAGCGCCCAGACCACCGTCCGCTACGCGCTCAAGGCCGAGATGGACCATCAGGGCATCTACGACAGCACGCTGAGAGGCGTCGAGGGGCAGACCGACCTCGGCTCCGAGGCCGTCCGCGTCTGCCCCATCTGCGGTCACACCGTCATCGGCGACGCTCCCGACGAGTGCCCCGTGTGTGGCACCGCCGGCGTCTACTTCAAGGAGTTCTGATGAGCGACACCATCTCCCGCGACGAGGCTCTCACCAAGCGGCTCCCGAAGCCGGAGCCGCTCAACGCCATGACGCAGGAGAGCCTGGCGGCCGCCTTTGCCGGCGAGAGCCAGGCGGCCGAGAAGTACCTGGTGTGGGCCGAACAGGCCGAGGCGGAAGGCTATCCCAACGTCGGCAAGCTCTTCCGCGCCATCTCGTTCGCGGAGACGCGCCACGCGCGGAACCACCTGCGCGTCATGGGGGGCATCAAGAGCACAGCCGAGAACCTGCTCGCGGCGTTCGAAGGCGAGAGCTTCGAGGTTGACGAGATGTACCCGGCGTATCACGAGATCGCGAAGCTCCAGGGCAACCATCAAGCGAGCCGTGCCATCAACTACGCCCTCAAGTCCGAGGCGGATCACAAGGCGCAGTACACGGACGCCCGCGCGGCCGTGACAGCCAGCAGGGACATCGAAGACGCTCAGGTCAACGTGTGTCTTGCCTGTGGTCACACGATCATCGGCGACGCGCCGGACAAGTGCCCGTACTGCGGCGCCGGCAAGGACCTCTACAGGACGTTCTGAGCCGCGCCGCGCGAGAGACCGGGCGCGGGCGCCGCGCGGCGCCCGGGCCCGCCACTCGTCGGGACGAGGCCGACCGGCCGTCACGGCCGGTCGGCCTCGTCCCGCGTCTCCTCCCTCACGATCTCGTGCCCGAGCGGGTCTTCATCGGATCGCCGCCCCGCGATGACCGCCCGCGCGGCGGCGCGTCAGGCGACCGGTCGTCCCCGTCCATGACGGTGAACGGACCGGGTACCGGGGAACGTCTCGTACGACACCCATCCAACGTCGAGAAGAGGGACAAGAATGAAGACCAGGACACCCTTCTCGCTGCTGGTCGTGGCCGCGCTGGCGGTCATCGCCGCACTGGCACTGGCTGCCTGCGGCGACGGGGGCGGTAGCCCGTACGGCGGCGGCGGGGCCGGTACCACCAGCCCGCCGGCCACCGGAGGTGCGACGACCAGCGAGATCAGCATCCGCAACTTCAGCTTCACGCCGGCGGAGACGACCGTCTCGGCCGGCACGACGGTGACGTGGACCAACGAGGACACGACGGTGCACGACGTGACGTCGACCGACGGGCCCGGGATCGACGCCGCCGTGACCTCGACCTTCGCCAGCGAGACCCTGGCCGAGGGTGACTCCTTCGAGTTCACCTTCGAGGACCCGGGCACGTATCACTACGAGTGCACGATCCACGCGACGATGCAGACCATGCACGCGGTGGTCATCGTCGAATGATGTGCGGCGGCTGAAGAGGCGCTCGCGAGGTAGTCAGTCGGCGGGAGAGGCCGAGGCCGACGGCAGCAGCTCGGCCGGGTCGAACCCGGGTGCGTACTCGACGCCCAGTTCCTTCTTGCGCCGCGCTATCCAGGCATCCCAGAGCCTCATCCGCTCGGCCGACAGGAGCGTGCGCTTGATCGTGGCTCTGGCGCCGGCCAGTGTACGCGTCTTCTCGTCCTTGACGAGTTCCGCCTTGTGGGCCTTCCAGTAGGCAGTGACGTCGGCCTCGCTGACCTTGGCACTCCTGGTGACGACCTCGGCGGCGCGCTGGGCCAGCGTCTGACTGCGGATGGAGCGCCTGAGCAGCGCCATCGTCATGCCCTGCTCCTCGAGGATCGCGAGTACCTCGTCCTCTCCCCCGTAGGCCTGTTCGAGGGTGGCGACCTCATCGTCCACCTCTTTGTCGGTCATGGAGACGCCGAGGTCAGCCGCGCTCCGCGCCACGATCTGCTCCTCCACCAGGAAGTCGACGATCTGCGAGACGACCTGGTCGTACGCCGCGCTGCCCTTCTCGGGCGGGTCCATGCCCTGGGCTTTCATCTGCGTCTGGGCCTGGGAGAGGAGCGTCCGGAAGTCCTGCCTGCTCACCGGGGCGCCGTCCACCGTGGCGATCGCGTCGTCCGGCACGCCTTCGTCGCCGCAGGCCACGGCCGCGAGACCGGCGACGGTGACGGCCAGCACCGCCATCGCGGCGAGCAGGGCGGTCGTGGCGCGTCTCATGGAGTCCTCTCTGATCGGACGCCCGGAGGGCGGTGAAGGGGTGTCGGCATCAGGATACCCGTGCTCCGAGTGTGGACCGAGTGACGGCCGGGGGCAACCGCGCACGAGTGCGGTGCGCAGCCCCTCGTGCATCACCAGCACCGGCGGCCGGCAGGCGCAGAGGAGCCCGGCGCCTGCCATCTTTGTTAGACTCCGGCCTGACACGCGCGGGTGCTGCCCGCGGCACCGTCAGGAGGTTCCTCACGTGGGCTACGACTTCGGTGTCGGCCGCGAAGCGCCGACCTTCACACTCACTGCCGTCGACGGCAGCCAGATCAAGCTCAGTCAGTACCGCGGCGACTGGTTCCCTGTGCTGGCCTTCGTCCCCTGCCGGGCAGCCGGAGCCGCCGATGCGCTGAACGAGCTCGGCCGCGCTGCGACGGCCCTCTGGGGCTTGCGAGGCCAGGTTGTCGGCGTCTGCGACGCAGGCCGCGATGAGTGCTCCGCGCTCGCTGCACGCGTCCCCGACCTCGCGTTTCCGCTGCTGGCGGACGATGGGTCTGTGGCGCGGCAGTACGGAGCGCTCCGCGACGACGGCGCCGTCCGGCCCATGGCGTTCGTCATCGACCGCGCCGGCAAGATCGTGTGGACCGGCGAGGGGGCGGCCGCGCTCACGGAGGAGGCGCTGGTAGCCGCGTTCCGCCAGGTCGTACGCTGACCACGTAGGGCCGGTCGGGGCGGGTCGTCGCAGCGCGACCCGCCCCGACCGGCCCTTTCAGTTGCCGCCTCTCCGTTCCAACCGTGCTCACGTGGGTACAAGACCTGTGCAAGTCCCCGACAGGGAGTGAGCACGATGTTGATCGGCCAGACCATGTTCAGCGTGCGTCACGGTACGGAGCACCGTGCCGAGCGCGCGCTCCAGGAGCTCGCCGGCCTCCTCCAGAGGTCCGCGGGACACACCAACCATCGCGTCCTCCGCTCGTTCGGCATGTCACCCCTCGGCAGCGCGCTTCGGGACGAGGGACGTGAGGCTACGCTCGGGGACGTCCATTTCGTGTTCGAGACGGAGTGGTCGTCGCTCGAGGCCCACGACGAGTTCTACCAGAGTGCGCAGGTGCAGCAGATCTACGGCACCCTGCAGTCGATCCTCACCAGTGGGCCTTTCGAGGTGCTCTACGACGCCGTCGTGGAGGAGCCACAGCACGACAACGCCACGGTCTGATCCGGGCGAGCCGGAGATCAGACCGCGCTGGACGGGACGACGAACGCTCGTCATCTGCCCCAGCGGGCGCAGCGTCCTTCCACGATGCAGGAAGCTCGCCGAGCCGTCGTGTTCGTGGGCGCCCGTCACCGGGTCCCCACTGCGGCGAGGCGAGAGACTTCTCTTCAGATGACGGCGAAGGGGGCGGCCGGCCCGTAGGTCGGCCGCCCCCTTCGGCGCTCAGGGCGCGGCACGCGCGCCCGTCAGATGCCTCAGCCCCCGCCGGCGGCGACGCGCACCGTGCCGTCCTCCTCGATCACGACTGGGACGACGTTCATCCCGCCCGTGAGCTCCGCGACCTTCTCCCGCGCGCCGGGCACGGTGTAGACGTCGACCTCGTCGTACTCGAGGCCGCGGGCCTCAAGGTCCGTCTTGGCCGCCGCGCAGTACGGGCAACCAGGCTTGGTGTAGATGACCGTCGTCATGACGTCTCCCCTCAGCGACGGTACAAGCGTAGCCCATTCCCCGTCACGAGCAAGGAGGTGCCCATGTCGGCGAACACCGCCAGCCACAGGCTGACGAGGCCGAGGGGGGCGAGCAGCAGGAAGACCGCCTTCACGGCGATCGAGAACACGATGTTCTGCCAGATGACGCGTGTGGTGCGTCGGGCCAGGCGGATGGTCTCCGGGACGGCCGAGAGGTCGTCGCCCATGAGAGCGATGTCGGCGGTCTGAAGGGCGGCGTCGGTGCCGGCCGCGCCCATGGCGACGCCGAGTGACGCCGCCGCCAGCGCCGGCGCATCGTTGACGCCGTCGCCCACCATGGCGACCGCGCCCGCGCGGTCGCGGAGATCGGCGACGGCGTCGACCTTCTGCGCCGGGAGGAGGCCGGCGCGAACGTCCGTGACGCCGGCCTCGAGCGCCACTGCGCGCGCGGTCTCGGTATTGTCGCCGGTCAACATCACGACCTCCGCGACTCCGAGCTCCCGCAGCGCGGCGATCGCCTCACGTGCTTCGGGACGCAGGGGGTCGCTGACGGCGATCACGCCGAGGGCGCCGCCTTCGTCGCCGACGGCGACCGCCGTCTTGCCCTGGCGCTCGAGCCGCTCCACGGTCTCGACGAGCGCCGGATCGGCGGCGTGCGGGCCGAGGAGGTCCGGCCGGCCGACGAAGTGCAGCCGGCCGTCCAGTTCGCCGCGCACGCCGCGTCCGGCGATGGCCCGGAAGCGTTCTACGTCGTGCGCGTGCATGCTTCCGTTGTGGGCGTGGGACCCGTCTCCGTCGTCTCCCAGCCCGGGAGCAGCGTCTCTCGTCGCAGCCGTCTCGCAGCAGCCCGGTGTGGTGCACGCGCAGGCCGCCGTCGCGACGGCGGTCGTCTCGCGCATCCTCGTCCCGGTGTCGCCGGTCGTCCGCGCCGTGGCCGAGGCTCGCTCCACCACGGCCTGGGCAAGCGGGTGCTCGCTGTACCTCTCCAGCGCCGCGGCGAGCGCTAGCACCTGGTCCTGAGAGGCACCGTTCAGGGGTACGACATCGGTCACCTGCGGCCGACCGAGCGTGAGCGTCCCGGTCTTGTCGAACGCCACGGCACGCAGTCCGGCCATGCGCTCGAGGTACGCGCCGCCCTTGATCAGGACGCCGTTCCTGGTGGCGCGTGCCAGTGCCGCGAGGATGCTCACCGGCGTGGAGATGACCAGTGCACACGGGCAGCTGATGATGAGCAGTGCCAGACCGCGGTAGAACCAGGTGTCGAAGGAGGCGCCGAAGAGCGGCGGGACGAAGGCGACCGCCGCCGCCAGGGCGACCACCACTGGCGTGTACCTGCTCGCAAAGCGGTCGACGATGCTCTCGGCCGGCGCGCGCTGCGCCTGCGCCTCCTCCACCATGTGCACGATCTTCGCGATCGTCGTGTCGGCGGCGGCCGCCGTGGCACGCAGGCGCAGCGTGCCACCCTCGACGATGGATCCCGCGAACACCTGGTCGCCCGGCTCCTTGCCCGCCGGCATGGATTCCCCCGTGACGGCGGATTGGTCGGCGGCGGCCTGACCTTCCACGACCAGGCCGTCGACGGCGGCACGCTCGCCGGGTCTCACCACCACGATGTCACCGACCACGATGTCCGCGGCGTCGACTTCCGTCTCTTCCAGATCGCCGTGTGTCGGGCATGGGCGCAGGACGGTGGCCCGCGACGGCGCCAGCTTCATGAGGCCCGTGATGGCCCTGCGCGTACGCTCCAGGGTGGCCGCCTGCAGCCCGTTGCCGAGGCTGAAGAGGAAGGCGACCAGCGCTGCCTCGGACCACTCGCCGATGGCGGCCGCACCGATCATGGCCAGGGTCATGAGCACGTTCATGTCGACCTGGCGTCCTCGAAGGCTGAAGAAGGCGGCGCGCGCGACGTACGCGCCGCCGCTGAGCACCGCCGCGGCGAAGAGCCAAGCGGACGCCGCCGGCGCGACGGCCAGCGCGAGAAGGCCGGCGAGCGTGAGCACGCCCGAGACCAGGGTCGCCACGGCGCGCGGCTCGCGGAGCCAGAAGCTCCGCCCCGCGTGCTCTCTCGCCGCTGTCGCCGCGGAAGCCACCGGATCCTCCGCGGTCCGCCGCTCGACCGTGTCGTAGCCGAGTCTCCGGACGGCGCGGTACACGTCCGGCAGCGCCGTCTCGTGAGGGTCGATGGCGACAGCCAGCGTCGCGGCGCCGAAGTTGACGTCCGCGCTGCGCACGCCGCGCTCTCTGCGCAGCGCGCCCTGGAGCTTGACCGCGCAGTCGGCGCAGTCCATGCCGGTCACGTGCAGGATGCGGCGCTCCTCCGGCGCCTCCCCCGGAAGAGGTCGCGAGAGGTCGAGGGGTCCGTGCTGGTGCAC
The DNA here is from genome assembly GCA_036788155.1 of Actinomycetota bacterium. Lineage (GTDB taxonomy): Bacteria > Actinomycetota > Thermoleophilia > UBA2241 > UBA2241 > CAIXSE01. The sequence goes on along the minus strand of DAIQNY010000050.1, from coordinate 2,457 downwards.
GGCCAGCGGGCAGTGGTCGGCGCAGTGGGCCTGCGCTCCCGCCCGCCGGGCGAAGGTCTCCACGTCGACCCCGTCGAGCGAGATCTCGTCGTAACCCACGCGAAGGAGACCGCGAGAGACGTCAGGCTCGACGGCATGGATGCCGTCGAGCCTGAGCAGCTCGCGGCCGACCTCGGTCACGCACTCGCCGCACTCCGCCGCGCGCGGCAGCAGCAGGGAGAGCTCGAGCGTCCGGTCCGTCATCTCGTCACTCCGGCCCGTGTTCCACGTGCTCGCGCGTGATGTCCAGCAGCAGGCGGATGTGCGCGTCGTCCGGGGAGTAGAAGACCATCTTGCCGGCCCGGCGGGCGCGCACGAGCCCGTTGCTTCGCAGGACGCGGAGATGGTGGCTGACGTTGCTCTCGCTCATCTCGACCGTGGCCGCCAGGTCGCACACGCAAAGCTCCCCGGCCTCGATGATCGACGCCATGAGCCGGCAGCGACTCTGGTCGGCCAGCACCTTGAAGACGCTCGCCATCTGGCCGGCGACGTCTGAGGGCACCAGACGGGCCCGTACGGAGGTCACGCGCTCCGGGTCCACCACGTGGACCTCACAGCGGTCGAGGAAGTCGTCGTCCTTCCCGCAGATCACCGGTCCTCCGGGAGAGCGCCGCGTGGTCGTTCCGGTCACAGCTGTCCTTTCCTGAACATATGAACGGATGTTCATATGTTACCCCGACGGTCGCCGCTCGACAACTGCGTGTGTTGTCGCGCCGGGACGTCTCCCGACGGTGGCCCTAGGCGTTCTCCGCCGGGTCCGGCGCCACGCCGGCGTCTCCGCCCGCCCGCTTCAGCACGTCACCGCGGCCGGCCGCCTCGAGCACGGCCGCGTCCGGCTCAGCACCCCGCGTCAGCACGAGCGAGACGACGACCGACGTTCCCACGGCCAGGACGATCACGCCCAGCGACACCAGGATCGGGATGTGTGTCCAGTGGCTGATCAGCATCTTGACGCCGACGAACCCCAGTACGAACGCGAGCCCCCAGCTGAGGTACTCGAACCGCTGCAGGCTGCCGGCGAGGGCGAAGTAGAGAGAACGCAAGCCGAGGATCGCGGCGATGTTGCTCGTGAAGACGACGAACGTGATGTTGGAGATGGCCAGCACCGCGGGCACCGAGTCGATGGCGAACACGAGGTCTGCGGATTCGATGGCGACCAGGGCGATCACCAGCGGTGTGATGAAGGTCTTGCCGGCACGACGGATGACGAAGCGCTTGCCCTCGTAGTCGGCGGCTACCGGGAAGAGACGCCGCGCGAAGCGGACCATGGGGTTCTTCTCCGGCTCGACCTGCACGCCGTGCGACCGCACGAGCCGGTAGGCGGTGTACACGAGCAGCGCTCCGAAGATGTAGACGATCCATTCGAACCGCGAAATGAGGCTCACGCCGGCGACGATGAAGGCGCCGCGCATGAGCATCGCGCCCAGGATGCCGTAGAACAGTACCTTGCGCTGGTAGCGCAGACCGATGCCGAGCGAGCCGAACACCAGCAGGAAGACGAAGAGATTGTCGATGCTGAGCGACTCCTCGATGAGGTAGCCGGCCAGGTACTGCTGCGCCGCCTCGCCGCCGTACCACAGGTACACGAGACCCGAGAACCCGATGCCCAGCGAGATCCAGACGGCACTCCACGCGTAGGCCGTGCGCGTGCTCACCACGTCGCCCTTGCGGCCGACGAACCCGAGATCGATGGCCAGGGCGGCGGCGACGATGGAGAAGAACACGATCCAGTGCAGCGCCTCGCTCTCTCCGGTCACGCGTGGCTCCTCATGCGGTGATCTCCTTGTCGTCGCCCTCGCGCCGGCAACGAAAAAGACCCCCGGCACGCCTCGTGCCGAAGGTCTTGCCGTTCACCGGCGCGACCGGGGCGGTGAGCCCGTGATGACGACCGCGCCACTCGCCCTCCCGGGCGAGCCGGCTACTCCCCAACGGACCTCGAGCGTACCCGCCCGTCGACGCCGGGGCAACCGCGCCGCCGGCCGTCGCCGATTGCTGAGGCCGGATCGGGGCGCCGGGCCACGCCCTGACGGCGGCGGCGCGCGTCAGTGCTCGTCGCCGCCGTGCCCGCCGCCGTCGTCCCGGCCGTCGCCATGGGGTTCGGAGGCCGGAGCGCCGGTGGACGAAGTGCCTCCGGCGTCGTGGGCGGCGTCCGGCGCCCCGGCATGGCCGCCCGACTCGCTGTCTCCGGCCGAGTCGTGCTCCTGCTCACCGGAGTGCCCGTCTGCCTCCGATTCGTGTGCGGGGGCGCGTCCGTCGGCGTGATCCTCGTCCTCAGCGTGGTGGTCTGCGAGGCGGGCGGCCACGAGAGCCCTGTGCTCATGCCGGTCGTCGATACGGGAGCCGCCGGCCTGCGCCTCGGGTCCGGCGCGACCGTCCGCCGCCGGTGCAGGCGCCGGCGGCGCCGATGCGCCGCCGGCG
>DAIQNY010000049.1:0-17609 GCA_036788155.1 Actinomycetota bacterium | reverse complement strand
TGTCACCAGGACCGCTGGTGAGCTCTTACCTCACCGTTTCACCCTTACCCGCACCCCCCGAAAGGGGCCGCTGGCGGTCTGCTCTCTGTTGCGCTTTCCCTCGGGTTTCCCCGGCTGGCCGTTAGCCAGCGCCCTGCTCTGTGGTGTCCGGACTTTCCTCGAACGGTGCCTCCCGGGCGCCGAAGCGCTGCGCGACGCGGGCCGTCCGCGGCCACCTGGCTTGCGCTCCTGAGTGTACCACCGCGGTCGTGAGGTCACGCACGGGACGGCGCCCGCTGCGGCACCGAGACGATCTGAACCTCAACGCCGCGGACGATAGTGCAGCTGCACGCAGTCACCCGGCAGCGTTCGGGTCTCCACGAGCTGCAGGCGGGCGTAGGCGTCCGCGCCGGACGGGAAGAGCGGCACTCCGGCGCCCAGCAGGACGGGTACCACCGTGATGATCCACACATCCACGAGATCGGCGGCGGCGAAGCTGGCGAAGAGCCGGCCGCCGCCGACCAGCCACGCCGTGCCCTCGCCGTCGCGCAGCTTCACGGCGAGCTCAGTGAGCGGGCCCGGCGTCACTGTCGCGTGCTCCCCCGGGCCCTCCGGCAGCGTGGTCGACACCACGTAGGCGGGCACGTCGCCGTAAGGCCACGTGGCCGCGTGGTCGCAGATCCAGGCGTAGGTCCTGCGACCCATGGCGATGGCGCCGACCTGGCTGAAGAACTCGTGAAAGCCCAGGTCCTCGCCCTCGAGCTGAGGGAGCCAGCCGAGGTCGTCGTCGGGACCGGCAATGTAGCCGTCGACGCTCGCAGCGAGATAGGCGACGATCTGACGCATGTGAGGCGGATTCCCGCCGGCGCCGCCGCCAAACCGGTGACGGAGCTCGAGGCGCCCGTGCCACGGCGGTGCGTACGCGAAGGCCCTTGACCCGCGTCGTCCTTCGGAGTCTCCCGTTCAGGCTCGGGCGGCCGGGCTCAGTTCGGCCGCGGCAGCCTCGTCCAGCAGCCACGTCAGCGCTCCGTGTACCGGCGCCACCCCCTGCGCGGGGACGGCGTTCGGCACGCGCAACCCCTCGATGACCTCGGCTACCATGCCGGCCTTGCGCGCGCCGCTCACGAGGAACCAGACCCGGCGCGCGGCGTTGATCACCGGTGCCGTCACGGTGAGGCGCGGCAAGCCGTCGGGGGACTGCGTCGCGACGGCGAGACGCTCCTCCTCGGCGAGCGCCTCGCTGTGAGGAAAGAGCGACGCCGTGTGACCGTCAGTCCCAAGGCCGAGCAGCACGAGGTCGAACACGGGGACGTCGACCGCGGGGCGTGAGTGCGCCGCGAGCGCGCGCAGGTCCGCGTCGTAGGCCTGGGCGGCCAGCTCGGGCGGGTCCTCGCCGCGCATGCGGTGCACGTTCTCGGCGGCGATGGGAACGTGGTTGATGAAGGCGGCGTGCGCCATGCCGTAATTGCTGGCCGCGTCGCCCGGGGGCACGCAGCGCTCGTCGCCCCAGTACAGATGCACGCGCCGCCAGGGGATCTTCTGGCTGAACTGCTGGCGCGCAAGGAGCTTGTAGAGGGCGCGCGGGGTCTCGCCGCCGCCGAGCGCGACGGCAAAGCGGCCGCGCGCCGCCGCCGCCTCTTGGGCGGCGAGCGCGAAGAGGTCGGCGGCGCGCAGAGCCAGCGCGTCTCCGTCCGGCAGGATCTCGATACTCAACTCTCGTCCCCCTTCGTCGGCCGGCGCCAGGTGTGGCCGTCGCGGGCGATGAGCGCGTCCGCCGCCTCCGGCCCCCAGCTGCCGGCTTCGTAGATCGAGATGGAGCGCGGCGGCGGGCTGGACCACGCGTCGAGCACCGGTCCGACGATCCGCCAGGCCTCCTCGGCCTGGTCGCCACGCGTGAACAGGGTCATGTCGCCCTCCATGGCGTCCACGAGGACCGTCTCGTAGGCGCTGAAGGGCAGCTCGTTGAGCGTGGTGCCGTACGAGTAGTCCATGGCCACGGGCTGAAGAGCGACCGCGTGGCCCGGCACCTTGGACTCGATGCTCAGTGAGAAACCCTCGTCCGGCTGCACGCGCAGGACGAGTACGTTGGACTGCAGACCGCCGCCGGCCATGGCGTCCCTGAAGAGCAGCACCGGCGGCCGCTTGAAGTGGATGGCGATCTCCGTGACGCGGCGCGCCATCCGCTTGCCCGTGCGCAGGTAGAACGGCACGCCCTCCCAGCGCCAGTTGTCCACCACCAGCTTGAGCGCCGCGTACGTCTCGGTGTAGGAGTCCGCGGCAACACGGTCCTCGTCGCGGTACCCCGGCACGGGCTCGCCCCCCACCGTGCCGGCAACGTACTGCGCGCGGACCGCCCAGTCGTCCACGGCGTGAGCGGGGATGGGACGCACCGCGCGCAGCACCTTCATCTTCTCGTCGCGGACGGCGTCCGCATCGAAGGCCGCGGGCGGCTCCATCGCGACCAGCGAGAACAGCTGGATGAGATGCGGCGTGATCATGTCGCGGAGGGCGCCGGCCTCCTCGTAGTACGGCGCCCTGTGCTCCACGCCCAGAGTCTCGGCCGCCGTGATCTCCACGTAGTCGACGTACCGGCGGTTCCACACCGGCTCGAAGATGACGTTGGCGAAGCGCAGAACCAGCAGGTTCTGCACCGTCTCCTTGGCCAGGTAGTGGTCGATGCGGTAGACCTGCCGCTCGTCGAACACCTGCCCGATCACGCGGTCGAGGTCGTGGGCCGTCTGCAGATCGCGGCCGAAGGGCTTCTCGATGACGATGCGCGTCCACCCGGGCCTGCCCCCGTCGCCCTGGGCGTGCTCGCCGTCGGTGGCGCCGCGCCGCGCCAGCCCCGCGGCTCCCAGCTGCTCCACGAGCACCGGGAACTGACTGGGCGGGGTCGCGAGGTAGAACATGCGGTTGCCGTGCGACCCTCTGCCGTCGAGCTCGTCGAGCGCGGCGGCGAGCCGTCGGAAGCCCTCCGGGTCGTCGAACTGGCCCTGGATGTAGCGAGGCCGGTGCAGGATGCGCTCGCACGTGTCGCCGTCGACGACCTCGACGCCGTAGTGGTCGTCGATGGCCCGCTGCATGAGATCCCGGAAGGCGTCGTCATCCAGCGCCTGACGGCCGTAGCCGACGAGCGTCGTGCCGAACGGCAGGATGCCGTGACAGCCCAGATCGTAGAGCGCCGGGATCAGCTTGCGGTGGGCGAGATCGCCGGTGACTCCGAACATGACGAGGCTGCACGGTTCCGGGTTGCGCTCGCCGCCGAACGGCGACGCCGCAGCGGCCGCTCGCACTCTCCCGGTGACGCGGACGCCGCTCTCGTCGCCGTACTCCGGCTCGTCGTAGGCGAGGTGCTCGGCGGCGTCCCGCTCCACCGTCACTCCTTCTCCTTGACGGCGTGGCCGCCGAACTCGTTGCGCAAGGCGGCGAGCACCTTGCCGCTGAAGGTGTCAGGCTGACGCGAGCGAAACCGCGTGAAGAGCGCGGAGGCGATCGCCGGCATAGGCACGGCGTGGTCGATCGCCTGCTCCACCGTCCAGCGACCCTCTCCCGTGTCCTCCACATAGCCGCTGATCTTCTCGAGACCCGGGTCCTTCTCGAACGCGTCCGCGGCCAGCTCCAGCAACCAGCTCCGCACGACGCTGCCCTGGTTCCACAGGTCGGCGATGGCGGCAAGGTCCAGATCCCACTCCGTCGCCTCGAGGAGCTCGAAACCCTCGGCGTACGCCTGCATCAGCCCGTACTCGATGCCGTTGTGCACCATCTTGACGAAGTGACCCGAGCCGTGGCCGCCCATGTAGTCGTAGCCGTGTCCCGGCGGCGCCAGCGTCGCCAGCAGCGGCTCGATGTGCTCGTACGCCGTCCGGTCGCCGCCCACCATGAGGCAGTACCCCACGTCGAGGCCCCACACGCCGCCGCTGGTACCGGCGTCGAGGTAGCGAATGCCCTTGACCGAAAGCTGCGCGCCCCGTTCGACGTCCAACTGGTACGGCGAGTTGCCGCCGTCGATGAGGATGTCCCCCTCGTCCAGCAGCGGTGTGAGCTCGTCGATCGCCGCCTGGGTCGCGTCACCGTACGGGAGCATGATCCAGATCGCGCGGGGCGCGTCCAGCGCACCGACGATATCGGTGAGCTCCCGGACCGGCTCGGCGCCCTCGGCGCCGAGCTCCTTCGCCTTGGCGTAGGTGCGGTTCCAGACCACCACGCGGTGCCCGCCGCGGATCAGCCGACGCGCCATGTTGGCCCCCATCCGGCCCAGCCCGACCATCGCTACGTCCATCTCGTCCTCCTCGTCGTGCCGGGCCAGACCGGCGTCGTCATGTGACCGCGAGAGCGCCCTGTGCGATGGCGCGAAGCCGCTTCACGCCCGCCGCCGCGTCGCGGCCGAGGTCCACGCGGAGCGCGCGGCAGCCGTGCGCCCGCAGGGCGCCCAGGTCGCCGCGCGCCTGCGCCCGCTTGAGCACACTGAAGCTGTACGGCTGACCGGGAACGTCCACGTCGACCCGGTCCTGCCCCACGAGCTGCAGGAACAGCCCGGTGTTCGGGCCGCCCTTGTGCAACTGCCCCGTGGAGTGCAGGAACCGCGGGCCGTAGCCCAAAGTGGTCGCGAGGCGCAGGCGGTCACGGACCTGCAGACGCAGCGCCTGCAGGTGGTCCCAGACCGGCTGTCCCGGCGCAACGTATGCCTGCAGCGCGACGTAGTCGCCCGGGCGCGCTTGACCGAGGAACTCGGCAAGCGCGGCCGGCAGATCGGGGTCGTCGACCGTGTAGGCGAGACGACGACCGCCTTCCGGAAGGTCCTCGAGCAGTTCTCCGCTCGCGATGTAGCCGGCGAGCAGCCGCCTGGTGTTGTCCTTGCTCTCCTGCACGTTGGGCTGGTCGAACGGGTCGATGCCGAGCACGCGTCCGGCTGTGGCGACCGCGATCTCCCAGCGCAGGTACTCGCCGCCGAGGCCGTAGACGTCGTCGAGCTCACGCCCGGTGACGGGGTGACCGGCCTTGGCGAGGTCCATCAGCTGGCCGGCATGGCCGGTCGCGGCGACGGACGCAAGGCCCACCGCCACGAAGACACGGTCGTCGCCGTACACGTCAGCGTCCCCGACCGCCTCCAGGTCCACCGGGAGGATCCCGGTACCCTCCTTGCCGGTGCTCTCGGCGACAAGTTGCTCGATCCAGGCGCCGAGCGGCCGCAGCCAGGGCTCGGCGACCAACGTGAGCTTGTCGCGCCCGGCGAGCGCCGCCTCGCCGAGCATCGCGCCGAGGCGCAGGGCCGGGTTCTCGCTCGCCGGCAGGTCCGGACCGCACTCAACCGCGGTCGCGCGCACGCCGTCCAGCAGGCGCTCCAGGTCCACACCCATGAGCGCCGCCGGCACCAGGCCGAAGAAGCTCAGGGCCGAGAACCGGCCTCCGATGTCGGACGGATTCATGAAGACGGCGCGAAAGCCTTGGTCGAGCGCCTCCTGCTGCAGCGAGGTGCCCTCATCGGTGACGGCTACGAAGTGGTGGCCGGCGTGCTCGCCGTCCAGCTCGGTCAGTCGTTCGTAGAAGTAGGCGTGGAAGCTGGCCGTCTCCGTGGTGCCGCCGGACTTGCTCGAGACGATGAAGAGCGTCGTCTCGAGGTCTACGGCGGCCTCGACGGCCAGCACGGCCGCCGGATCCGTGGAGTCGAGCACATGCAGATCGAGGAAGCCCTCGCGCACGCCGAGCACCTCGCGCATCACCTCGGGCGCGAGGCTGGATCCGCCCATGCCGAGCAGCACCGCCGATCGGTAGCCCTCTTCGCGCACCTCATCCACGAACTCCGTGAGACCGGCGACCTGGTCCCGGACCCCCTCGAAGACGCTGAGCCAGCCGAGCGACGCACGGACGACGCGCTGGTGCTCCTCGTCGTCCGCTTTCCACAGGCTCGCATCGGCCTCCCAGAGACGCCGGCCGTAGCCGTCCGCGTCCAGCGCCTCGAGGCGCCTGCCCACGGCCGAATCCAGCCAGGCAGGCAGCAACCACTGATCCATGTCAGCCCCCTTCGGCCGCGAGCATCTGAGCGCGCTTTTCCTCCACGATGTCCACCGCGCCGTCAAATGCATCGATGAACAAGTCGATGCCCTCGTTCTGCAGTTGCGCCCCGACGCGCTCCAGGTCGATGCTCGCGTGGTTGAGCTCCCGCAGCAGGCGGTGCGCGTCGTCGATCTTCCGGTCCACGGTCCGGGCAACGGTGCCGTGGTCCCTGAATGCCTGCCACGTCTGCTCCGGCATCGTGTTGACGGTGTGCTCGCCGATGAGCTCGTCGACATACAACGTGTCTCGATAGTCCGGGTTCTTCACGCCGGTGCTGGCCCAGAGCACACGCTGGACCTTGGCGCCGGAGGCGGCGATGAGCTGCCACTCCCGGCTGTTCAGGTAGCTGCGGAAGCGCTCGTAGGCGACCTTGGCGTTGGCCACGCCCGCGCGACCCTTCATCGACTGCAGGCGCCGCCGCTCCGCCTCGTCGGCGGCGGCCTCCGCCTTCTCGTCCAGCAGCTTGTCCACCAGCGTGTCGACACGCGACACGAAGAAGCTGGCCACGGACGACGTGGCACGGATGGTCTCGCCGGCCTGGAGCCGGTACTCCAGCGCCTCGAGGTACGCGTCGGCGACCGCCTCGTACTGGCTGAGCGAGAAGAGCAGCGTGATGTTGATGTTGAGGCCGTCCTTGAGGCACTGCAGGATGGCCGGGACCCCCTCGCGAGTGCCCGGGATCTTGACGAACACATTGGGCCGGTCGACGGCGGCGAACAGACGGTGCGCCTCCTCCGCCGACTTCTGCGTGTCGCGCGCGAAGTGGGGTGACACCTCGATGCTCACGAACCCGTCCTCGCCGCCGCTGGCGAGGTAGACGGGGGCGAGGACGTCGCAGGCCGCCCGCACGTCGTCGATGATCAGCCGATCGAGGATGTCGAAGGAGGTGAGTCCCTGGCGCGCCAGGAGCTGGATGGCTTCGTCATACTCCCGGCCGCCACCTATGGACTTCTCGAAGATGGCGGGGTTGGTGGTGACGCCTCCCAGGCCGTCGCGGTCGACCATCTTCTTCAGGCCGCCGCGCTGGATGAGAGCCCGGTTGATGTGATCGAACCACGGGCTCTGACCCAGACGGTGGAGCTCGGCGAGCCGGCTCTCGGCAGGGGGCACGGCGATCACTCTCCTTTCGTCGGGCTGCAGCCCGGCCGTTCCGGTGTCACGAACGCTATGAGGGCCGCGCGAGCCGCCGGCGCAGCGGCGCCGGCCTTCCGCGCGGCCTCAGACTAGTCAATTACCCGGATGGCCGGATTTCAAGGATGAAAACGAACTCAATAGTCGCCGCTCTCGGGGACGATGCACACGAAGGAGAGCGGCGACTCGGCGCCCGCCCTGAACTGGTGGTCGTGGTTGGACGGCACGTAGGCGTACGAGCCGGGCTCGAGCGGATGCTCCACGCCGTCGAGGAACAGTACGCCCGTGCCGCTCGCTACGAAGTTGACGTGCGGCCAGTCGTGACAGTGCCTGGGCGTGTGCCCGCCCGGCTCGACGTCGAACAGGCGCATCACCCACCCGTCCCACCCCTGCTCGGGCGAGACCAGCACGCGCTTGACGACACCCTCGATACCGTCGCCGGCCATCTCCGTGGCGGCGACGTCGTCCTTGCTCCCTACCACCCAGCGGTCGCTCATCTGCGCTCCTGTCGTCTCTGTTCGTCTGGCGGACTGTACCCGTCCGGCCGCGACGAGGCACCTCGCCTCCGGCGTCACCGCATCACGAGCCGGCGCCGGTGACCTCCGTGATCCGGTGCTCCACGATCCGCCGGACGAGGTCGAGCGGCATGGGCTCGGTGAGCGGGAACTGCACCGAGCCCTTCCCGCGCTTGTAGCGCGCGAGTTCTGCGTCAAAGGCCTTCATGCCCTCCGGAGTCGGGTAGAAGCCCACGTGCCTGGCGAAGCCGGCGAAGTGCACGAGGTGGCTGCCAGCGAGATCGAAGGTCGGGATCGCGTAGCTGATCGTCTCGATCGCGTCGGGGGCCATCTCGCGGATCGTCGACCGGACCTGTTCCAGCGCCTCCCTGGTCCCCGCGGGAAAGGCCGCGATGTAGGCGTCGATGTCCTTTGAGGACGGTCGTGCCGGCATGGAGCCTCCTCTCAGAGCCGCTCCGGTCACCGGCTTTCAAGCCGGTAGAGGCGCTGCCGTGCGCAGCACCTGATGCAGATGTGCCGCGCGCGCAGGATGCGAAACGCGCGGCTCGCTGACCGCCGCCCTGCGTCACGACCTCACCCGGGGCGGCGGTGCGAGATCCGCCAGTCCTCGACGGTGAGCGCGTAGCGGTCGTGGTCGCGCCAGGCGCCGTCGATGAAGAGATACCGGGGCGATCGCCCTTCGAACCTGAATCCTACCCCCTGCACCAGGCGGGCGGAGCGCTCGTTGGCGGGCTGCACGCTGACCTCCACGCGGTGAAGCGAATGCTGAGTGAAGGCGAGCTCGAGTACGTCGAGGAGCCCGGCGCGCACGTATCCCCGCGCCTCGTGAGGCACGAGGGCGTAGTAGCTGAGAAAGCAGTTCTGGAACGGTCCTCTGATGATGGAGGTGAGGTTGAGCACGGCGGCGAGATCGCCGGAGGGGGTGCGGACGCCGTAGGCGATCCGCACGTCCGGTTCCTGCGCCAGCATCGCTCTCGCCTCCTCGAGTGACGCCGGCGGGATCACCCATGGTCGAAGGAACGAGGAACTGCGGGTCATCGCCCCATACAGCTCGTCGGCCTCACGGACGCCGAGCGGGGTCAGCGTGTGATCCACCTCGGGTCCCCCCGGACGTCCTCCCGGCGGCTCCGGCAGCACGCTCACGCCCATCCCTCCTGCCGCACGGCCGAACGCTGCATGAACGAGACGTCGGGCGAGGGCGGGTCCTCCGGCGGTGGCTCGGCGCGGCGGAAGCCCAGCCGAGCGTAGAGCCTCGTCGCCTCGACATTGTCGTTGTAGACGTACAGCGTGACGCGCCGAAAGCCGGCAGCCGCGGCGCGAGCGAGCACGGCCTCGATGAGCGCCTTGCCCAGGCCGCGCCCTCGCGCGTCCGGGCGGACGACCACGCGCGCCAGGTGCGCGCGCTCCGAACCGCGTGGGACGGCCTGGCCGAAGGCGGCGAGGCCGTCCCCGTCGACGAGCGCGACGTTGACGGCGGCGGCCATCTCGATCTCCTCGCGCAGCGCCTTCGGCTCGATGGGATAGGAGACCCGTGGCCCTGCCCATCGCCGACACTCCTCCCTTGTCCCGATCCACGAAGCGACGGTCGCGAGGTCGTCCGCCACGGCGCGTCTCACGAGAACGTCACTCATCTCGACAGGACCGGCCGACGCTTCACCGTGAGCAACCGTTCCACCTCTCCCAGGACCTCGTCGCAGTCGACGTCGATGATGATCCACTTTCCGTCATGGTACGTGGTGGCGCCCAGGTAGTCGTCGCGGACGTGCGTCGCGAGGTCGGGCAGGATGGCCTGCGCCTTTTCGCGCTCGGCGGCGCCGAACACGATCACCACCCGCATGCGGCCCCGCTCGGGGACCAGGGTGCAGAACGACCTCGACTTCTTGAAGCGCAGCGACCAGCCGTGCCTGGCTCCGCCGAACAGCCACTCGCCCTCGAAGCCCCCGGGGTAGGTCGACTCGATGTAGTCGAGGAGCCGGGACCACCGGCCGGCGGCCTCGGCGCCCAGAAAGGCCGCCACCGACTCGGCAGTCGGCCGTCGCGACTTCTCGACCAGACGCTCCCGCTGCTCCATCACTCCCTCCCCTTCGAACGCCGCGCGCTCACGCTGCGGACGGCGCTTCTCCTTGTTGCTCCCCATCGAGGAGTCGTCCCACCACTGCAGGTCTCTCAGGACCCCTGTTCGACGAGCTGCTTGAGGAGCCGCAGGTCGCGCTCCGCCCCACGCGCGACGGCGCCTCTCATGAAGGGAAGCAGCACCCACGTCCACGGACGAGTGCCACGACCAGACCAGCGCACCGTGAGCAGCGTCGCATCGTCGCCCAGGGGCGTCAGAAGGGTCTCGACCCGCGCACGCAGTCCGTTGCCCGTGACTTCTGAGACGTACCGCCTCCCGGGATCGACCAGCACCAGCCTGTCCTCCATGACGTAGTGCCGACGGCCCTGGAGATAGTGCAGCCGGCCGGTGGCGCCGGCTTCGCCGGCCTCGCCGGCCGTCACCTCGAAGCGCTGCAGCCCTTCATTCCAGAGCGGCGCCTTCGCTGGGTCGAGGATCGCCCGAGTCACCGCGCTCGGCGGTCGGGCAATGACGCACTCGATCTCGATCTGAATGCCCACGGGTCCCTCGCGTTGCCGCCTTGCCGGACCGCGACGGCGTCAGGTCTCAGCGCACAGCGCCGCGATCCGTCTCGCCGTAGTGACGTTCCTCGTCGTCATCCGAGCATGGGAGGAGTGGCCCACGATCCTCGTGATCTGACTGCGATTGTAGTCCTCCCGCTCGATACTCCAGGCAGCATCAGCGCGGCATCAGGGCGAACACACCCCAGCCCAGGTACTCACGCGTGGAGGCGGCATAGCGCTCGGGCTCAGAGGCCAGCTGAGCTCGAACATCCTCCGCCAGCTCGTCGTCGGGGTTGGCCGCAAGCCACCGCCGCATGGTGAGCCATTTGGCCGCCTCGTATCTGTCCCACCCGTCCTGGTCGGCCAGGACCATCTCAACGACGTCATACCCAAGGTGGCCGAACGACGCGAGCAGTTCTGGGAGCATGAGGAAGTCGGACACCGAGGTGGCACCGCACCTCCTGGCGACCTCCTCCGTCGGCGGTGACTGCCGCCAGTAGGGCTCGCCGATGAGCACGATGCCTCCGCCGCGCAGGCTCCGCGCCAGAAGCTCAATCGTGCCGGCGACGCCCCCGCCGATCCACGTGGCGCCGACACAGGCTGCCACATCGGCCTTCTCGTCAGAGACATAGCCGGCGGCGTCGCCGTGGATGAACTCCACCCTGTCGGCAACTCCAAGTTCCTCTGCGCGGAGTCTCGCCTGCTCGGTGAACAGTGTGCTCATGTCGACGCCGGTGCCGATGATGCCGTGATCTCGTGCCCAGGTGCACAGCATCTCCCCCGAGCCACTGCCGAGATCGAGCACTCGGGCCCCCGATTCCAGACGCAGCGCCGCGCCGAGAGTGGCCAGCTTGTCGGGTGTGATCGGGTCGTGGATGCGATGAGCGCTCTCGGTGATGGTGAATATCCTCGGGATGTCCACTGTGAAAGCCCCTCTTGCGGTGTGAATGAAATCGCTGTTCGTCGCCTGCACGGTGGCGCGTCAGCCGGAAGCACCTGGCAAGCGAATCATACTTCCGGCTCGTTCCACCACTCGAGGACCCGCATCGCCCTCAAGGTGTTCCACCGGCTCGGCCCACTGCTCGATTCCCTGTCGAAGTAGGTTCGCCCGGCGTGCGTGGCACCCCTGCCCCATCTGCCCTCGCGGGTTCGCCGCTCCGTCACCAAGCTGACGGCGCGCTGCGCTCCTGAGTCTCTCTCGCCATCCGAATCTCGCAGGCAGTCCGGGGCGGTCAGATAGTCATAGAACCGGTACGGCGGGAACGAGAACGATGCCCATGCCGGCTTCATGGGCGGCTCGCCCGATCCGAGACCGACTCACGCGCGAGAAGGAACCGCCAACCACGCCCTCTGGCTGCCGAGACCTCGTCGACACGGCCGTTGGCGCGCTCGAACCGCGTGAGGCCTCGACGACGAGCAGTGTCGTTTCGACTGCGTGGCCGGAAGACGATCTTGAGTCGTCTGGGAGCCAGCTGCCGTCGGAGCGCTGCCTCTCAGCCAGGTACCCCACCATGCCGGTGCTGCGACCCCTGCTCCCCATGTTACGGGGCGCTCACGCTCAGCTCGCGGCGGCGGGCGAAGGCGAGGATGCCGGCGGACCCGGCGAGCACCAACGGCATGAGCAGCGCCAGGGCGCAGAGCCGCAGCTCGCGATCGGCCGCACGGACGAGCTCGGCCTGCGGCGACTGCCACGCCTTGTAGGCGAGCCCCAGGTCGACGCCGCGGCCGGCGAGCTCGAAGAGCAGGATGATGCAGAGCAGTTCGGCCCCGGCGGCGGCGATGGCGAGCAGGGTGAGCACGGCCGGCCGCCGGCGGCGAAGGAGTACGGCAGCGGCGGAAAGGCCGCAGGCGAGGCTGGCCGCGGCGAGGAGCGCCGGCCGATGCGGCGGCGAGGAGAGCATGCCCGGATCGGCACCGAGGGCGACCGCCATGTCGAGGCGGGACTTCGGATAGGCGGAGGCGGTCCGGGCAAGCTCACCTGCGGGCTGGAGCGACCAGAGGACGATGAGCAGCGCCAGCGCCGCGCTCACGCAGAGCAGCAGGAGCGGCCTCGCTGTGCTCGGGCTCACTTCCCCACCCCCGACTGCTGCCGCCAACGGACCGCGACTAGGCTGTGCGGACTGCGGATTGAGGTCACTACAGAGACCGTTGGCGGGCCTGAGGCTACTACACAGACCGTTGAGCGTGTCAGCTTGATCCGCTTGTTGGGCAGACCTGCCATCCACACCTATCCTGCGAAGTAGTGCACTGCTGCCGTGAGCAGACACGGCACGGCTGCCACGAGCAGATACACCGAGGCCCAGCCGACGTTGCGACGCTCGGTGTCCGAGACGCCCACGACCGGGGCGCTGTAGCTCTCCCGGCAGTACGGGTCTCCGCTCGGTCGGCGCGGGGCGCGGCTCGGCGACTGGGCCAGTGAGTAGAGCGCGACAGCGGCCAGGCCGACGGTGCTCACGCCGAGCCAGAAGCACGTCGCGTAGAAACTGCTGAGGTCGCTGACGCGGACGAGCAGTGCCGCGAAGCCCACCAGCATCACTCCCGCGCCGAGAGCGATCAGGAATCTCACGCCACGACCCTTCATCTACGCTGGTTCTGCCGAACGCACCGCGCACAAGCTGCGAGCGCGCCGGCTGCCCGTGAGGCCGCCGGCGCCGCGGCGAGCCAGCCGATCCGCTTGTTGGACGGACCGTTCACTGACCTGCCACCGACGCAGAGTCGGCAGTCGCAAGACCGGTGATCACCTCGCGCCCGTCTGTCGGTCTGACGACCGACCATGACTGACCGCCGTCAACGGTGGCGAGCAGGGCCTGCAGGCCGATGCACGCCCAGCCGTGCTGGGCATCGTTGAACGAGACCTGCCTCAGCGTGAAGTCACCGCCGGGGTCCTGCGCCGACCAGGTCGCGCCGCCGTCACTGGTCGCGACCACGGTGCCGGCCAGGCCGACCGCCCAGCCGTGGCGGGCATCGGGGAAGGAGACGTCGAGGAGGTGCTCGGACGAGACGTCCGTCTGCACCTGCCAGCGGCGGCCGCCGTCGCTCGTGCGGAGCACCACTCCGGACTGCGGGTGCTCGACGCCGCCGACGACCCAGCACTCCTTCGCGCCCACCGCGTCCAGCCCGGTGAGCTTGAGCTGTGTCGAGTAGCTGACCCGCCAGTTGGCGCCGCCGTCCGCGGTCGCAAGGACGTGGTAGCCGCTGCTGTGGTCCATGTTGCCGGCGAGCAGCCAGCCGTGGCGTGCGTCAGCGAAGGCGACACGGAAGGGCGACAGGCCGTTGGGCAGCCGCTGGCGCATCCAGGTGGCGCCGCCGTCCCTGCTCGCGAGCACGAGGCCCCGGTCCTGCTCGCCGTTGTCCTGCAGCCGCTGGTAGCCCACCGCCCAAACGCGGGATGCGTCGGTCGCCGCCACGGCGAGGAGTCGGCCACCCTTCGTGCCCGGCTTCTGCTGGGACCAGGACTTGCCGGCGTCGGCGGTCGCCAGGACGGTCGCCTCCCGGCTCGCGACCCCGCGGCGGACTGCCCAGCCATGGTCGACGTCGCCGAACGCGATCGCCCAGAGGTCGCCGGTCATGATGTCGCCGTCGGGGCGCCGGTTGCGCACCTCCCAGGTGGCGCCGCCGTCGGCGCTGCCGACGATGGTGTCCGGCGCCCCGCAGACCCAGACATAAGTGCCGGGCCTGGCCGGCGGCCTGGGGTCGGCGTCGAGCCCGGCCTGCAGATCGCCGAGATCGACGCCGCAGCCGGCCGCGATGACCGCGGCGAGCAGCGCGAGGATAGCGAGTAGCAGGCCCCGTGGAATGCTCACATGTGCCCCTGTTCCGCCCAACGCACCGCGGATAAGCTGCGCGGGCTGCGGTCTGAGGTTACTACAGAGACGTCGGGCCGGTCAAGGTTGCATGTACAAGCCAGGCAGGAGAGAGCGTCAGAAGCGCAGGCGTTGCAGTTCAAACTTGAACTCAGGGGGGAGCCTCATTGCCAACGCCCTACGGTGTCGCGAACACGGCTTCGACATCGTCGCCAGCGTCGACGTCGACCTCGCGGGATACGGCCTCCACCGTGCCGTCGAGCGACAGGATGCGCACGACGTAGGTGCCGGCCGGCACCTCTATGCTGTACCAGCCCGATTCCGAGCTGAAGCTGGCAATGGGCGAGGCGGACAGGTTCGTCGCCGGCACGACATCCACGTGCACGTCGCCCTGCGGAATCATTCGGTAGAACGCTGGTACGGTACCGTGGATGGTGGCCATCTGTTCAGCGCAGGCAGCCACAAGCACGAGCGTGCCAAGTGCGAGCAGAAGGACCAAGACCCCCCGTGCAACCGCCCCTCGTCTAACCATGGGTACTCTCCCTCTAACGCACCGCGCGTAACCTGCGAGCGGTCTGGCCGGAAGTATCAAGGCCAGACCTGCTGCGAGTCAGGTTGACGCGCCTGTTAGAGCGGTCCTGCGGCTCCGGTGCAACGGTGCCGTACCGGGAACGCGTGACGATCTCGGAGGAGCCGGTGGGCCGGCCAAGCCGGGCGGAGGGCGCTCGGTTGTTCGCGCCCGCGCCGGCAAGGCCGGACTGCCCTGCTCTTCCGAGAGGAACTGCGCTCCTGGCTACGCCGCTACTCACTTACTCAGACCTCCCAGAGGGTGCCTGCGAGATTGGCAATCGTTGACCCGCTCTAACGCACCGCGGATAAGCTGCGAGCGCGACGATATCTGATGACACCATCGGCGCTGCGGCGAGCCAGCTTGATCCGCTTGTTAGGTTCGTCCTTCGGCAACCTCGTCCTCGCGAATGAGCTGGCTTGCGTGCCTGACGGTGAGGATGAGGACCGACTCCTGCTCGACGCGGTAGAACACCCGGTAGGCGCCGTAGACGAGCTCGCGCACGCCGCGATCGGCAAGCTCCGGCGCGAGGCGGCCGCTCTCGGGGAAGTCGGCGAGGCGGTCGACCGCGTCGAAGAGGCCATCCGCCCAATGAAGCGCGGCGGCAGCATCGTCAGCGGCGATGTAGCGCGTCGTCTCGCGCACGCGTGCGAGTGCCCGGTCGGTCCAGCGGAGCCTCACGAAGCGAGGTCCTCGCGGATGCGGGCTCTGGCCTCGTCCTGATCGGTGAGGCGTCCGGCGGCGACATCAGCCTCGGCGGCGGTGATGTCCTCGAGCAGGGCGAGGCGCTCACGCATGGCCTCGAACTCACGCACGTCGACGAGCACCGCCACGCCGCGGCCGTGCTGGGTGAGAAGGAGCGGGCGCCGGGTCTCTGAGACGCGGCGCACGAAGCCGGCGACGCCGGCGCGGAACTCGGACAGTGGGCGGATATCCTCATCGAGCCTGAGGGGCTGCATCACGGCCTCCTGGTACGTGTAACTGTACAACAAAGAGTACAGTATCCCGGACCAGCCGGCAACGGTACACGCCGGGGAGACTGAACCTAACGCACCGCGCGTAACCTGCGCGGGCTGCGGCTCCAAGTTACTACATGAGCCGTTGGCCGCGTCAGGTTGACGCGCTTGTTAGGTGTCGCGATCACCGCGGGACGAGGGTGCCCCAGCCATCGAACTCGCATTCGCGCACCACTCCCTGCACGACCATCCACGTCACCCACTTGTCCAAGAGGTCAAGCGTGACGGTGGTGGGCTGGCTGTGCCCGGTCACCTCGAAGTGGCCGTTCGAGCTGGCGGCCACCTTGACGTTCAGACAGTCGTTGTCCTCCAAGAACGATCCGAGAGCGGAGGCGGCCTTGCGATCGGGAGCCACGTATGTGAAGTCGAGCGTGACCAGGGTGTCAGGCGTCAGCCCGGCCTGCTGCAGGGCGGAGTAGGTCTGCCGGTTGAAGGCAACCTGCTGGGTCAGTATGTCGGTCGCACGGTCGCGCTGCGCAGCGGTCAAGGACACGTCGAGCTGATCGGCGGCTCCGGCTGGCGTCGCGATGACGGAGGCGGAGTGCTGCAGGGCCGTTCCTTGCTCGTCCGAACCGCAGGCCGGCAGGCTCGCCGACACCGCCCCGAGCAGACCGATGAGCACGAGTGAGAGGTATCTGGGCAACTGACCGCCTTCGTACACCTAACGCACCGCGGATAAGCTGCGAGCGCCGCGGCCACGCCTTGCCGCGACGCCTTGGCGAGCCAGCTTGATCCGCTTGTTAGGGGGCCTCACGGCGCCCCATCACTCTGCGCCACGACCCTGACGCCGGCAACGCGAAACCGAGCGGTCTCAGGAGTCCACGGGGAAGCCTCGCTGAGGCTTGCGAAATCGGCTTCGGACCGGAGCGGTGCGACCCAGCCCACGACCTCACCGTCGTCGACGAAGACGAGCAGCGTGATCGTGTCCTTCAGGCTGATGCCGGAGGGGTCGGACCACTCGAAGCCGAGCGCCCGGTCAATCTGCTCCTGACTCGTATACGGTGGGAAGACGTAGAGCTCCTCCCATGCGAAGTCGGTGAGGTCGCTCATGCGAAGCTGCGTGCCCGAGGCCCCATCGACGGTGGAGGTGATGCGCTCCTCGAGCCCGGAGTCGGCGCACGCGGAGAGCGCGAGCAGCGTAGCCAGAGCGAGCACGCCGAGGACGAGCATGCGCCACAACTTCACCCTGGTCCCCCTAACGCACCGCGGATAAGCTGCGAGCGCGCCGGCCTCCCGTGAGGCCGCCGGCGCCGCGGCGAGTCAGCTTGATCCGCTTGTTAGCTGTGCGCCACTGCAATCCTACCGACCCTGGGCGAGCACAGACGGCGCCTAGACTGCGGTTGCGGCTCACAGCGCCGCTCCTGCCAGCCTGCCGGCGCGGGGGAACTGCAGGGCCGAGAGACCGGCGAGCGCCGCGCCCTCGACGAGGGCGGTGCTGAAGCCCGCGCCGCCCACCGCAGCGACGAGGCCCAGGGCGAGAAGCGCGAGGCCGCAGGCGCAGAGCACGCCCCAGACGACGCGCCCGCCGAGCCCGCGCAGGGCAAGGACGATGACCACGGCGGCGGCGACGGTCGGCGCGACGTCGGTGAGGAGGATCGAGGCGTAGTAGGCGGCAGACCCATTGTCCACGTTCAGGGAGAGCCAGATGCCCACAACGCCCAGGACAACGAAGGCTGCGAGCACAGCCGTGAGCAGCAGACGTAGGACGACTCTGCCCGAGACCGGCTCACGGGGACTCCCGACAGCGCCACCGGGTGCGGCTCCCGGCTCGACGAGCTCGACTTGGCAGTCCGTGCAGTGCGTGAAGCCGGGCTGATACTCCGCGCCGCAGTTCGGGCAAATCACCTTGCGCCTCCGTTCCGCTGTGCCACAGCTAACGCACCGCGCGTAACCTGTGAGCGGTCTGGCTGGAAGGATCAAAGCCAGA
>DAIQNY010000048.1:0-17941 GCA_036788155.1 Actinomycetota bacterium | reverse complement strand
GCCCGCCGCGGCCAGCACGCCGGCGCCGGCTGCGCCGGCGCCGACGACCGCGTCGGGCGTGGCCAGAGCGCCAGCGGCGGTCACACCGTCGTCGGCTGCTCGTTTGGGCCGGCGCGCACGTCGCAGTGCGGCGGCGAACTCCTCGGCCGTCTGATACCTGTCCGCGGGGTCCTTGCTCAGCGCTCGCATGGCCACGGCGGCGAGCGCCTCGGACACGCCGGGAGCGAGCGAACGTGGATTGGGCGGTGCGCACGAGATGTGCTGCACGGCCACCGCGACGTCGGTGTCGCCGCGGAACGGCACCCGCCCCGTGAGCATCTCGAAGAGCACCACACCGAGGCTGTAGAGGTCCGAGCGCTCGTCTGCCGGACGCCCTTGGGCCTGCTCCGGCGAGAGGTAGGACGACGTCCCCATCATGGCCCCCGTGCGGGTGAGCGCGGAGTCGCCCATCCTTGCGATGCCGAAGTCCGTGACCACCACGCGCCCGCCCTCCTCCAGCAACACGTTGTAGGAGGTGACGTCCCGGTGGACGATCGACCGGCCGTGCGCCGCGGCGAGCGCGGAGAGCACGTCGAGCGCGACGGCCACAGCCTCTTCCGGCGGCAGCCCCCCGTCGCGGCGCAGCCGTTGCCTGAGCGACTCGCCGCGCACGTATTCCATGGCGATGTACGGCACGCCGTCGGCCGTGCCACGGTCGTACACGGCAACGATGCCGGGGTGCTTCAGACTGGCCGCCGCCCGTGCCTCGATACGGAAGCGCTCGCGGAACTCGTCGTCCGCGGCCAGCCGCGCCTTGAGCACCTTGACGGCCACGGGTCGCCCGAGCCGTTCATCCTCGGCAAGGTACACATCCGCCATCCCACCGCTGCCGAGCAGGGAGACAAGACGGTAGCGTCCCGAGAGCAGCGTCGCTACCGGGGAGCCTTCGGGGTCGGGATCATGATCGTTCATCAGGTCATGTGGCCGTTGGCGGGCAGGCAGCGCCGGCGGCCGGCGCAGACCGACGGGAGAGACGCACAAGCCCGGCGTTCGGTGCGATACCTCAGTCTAAAGGACGCCGCCGGGGCTGTCGCCCCGTCGGCGTCCACGAGCACCTCGTCCCTCGTCCGCGCGTCCCGGGTCCAGCGGGCCTCACCCCGTCTGTCGCTCAACCAGGATCTGGAGCGCCTCGAGCTCGTCCTTCTCGAACCAGAGGAGGTCGCAGCGCGCGCAGTGGTCGACCTCCACGGCGTACTGGTAGCTGTACTGCCGGCGCATCATCGGAGCGTCGCATCGAGGACAGGCGACGAGGGTCACGCCGGCGCGCCCGCGGGCGAGGACGGCGGCGCGGCGCAGGCGGTCGCCGTCGGCGGCGAGCAGATCCGCCTGGCGCTCCTGCTCGCCCGTGAACGCCGCCTCCCGGCGCGCGAGCAGCTTGCCCACCTGCTCGCCGGTCACGAGACGGCCTCCGCAGCGCTCGCAGACGAGCACGTCAATGCCCTCATAGGGCGCCGCGACGAGACGGGCACCACAACCCGGGCAGGGCATACCGGCAGATTCCAGGGCGCGCGGATCTCTCACCGCCGCGCGCGACACCACCATTCCGGCGGCGCCCGCAGCAGGAACGGCCGCCGACGGCCTGGACGCGGCCGGCTTGGGCGAGGCCGGCGCCCTGAAGGGCACGCCGGCCGGGCGCGGCGCGGGAGACCAGTGCTCCCGCCGCGCGTGCCGCTCGCCGGCCTGCTCGGCCTGCCGCTCGAAGTCCTGCGGCGACACGTTGGCCAGGGTCAGAAGGGCGGCGATGCGCGACTCGAGGGGAGGGTGGGTGTCGCGCCACCGGGCAGGCGACCTGCCGGCCGGCCCGGTGGCGCGGATGCACAGAGGACCCAGACCCTCCGGGATGGAGCCGGCGCCGCCGGGGTGGCGCCCGATGATCCGCAGCGCCTCGGCGAGCGCGAGCGGGTCTCTCGTGTAGCGGGCCGCGGCAAGGTCGGCCTGTCGCTCGCGCTCACGGCTGATGGCGGCGCTCACTACGGATGAGGCGACCTGTAGCGGCCACAGCACGACCGCGACGGGCACGGTCTCGCCGGTCGTCGCGGCTCCGGTCTCCGACCGGACGTCGGCGACCTCCTCGAGCGTGTCGGCCAAGGACGAGCAGATGCCGAACAGGAGGCACGAGACGGTCGCGGTGACGTAGCTGCCGGAGAGGACGTGGGCGAACTCGTGCGCCACGACGGCCTGCACCTGCGGCCGCGAAAGACGCGCCAAAGCTCCTTCCGTCACCCCGATCACCGCGCCGCCGCGCAGGTCGCTGAAGGCGAAGGCGTTGAAGCCGACGGTGGGCACCGTGACGCACTCGACGCGAGGCGCGCCGGTGGCGATGCGCAGCTCCGCCACGATATCGGCGAGGCGCCGATGATAGCGGTCGTCGGCATCGAGAGGCCGGCAGTGCATGGCCTTCAGCAGCCGGCCGCGAGCGCCGATCTGCGAGAGTCCCCAGTGGACGAGCGAGAAGACGAGCGCCACGCCCAGCAGGATCGCGATGCCCGCCGGCGAGAGCAACCAGACCGGCGGGTCGATCAGCGGCACGAGCAGCGACGCCGCGAGCAGCACGACGAGACACGCCAGCCAGAGCGAGCAGAACGTCAGCGCGAGCAGCAGCGCGAAGAGCAGCCAGATGCGCCAGCGCTTCTCGCGCTCGATCTGGAACAACGCCCGTCTGGGCTGCGCAGTCACCCGCTCGTCCACCACACCTCACCGCCTCCCGTCCCGATCCTCATCGGCGGCGTCTTCATATTGCTTAACACTACGGGTGTGGTTTCAACTGCCTGGACGGTGGTAATATACCGACTGCGTGATGGAGTCCCCCTCCACACACCCCTCCATTACGCAGGGTACCTCCAGGTACCACCCCATGGCTCCTTTCACAAGCCCCTCTCCCCGAGGGGCTGCCCGGAAACGGGTGCACGAGGCGGCGCTCCCCGGCGCCGCCTTCGTGCGTACGGGGCTTCAGGTGTCGAGAAGCCCCGACGTGTGCAGGAAGTTCTCCGTGAGGCGCCGGCAGAACTCGGGGTAGTCCGGCAGCCGCGCCTCGGTCTCGACGCGGAGCTCCTCGGCGAAGGCTTCGCCCAGGTGCTTCTGTTCCTTGATCGCGTCACGCACCCAGTGCGGCACCATCGCCTCATCGACCTCCGGGTGGAACTGGGTCCCCCACGCGCGGCCGCCGGCGCGGAACACCTGGACGCCGTTGCCGCAGAGCGCCGCGACGTGCGAGGTCGGTGAGACCTTGCAGGAGTACGCATGCCAGTTGAAGGCGACGAAGGGCGACGTGATGCCGCGCAGGAGCGGGTCGTCGTGCACCTTCTCGATGCTCGTCCACCCGACCTCCGGATGCTTGCGCTTGTAGACGTCGCCGCCCGAGGCGATGGTGAGCAGCTGGGCGCCGAGGCAGATGCCCCACACGGGAGCTCCCTCGTGCACCATGCGACGCATAACGCGGATCTCATCGCTGAGGAACGGATACGTGCGCGTGTCCGTGACGTGCATCGCGCCGCCGAGACTGATGATGCCGCTGGTCCCGTCCGGCCACGCCGGGAGCGCCTCGCCCTGGTCCGCACGGCACACGACGAAGGGCACTCCGAGCTCCTCGAGCGCGACGGCGATACTGCCCGGCGGGTCGTCTGGTTCGTGCTGGACGATGGTCAAGGGCTTCATCGGCGGCTCCTCGTCTGTGGTATTTCGAGTATACCGAAGGCCTCACGCCCGGGCGTGTTGCGGGCGCCGGCAGGGTTCTGCGAGACTGGGTCCATGAGCGGGAGCATCCCTACCTACGGGCCCGTCGATCCGCCGACCGGCGCACCGATCGTCGAGATCCTGTCTGCCGGCAACGAAGTCCTCATCGGCGACGTCCTCGACACCAACACCAACTGGCTGTGCACGCGCGTCACCGCCCTCGGCGGCCTCGTGCGGCGGACGGTGATGCTGCGCGACGACGTGGAGGCCATCGGCGCCGAGCTCAGGGGCTGTCTGGCTCGGCGCCCGGCGCTCGTGTTCACGGTCGGCGGACTCGGACCGACCAGTGACGACCGGACCCTGGAGGGCGTCGCCCTGGGACTCGGAGTCCCGCTGGAGCCGCACCCCGAGGCCGAGCGCATGGTGGCGGCGAGGTACGAGGAGTTCTTCGCCGCCGGCTACGTCCCGTTTCCCGAGATGAACGAGAGCCGGCGTAAGATGGCCCGGTTGCCGGCCGGCGCCGAGCCGCTGGTCAATCCCATCGGAGGGGCGCCGGGCGTGCTCTGCCGCACGGGCGGGACGTGCATCGTCTCCGTGCCGGGCGTGCCCGGCGAGCTCATGGCGATCGTGGACGAATCGATGGGGCCGCCCATCTTCGAGGTGTTCGGGGACGCGCGCTACGAGGAGCGGTCGCTGGAGGTGGACCTGCAGGACGAGTCGGCCATGGCCGACATCCTGCGTGCCGCTGAGGAGCAGCACCCGGCGGTGTACGTCAAGTCGCGCGCCAAGGTGCTCGGCAGCACGCGCGTCATCAGGATCACGCTGAGCGGGCGCGGGGCGGACGGCGGCAGCGTCGCGGCACTCCTCGCGCCGGCGGCGGAGCAGCTGCTCACGCAGATCACCGCCGCCGGTTTCACCGTGCGCCCCGTGCCGTCAGACCCGCCCGGCGCGGGCGGCTGATGTGCGGGCGCGGAGCGCCCGTGTGAGCCACACGGCCCGCCGCGCCATCGTCCGGTTCGTCGACCGCCTCTGGGGGCCTCTCGTCGTCGTCGTGGTCGTGCTGCTCGAGGCCTGGATCTTCGTCCCGCGCGCCGATCTCAGTCCAGGTGATCCTCGATGAAGTGCGTGTTGACGTCGCCCGCTACGAACAGCGGGTGCTCCAACACCAGCCGGTGGAACGGGATCACCGTCTTGACGCCGTCGACGAGGAACTCGTCCAGCGCCCATCGCGAGCGTGCGAGACACTCCTCACGGTCGCGCCCCCACACGATGAGCTTGCCGAGCAGGCTGTCGTAGAACGGCGGCACCAGGTAGCCCTGATACACGTGGCTGTCCAGGCGGATCCACGGACCACCCGGCGGCACCCACCGGGTGACCAGACCCGGTGACGGCATGAAGCCCTCAGCCGGGTCCTCGGCATTGATGCGGAACTCGATGGCGTGGCCCTCCAGCCGCACACCGTCCTGCGTGAGCGGCAGGCCTTCGCCGGCGGCGATGCGGATACCGGTCTTGACGATGTCCACCCCGCTCACCATCTCGGTGACGCAATGCTCCACCTGCACACGCGTGTTCATCTCCATGAAGTAGAAGCTGCCGTCGCTGTCGAGCAGGAACTCGACGGTGCCGGCGCCCTCGTAGTGCGCGGCGACGGCGGCGGCGACGGCCGCCTGGCCCATCCGGGCGCGCAACTCGGGGCTCACGGCCGGTGACGGCGCCTCCTCGATCAGCTTCTGGTGGCGTCGCTGGATGCTGCAGTCGCGCTCGCCGAGGTGCACGCCGTGGCCCTTGCCGTCGGCGAGCACCTGGATCTCGATGTGGCGCGGCGCCCCGATGTACTTCTCGACGTACACGGCGCCGTTCCCGAACGCCGCCTCGGCCTCCGCCTGAGCCTGACGCAGGGCGGCGCCCAGCTCCGAGGCTTCTTTCACGATGCGGATGCCCTTGCCCCCGCCGCCGGCCGACGCCTTGACCATGATGGGCAGACCGATGTCACGGGCCACCACCTCGGCCTCGGCGGCGCTCTCGATGATGCCCTCCGAGCCGGGGGTGACCGGTACGCCGGCGGTGGTCATCGTCGCCCGCGCCGCCGCCTTGTCGCCCATCAGGTCGATGCTCTCCGGGCTGGGGCCGATGAACTTGAGGCCCTGCTCTCTGCACAGTCGGCTGAACTCGGCCCGCTCGGCCAGGAAGCCGTACCCGGGATGGATGGCCTCCGCGCCGCTCTGCAGCGCCGCCTGGATGAGCGCCGGCATGACCAGGTAGCTCTGCGCCGCCGGCGCCGGGCCGATGCACACGGCCTCGTCGGCGTACTTCACGTGCAGGCAGTCCGCGTCGGCCTCGCTGTACACGGCCACGGACCCGACCCCGAGCTCGCGGCAGGCGCGGATGACGCGTATGGCGATCTCCCCGCGGTTGGCGATGAGGATCTTGCTGAACACGACTGCTCCTTGCTGGCGCGTTGTCGCGGAAGTATAGCCGACGCAGGGCCCGATGCCGGACCTGACAACACTTCCCGCCGCCCGCCCCTCAAGCGACGTCCCAGCCTGCCGATACGCAGCGTGAGACACGGGTAGGACAACTCACCGGGCCTCCCAGCCCGGCATCTCATCCTCTCTCTCAGCCGGGCCGGTCTCCTTCACAAGACAAAGCCGGACAGCCCGCATCCGGTGAAGGCCCCCGCCGGCCCGGCTCTTTTCTCCCTCCCCGAGGCTCCGCCGCCCCCAGACGTCACCCCTGGATGTCCACCTCCCGAGACCAGTCAGGGGTCTCACGACGTCCTGTCGATACGCTAGACTGGGCGGGACCCGGCGGGAGGTCTCGCGTGTCCACCATGTCCAAGAAGACGCTGGCGATCATCGACGACGACACCGAGTTGCTCAGCCAGCTGGCCGACGCACTCGCGCCGAGCTTCCACGTCACGACGAGCCTCGGCGACCCCGGCACCATGCGCATCCTCCGGGACGATCCGCCTTCGGTCATCGTCCTCGACCTCGACCTCGACACCTTCGACCCCTTCGAGTTCCTGCGGCTGGTGGGCGGCGATCCCGACCTTCGCGGCATCCCGGTCCTCGTGCTCTCTTCCGCGAGCGACTTCGAGACCTTCGAGCACGCCCACCGGGCGGGAGCGATGGAGTACGTCACCAAGCCGTTCTCGCCGGACGAGCTGCGGCCCAGGCTCGAGGCGCTGGTGGACGGCCGCAAGAAGCACGCCAACGGCCGACTCAAGCTCGGCGACATCCTGGTGGCGAGCGGGCTGGTCACGAAGGACCAGGTCCGACGAGCGCTTGCGCGGCAGAGCGACGGCGGCGGACGGCTCGGCGAGGTCCTGGTCGCGGACGGCCTGGTCAGCGAGCAGGACATCGTCACCGCGGTGGCCAACCAGATGCACATCGGCGTCGTCGACCTCATGCAGACCACGCCGCAGCCAGGCGCGCTCGGCCTCCTGCCGCGCGATTTCATCGTGCGCCGCCGCGCGATGCCGCTGAACGCCGACGACCACGGCGGCCTCCTGGTGGCCATGACCAACCCGCTCGACGTGATCACCATCGACGAGATCGGCATGCGCACCAAGAAGCGCGTCGTGCCCGTCATGTGCACCGAGTCCGCCTTCAATGACGCCGTCGCCATCTACTTCAGCTCGCGGGGCAAGCTCAAGGACGCGCGCGAGGAGACGGAGGAGCCGGCGGCCGGCACCGGCGACATCGACGCCGACATCATCGAGATCGTCGACGGCCTGCTCACCGACGCCGCGAGCATGGACGCGTCAGACGTCCACCTGGAGCCGCGCGAGGAGTCCCTCGCCGTGCGCTGCCGCATCGATGGCGTGCTGCACGACATGCGGGAGTTCCCCAAGGATCTGCAGGCCGGCATCATCAGCCGTCTCAAGATCATGGGCAACCTCAACATCGCCGAGCGGCGGTTGCCCCAGGACGGCCGCACCACCTTCGAGCTCTCCAGCGGCGAAGTCGTCGACCTGCGGCTCGCCTCCATCCCGAGCATGTACGGCGAGAACCTCACCATCCGCATCCTCGAGGTCTCGCCGCTGCCGCCCACGCTCGCCTCGCTCGGCCTCGTGGGCGACAACCTGCAGCGCTATGAGGCGGCGCTCAAGGCGCCGGAGGGAGGCGTCGTCATCGTCGGCCCCACCGGTTCGGGCAAGTCCACCACGCTCTACACCACGCTGGAACTCATCAAGTCGCCGGAGCGCAAGGTGTACACCGTCGAGGACCCCATCGAGCGCAAGATCGACGGCATCGTCCAGACGGAAGTCAAGCCGGCCATCGGCCTCACCTTCGCCCAGGCGCTGCGCGCGCTCGTGCGCGCCGACCCGGACGTGATCATGGTCGGCGAGATCCGCGACCTCGAGACCGCCAAGATGGCCGCCGACTCCGCCATCACCGGCCACCAGGTCTTCAGCACCCTGCACACCAACGACGCCTCGGCGGCCGTCAACCGCCTCGTCGAGATGGGCGTGCCGCGCTACCTCGTGGCCGCCGCCTGGCGTTGCTTCGTCGCCCAGCGTCTGGTGCGCCGGCTGTGCCCGCACTGCCGCAGCGAGACCAGCATGACCGAGGCTCGCTGGGCCGAGCTCGGGCTCGGGCCGGCGCCACGCAAGCGGTTCAGGATCTGGGAGCCGGTGGGGTGCACCAAGTGCTTCGGCACCGGCTACCGCGGGCGTGTGGGCCTCTACGAGGTGCTCGTCGTGGACGACGACCTTCGCGACCTCATCGCCACCGGCGGCAGCGTGCTCGAGATCCAGCGCATGGCGCGCGGCAAAGGCGTCGCCTCCCTGCGCGAAGACGGCGTCGCCAAGGTGCTGGACGGAGCCACCAGCCACCTCGAACTGCTGCGCGTCACCATCTAGACCATCTAGCCCTCGTTGCCCGCAGGGGCGACGCTCGCGCAGACCTCCTAGACGCGTGTTCTATGCGTCGCGCCCAGGCCGTACCCGATGATAGGGCCAGGAGACCGGAAGACTGTGAGAGAGGACCTTCCAAGTCGACCTTGACATCGGCCGGCGGCGCGAAGCGGGGGCTCGCACCGCCGGCCTTCCACGTACGGACCCGCCGCGCCGCCGGGCCGGCCTCACGTGCGGGCCGGCCGGGACCGTCAGGCCGGCCGGCGGTCGATGACGCGCCGGGCCTTGCCCTCGCTGCGTTCGAGCGTTCCCGGCTCCACCAGCTTGACCTTGGGACGCACGAGCAGCGCCGAGCGGAGTTCCTCCGTCACTCGGCGCTCGAACGCCCGCAGGTCGTCCATCCAGCCGTCGAACAGGCTGTCGGTGACCTCGACGTGCACCTCGAACGTGTCGAGTCCGCTCGGCGAGCGGTCCAGCACGATCTGGTAGAAGGGCTCCACGCCCTTGATCTGGAACAGCACACTCTCCACATGAGACGGGAAGACGTTGACGCCGCTGATGATGAACATGTCGTCCGTGCGCCCCACGACCTTGCCCATGCGAACCGTGGTACGGCCGCAGGCGCAGGGCTCACGCGTGAGGGAAGTGAGGTCGCGGGTGCGGTACCGCAGCACGGGCGAGCATTCGCGCGTGAGCGCCGTGATCACCAGTTCGCCGATCTCGCCATCGGCGACCTGCTCTCCGGTCACCGGGTCGAGACACTCGGCGAGGAAGTGGTCCTCCGAGATGTGCATACCGCTGCGGCATTCGCACTCGCCGGCCACGCCTGGGCCGGTGAGCTCCGTGAGCCCGTAGTTGTCGGTCGCCGTGATCGGCAGGCGCGCCTCGATCTGCGCCCGCATCTCCTCGCTGCACGTCTCGGCGCCGAACATGCCCAGACGCAGGCGCAGGCTGCCGAGGTCGACGTCGCGCTTGTGGATGACGTCGCCGATGTACAGCGAATACGAGGGCGTCGCGATGAGGATGGTGGTGCCGAAATCCTGCATCACCTTGATCTGTCGCGCGGTGTTGCCGGCGCTGATGGGCACGACGGCCACGCCCGCCTTCTGCAAGCCATAGTGCAGCCCGAACCCGCCGGTGAACATGCCGTAGCCAAAGGCCACCTGGGCGACGTCACCGCGGGTGACTCCGGCGGCGACGGCGATACGGCAGACCAGTTCGGCCCAGGTCTCGAGGTCGGCTTTCGTGTAGCCGCCGACCACCGCCTTGCCCGTCGTCCCCGACGAGGAATGGATCTCGACGACGTCGTCCAGAGGGACGGCGAACAGCCCGTAGGGGTAGTTGTCGCGGAAGTCGCTCTTCTCCGTGAACGGCAACCGTGCAAGGTCGTCGAGACCGGCGAGGTCGCCGGGTGAGAAGCCCGTTGCGTCCAGCTTGCTCCGGTAGAACGGGACGCGCTCGTACACTCGGGAGAGCATGTCGCGCAGGCGCGAGAGCTGCAGCTCCTCGAGCGGCTCGCGGTCGATGGCTTCGTGCTGCGGGTCCCAGATGGTCATGGTCTCTCGCTTCGTCGCCGCCGTGCCCGGCAATCATAGCCGGGTGAGGCCGGTGGCCGCACCATACCCCGCCGGGTACCATCGTTTGAGGCCGGGAACACACTGAGCGGTACGAGCATCCTGTGGGAGAACCAGTGAGTGATCACGACGCCACACTAGAACTGCCGGTCACTGGCATGACCTGCGCCAGCTGTGTCGCTCGAGTCGAGCGCGCCATCGGCAAGGCGCAGGGAGTCGACAAGGCGAGCGTCAATCTGGCCACCGAGAAGGCGACGGTGACGTTCGACCCGGATGAGGTGTCCACGGGAGATCTGATCGACGTCATCGAAGGCGCCGGGTACGGCGTCGTGACCGCCCAGGAGACCCTGCCGATCGTCGGCATGACCTGCGCGAGCTGCGTGAGCCGCGTGGAGAAGGCCCTGCGAACGCCGCTCGGCGTCCTCAAGGCCGAGGTCAACCTGGCCACCGAGCGGGCGACGGTCTCGTACGTCCCGGGCCAGGCCAGCTATCAGGACCTCGTGGAAGCCGTGCGCGGCGCCGGCTACGACGTCGTGGAGCCGGAGCCGGGCACCGGAGAGGAGACGGCCGAGGCGGCGGCGGACGCCGAAGAGGCCGCCCGCGCCGCCGCCTACCGCACCCTCAAGCGCAAGGTCACGGTGGGCTTCGTCCTCAGCGTCGTCATCTTCTTCGGCACCATGCAGCCGCACTGGTTCCCGTTCCTGCCGCACTGGCTCCACAACGGCTACCTGCTCTGGGCGCTGGCCAGCGTGGTCCAGTTCTGGGTCGGCTGGCAGTTCTACACCACCGCCTGGGCGGCGCTGAAACACGGCACCACGACCATGAACACGCTCGTCGCCATGGGCTCCTCCGCCGCGTACGGCTACAGCGTGCTGGGCGTCCTCTTCCCCACGCTCTTCGAACAGGCGGGCCTCGGAGACCCGATGTACTTCGACTCCTCGGCCTTCATCATCACGCTCATCCTGCTGGGACGGCTGCTCGAGGCGCGCGCCAAGGGACAGACCGGGGCCGCCATCAAGGCGCTGATCGGCCTGCAGCCCAGAACGGCGCGCGTGGTCCGCAGCGGCGTCGAGACCGACGTCCCGGTCGCCCAGGTGCTGGTGGGCGACCTCGTCGTCGTGCGGCCCGGCGAGAAGGTGCCGGTGGACGGCGTCGTCGAGCAGGGGTCGTCGCCGGTGGACGAGAGCATGCTCACCGGCGAGCCCATCCCGGTGGGCAAGCACTCCGGCGACGAGGTCATCGGCGCGACCCTGAACACCACAGGCGCGTTCACGTTCCGCGCCACCAAGGTCGGCAGCGAGACGGCGCTGGCGCAGATCGTGCGGCTCGTTGAGCAGGCGCAGGGATCCAAACCGCCCATCGCTCGCCTCGCGGACGTGATCGCCGCCTGGTTCGTGCCGGCCGTGATCGGCATCGCCACGGTCACTCTCGTGATCTGGCTGGTCTGGGGACCGGAGCCGGCGCTCAACTACGCGCTCCTCAACTTCGTGGCCGTGCTGGTCATCGCCTGTCCGTGCGCGCTCGGTCTGGCGACCCCGACGGCGATCATGGTCGGCACGGGCAAGGGCGCCGAGAACGGCGTGCTCATCCGCGACGGCGCGGCGCTCGAGACGGCGCACAAGCTGGACGTCGTCGTGCTGGACAAGACGGGCACGATCACCGAGGGCAAGCCGCGGATCACGGACGTGGTGCTGTTCGGCGCCGAGGCCTCCGCGGACGGGCAAGAGGGCATCATGCCTGGTGCCCAGACAGACGGGGACGGCCGGGGCGGCCCGGAGCTCGGCGTGAACGAGATGCTGCGGCTGGTCGCCGGCGCCGAGCGCGGCAGCGAACACCCGCTGGCCGCGGCGATCCTCGCCGAGGCGGCCGATCGCAGCCTGGAGGTGCCGGCAGCGTCGGGCTTCGAGGCGCTCGCTGGCCACGGCATCAGCGCCGAGGTCGACGGACGGCGCGTCGTCGCCGGCAACGAGCGGCTCGCGGGACACGCCGGCGAGGAGGCTGCGCACCTCGCCGGCGAAGGCAAGACGGTCGTCACCGTGCTGGTGGACGACCGCCCGGCCGGAGCCATCGCCATCGCCGACACGGTGAAGCCGAGCTCGGAGGCGGCGGTCCGCCGCCTCAGGCAGCTCGGGCTGGACGTCGTCATGCTCACGGGCGACCAGGAGGCGACGGCCCGCGCCATCGCCGCCCAGGTCGGCATCGACAACGTGGTGGCCGGCGTGCTGCCGGAGCAGAAGGCGTCGGAGGTGGCGGCCCTGCAGCGCGACGGCCGCCGGGTCGCCATGGTCGGCGACGGCATCAACGATGCCCCGGCGCTGGCGCAGGCCGACGTGGGCATCGCCATCGGCACGGGTACCGACGTGGCTATGGAGGCCAGCGACGTGACGCTCATGTCCGGAGACCTCGGCGGAGTGCCCACCGCCGTGCAGCTGTCGCGCGCGACGATCCGGACGGTCAAACAGAACCTCTTCTGGGCCTTCGCCTACAACGTGGCGCTCATCCCTCTCGCCGCCGGCGCGTTCTACCCCGCGTTCGGGATCCTGCTCAGCCCCATCTGGGCGGCTGCCGCGATGGGTCTCAGCAGCGTGACGGTGGTGAGCAACAGCCTGAGGCTGCGGAGCTTCCGGGCGCGGTGAAGAGCGCGCCGGCCGGCGTAGGCCGACCGGCGCAAGCCGCCCGTCCTCAGCCTGCGCCCCGTACGTGAAAGAGGGGCGGTCCTTGACTCATGGAACCGCCCCTCCCGGGTGGCGACGCTACGATGTCCGTCGATCCGTTCATCAGTCGCCTGATCACCTGCGGCGCTTGCCGTAGCGATCCTCCTGCTTCGTCTTCGTTCTGTTGAAGTGCACAGGTCCCATGGTCTCACCTCCTCTCACGTCCGGGCTCTCTCAAGGATGGTAGCCGGAATGCTATCAAAATAAACGCGGCTTGTGAATTCCTGCACGTACGCCGCGCCTCCCCAGATCGGCGTGAAGTGTCCAAGACGGACAACGCGGCGAGCAAAATCCGTTCCCCCGTCCATTGTCGCCGTTGCCGGCTGAGTGCGAGGATGGGGGCAGGGCCGGGCGGCCCGTGTCCTCTGCTCACACACCCAGCCGGAAGAGGTCCCATGCCCCGCGTTCTCGACCGCCATGCCATCGGCCAGATCCTCCGCACCAAAGAGGCCGACGCATGGGGCGTTGCCGCCAACGACCCCAG
Organism: Actinomycetota bacterium; assembly: GCA_036788155.1. Taxonomy (GTDB): domain Bacteria; phylum Actinomycetota; class Thermoleophilia; order UBA2241; family UBA2241; genus CAIXSE01. The sequence goes on along the minus strand of DAIQNY010000048.1, from coordinate 4,600 downwards.
GCTTCCGCTGGCTCCAGACTATCCCACCGCCATCTCGATCCTTATGCGGCTCGACCCGCTGGTCGTGCGCGGCCTCAGGCACGGACCCACCCCTGACTACCAGCGAGAGTACGAGCGGCTCAACCTTGCGCTGGACGACGCCACGGGCACGCTGGTCGAGGTGCTGGCGGTCCACGGCCACGAAGCTGAGCGGGTGCCGGCCACGGCCGAGACCCTGAACGGCGAGCGGCCGTTCCCGCACAAGACGGCGGCCACCTCGGCGGGGCTCGGCTGGATCGGCAAGACGGCCCTCTTCATCTCGCCGGTGTTCGGCCCGGCCGTGCGCCTGGCCACCGTCTTCACCGACCTCATGCTGCCGCCGGGCGAGCCGGTGACGGAGAGCGGCTGCGGCGGCTGCCGCGCCTGCGTCGAGGCGTGCCCCGCCGGCTGCGGCCGCGACGTGCTCTGGCGCCCGGGCATGCCACGCGACGAGCTCTTCGACGCAGCCGCCTGCCGCCGCCACATGGCGGAGCTCGAGACCGTCGACGCTGACATCTGCGGCGTCTGCATCGCCGCCTGTCCGTACACACACCGCCGCTGAAGCCGGGCCGGCGGTCGCCGCCGGCCCAACCCTCTCGCTCCCCACGACGCAGGGCCTTGTCGGTCCGCGCCCGGCGTGCTACGCTCCTCGCCCCTTATTGAAACCGATTTTCACTTTCAGAAAGGCTGATGGACCGTGAGCCTCGACCCCGCCCAGATCTCCGCCGAGCTCTCGGCCCGGGGATTGCGCCTCACCCGTCAGCGCCGGGCCGTCCTCGACGCCATCGCCGCGGCGCCCTGCAGCCTGAGTCCCCTGCAGGTCTACGACGCCGCGCGGGAGCAGTGCCCTGAGCTGGGACTCACGACGGTGTACCGCACCCTCGAGGTGCTCGACGAGATCGGCGCTCTGCGCCGTGTCCACGGGCCCGGCCACTGTGAGAGCTTCGTGCCAGCCGGTACGGCGCACGGCCACACCGTCGTCTGCGACGCCTGCGGCCGGGTGACCGAGTTCACCGCCTGCGACATGCGCGCGGTGACCGAAGCGGCAGCGAAAGAGACCGGGTACCGCATCACCGACCACTTCCTGCAGCTCAGCGGACTGTGCAGGCAGTGCGCCCGCAACGCCAAGAGGAGAGACGCATGACCCGGCTCCGCTCCCCACAAGTCATCGCCGCGCTCCTGCTGCTCGTCGCCCTCGCCGCCGGCCTTACGGCGGCCACCGGCTGCGGCGACGAGCGAGGCGCGGAAACTGGTACTCTGCGGGTGACGGCGACGGCGACCTTCCTGGCCGACATCGCCCAGAACGTTGCCGGCGACCGCTTCACCGTCGAGTCCCTCGCGCCCCGCGACGCCGACCTCCACGCGTTCGAACCGACGCCCCGCGATCTCGCGGCCGTCAACGAGGCCGACCTGTTCATCCTCAACGGCGGAGGCCTCGAGGAGACGCTGGAAGACACGCTGCGCACCGCGGCCCCGGACACCACCTTCGTGGTGGCGTCGGACGGCATCGCTCCCTCCGTGCCGCAGCAGGGCGAGCCGCTGCACGGGGGCGAGGAAGCCCACGAGGGCGAGACCGACCCGCACTTCTGGCTCGATCCCACGCTCGTCGTCGCCTACGTCGAGAACATCCGCGACGCGTTCATTGCCGCGGATCCCGAGGGCGAGGCCGACTACGCGGCGAATGCAGACGCGTACATCGCCGACCTCGAGGACCTCGACGCGTGGATCCGGGACCGGGTGGCCTCGCTGCCCCAGGAGGACCGCCTTCTCGTCATGAACCACGTGAGCCACGGCTACTTCGCCGACCGCTACGGCCTGCGCATCGTCGGCGCCGTCGTCCCGAGCGTCGCCTCCGGCGAGTCCCCCACCGCGAAGCAGCTCGCGGCGCTGACGGAGACCATCCGCAGCGAAGGCGTACGCGCCATCTTCGTCGAACTCGACGAGAACCCCGAGCTTGCCGACCAGATCGCCGCCGAGACGGGTATCGTCGTGGTCGACGACCTGCGGGATCACTCCCTCAGCGAGCCGGGCGGCGGAGCGGCGACGTACATCGAGATGATGAAGTACGACACAGAACGGATCGTGGACGGGCTCAGGTGAGCACGCTCGCCCCGGCCACGGCGCACCTCTCGCTGGAGGACGTGACCGCCGGCTACGACGGCCGGACGGCGCTGCGCGCCGTGACCATGAGCGTTCCGCACGGCGCGCAGGTGGCGATCGTCGGGCCCAACGGGGCCGGCAAGTCGACGCTCTTCAAGGCGCTCGTCGGGCTGCTGCCGGTGCGGAGCGGCCGGGTGCTGCTGCACGGGCGCCCGCCGGGAGGCCAGACCGACCCCATCGCGTACGTGCCCCAGCGGGAGGAGATCGACTGGGGCTTCCCGGTCACCGTGCACGACGTGGTCATGATGGGCCGCTACGGGCGTCTGGGCTGGCTGCGGCGACCGGGGGCCGCCGACCGCGAGGTGGTGGCGCGCTGCCTGCACGAGCTCGGCATCGCCGAGCTCGAGAAGCGCGCCATCGGCGAGCTCAGCGGCGGCCAGCAGCAGCGCGTGTTCCTCGCCCGGGCACTCGCCCAGGAGCCGCACGTGCTGCTCCTGGATGAGCCCTTCACGGGTGTGGACGTGGGTGCTCGCGAGGCGCTGCTGACGCTGCTGGAGCGGCTCCGCCGGCAAGGGATAACGGTCCTCGTCAGCACCCACGACATGGAGACGGCAGCCCGGCGCTTCGAGCTCGTCGCCCTGCTCAACGGACGGCTGATCGCCTACGGCGCGCCGTCCGCCGTCTTCACCCAGGACCATCTCACCGAGGCGTTCGGCGGCCAGGCGCTGTTCCTGGGCGGGATGGTCGTGATCGACCAGTGCTGTCCGGGGCACGTCGGCGACGGCGAGGAGCACCGCCACAGTCACGAGCCGCACGCGAGGCCGCGTTGACGGCCTGGCTCACGGACCCGTTCACGCTTGAGTTCATGCAGCGGGCACTCATTGCCTCACTCATCGTCGGCGTGCTCTGCTCCGTGATCGGCACCTTCGTCGTGCTGCGCGCCATGGCCTTCCTCGGCGACGCCCTCGCGCACGCGATCCTGCCCGGCGTCGCCGTAGCGTACCTGCTCGGCGCCGACCTGCTGCTGGGCGCGCTGGTCGCCGCCGTGCTCGTCGCCGTCGGCATCGGCGTGTTCTCGCGCCGCGGCGGCGTCAAGGAGGACACCGCCATCGGTATCCTCTTCGCCGCTGCTCTCGCGCTCGGCGTGCTGCTCATGAGCACCGTGCGGTCCTACGCCACGGACCTCACCCACATCCTCTTCGGCAACGTGCTCGGGGTGAGCGCCGGGGACCTATGGCTCACCGGCGTCCTTGCGGTCGTCGTCCTCACCGTCCTCATCCTGTTCTTCAAGGAGTTCCAGCTGGCCTCGTTCGACCCCGTCCTGGCGCACATGCTGAACAAGCGACCCGAGGTGCTGCGCTTCGCCATGCTGATCCTGCTGGCGCTCACGATCGTCGTGGGGCTGCAGACGGTGGGTGTGGGGCTGGTCGCCGCCCTGCTGGTCACTCCGGCGGCAACCGCCTACCTGCTCACGCGTCGGCTGGCGGCGATGATGGCCGTCTCCGCCGTGGTCGGCGTCGTCTCCAGCGTGGCCGGCCTCTATGCCAGCTACTACCTGGACGTCGCGTCGGGGGCGGCGGTCGTGATCGCAGCCACCGCCGCCTTCCTGCTCGCGTATGTGTTCGCGCCGCGACGCGGGCTGCTCGCCCGTCGCCTTGCGCGGCGCCCCGCCTGAGCAGCGCCTCGTCCCGCTTGAGCGGCCGGCGCGGCGCCTGCCGCTCGCCCGGCCTCCGTTTGAGACGCGCCGCTGGCGTGCATAGTCGTCGCAGAACACCACCACGAGGAGGGAACGATGCCGACCACGCTCGTCCTCGGCTACGACGGTTCAGACACAGGCAAGGAGGCGCTGAAGCATACCGCCGCACTGGCCGGCCATCTCGACGACGGCGAGGTGTTCGTCGTCAGCGCGTACGAATTCTCGATCGGCTACGTCCCCATGGGCATGACCGACTCGCCGCTCATGATCAGCGCCGAGTACGACCAGCACGTGGATCTGGTGCGGAGCGCCTGCGAGCAGCAGGTGGCCGAGGCGGTCAAGGAACTCGAGGCGGCCGGCGTCCGCGCCACCGGCGAGGCGCGGGAGGGTTCGTCCATCGACGTGCTCCTCGAGGCGTCGCGCGAGAAGGCGGCGGCGGCCATCGTCGTCGGCAGCCACGGCGAAGGGGCCGTCTCGGCCGCCTTCCTCGGCTCGACGGCCCTTAAGCTGCTGCACCACAGCGACATCCCCGTGCTCGTGGTGCCACGCCACGACAAGAAGTAGCGGCGGACGAACCGATATGACGACGGGGCCGGGGGGCGACACGCCCCCCGGCCCCGTCATTCTGCCGGCTAGCGCCGCGGCTGTTGCGACTGCTGCGGCTGCTGCTGCGCCGGCTGCTTCTGCGGGATCGGCGCGATGCCGGCGAGGTCGCCGAGCACGTTGCCCAGGTCGCTGTCGGCCGGCACGACGCTCTTGGCGTCCTGCCAGAACGCCCTCTCGCCC
>DAIQNY010000047.1:14959-17958 GCA_036788155.1 Actinomycetota bacterium | reverse complement strand
GCGCTCTTCATCATCGCCTCGCCGCGCGTCTTCGACTGGTACAAGGCCAACCTGCTCAAGGACCGCAACTACGGGCGCTGGATCGAGTACTTCTTCAGCTCGAGCATCATGATCGTGCTGATCAGCATGATCACCGGCGTGAGCGACATCGGCGCCCTGGTCGCGATCTTCGGCGCCAACGCGAGCATGATCCTGTTCGGCCTGCTCATGGAGAAGTACGAGACGCCCGGCAAGCCGAGCTGGTTGTCCTTCTGGTTCGGGACGTTCGCCGGCATCATCCCGTGGATCATCGTCGCCCTGTACGTGCTGACCCCCGGCGTGGACGGCCCGACGCCGCCCGGCTTCGTCTACGGCATCGTGATCAGCCTGTTCCTCTTCTTCAACGTGTTCGCGGTCAACATGTGGCTGCAGTACCACCAGGTGGGGAAGTGGCGGGACTACCTGTTCGGTGAGAAGGCGTACATCATCCTCAGCCTGACGGCGAAGTCGCTGCTCGCCTGGTGGGTGTTCTCCGCCGTGCTGGCGAGCTGAACTCTCCAGAGCCGGGCGACTGGAGCGAGGGCCGGCGGCGCCGTGCGGCGTCGCCGGCCCTCGCGCGCAGATGCTCTCGCCGCTGCCGGTGTATCCTCGGGCCATGCCCGCACTCAGCGCAGGACTGGTGCTCTATCGCCGGACGCCCGACCCGGACACCGGCGCGCCTCGCCTGGAGGTGTTGCTGGTGCACCCCGGCGGTCCGTACTGGGCCAAGAAGGATGCCGGCGCCTGGAGCATCCCCAAAGGCCAGGCCGAACCCCACGAGCTCGGCCCGGAGCCGGCCACGGCGACGGCGGCCAAGGCGCGCAACCGCGCCGCCGGCGTCGACCTCCTGGCCGTCGCGCTCCGCGAGACCCGCGAGGAGACCGGGCTGGAGCCCGACGGGCCCTTTGAGCCGCTCGGCGGCGTCAAGGCGCACGGCCACAAGCTCATCTTCGCCTGGGCAGTCGAGCACGACTGCGACCCGGCGGCGATCACCAGCGAGACCTTCACCATGGAGTGGCCGCCGCGCTCGGGCAGGCAGGCCGAGTTCCCCGAGGTGGACCGCGCCGCCTGGTTCACGCTCGAGGCGGCGCGTGAGGCGATCGTGCCCGTGCAGCGCCGGTTCCTCGACGACCTCGCGGTCGTCGCGGCCGCCGGCGCCTGATCACTCCTCGGCGTCGGCGGGAGGGTCCTCGTCGACCGCCTCCAAGGGACCCGCGTCCGCGCCGGCCGTCTCCGCCGTCTCGTCGCCGGCCGGCGAGCCGTTCGCGCCCAACGGCGGCAGCGACGGCAGGTGTGGTTTGCCGGCGACCAGGTCGAAGAAGGCGTCGCGCCAGGCGAGCCAGCGCGCGTCCAGGCGCGCCTCGCGCCGCCGCGCGCGGGCGAGCTTCTTGGGCTTCTTCGCGTACCGCCGCCGGGCCCACGGCGAGTTCAGACGGGCCAGGCGCACCGCGCCGACGATCGCCACGAGCGGCACGAACATCCCGATCACGCCGGCCCAGATCTTGCCCTTGAGCAGGCAGAGCAGCACCGGCACGATGATCACCACCACGTAGACGGCGATCGCCACGCGGAGCAGATCGCCGGTCAGTCCCGGATCGCCCAGGTCGCCGAACGGGTTGAGACCGAGCACGAACAGCGCGGCCGCGGTCACGACGATGATCACCGCGTCCACGGAGAGCCGCCCCTCCTTGCGCCAGTACACGTCCTGCAGGTTCAGGATGAGGGCGAACTCGTCGAGCGTGAGCGCCACACCGGCGCCGAAGATCAGCGCGAGGATCTGTTCCAGCAGGCCTGTCGCCGTGGTTGCGATCAGCAGGATCCCGGTGACCACCATGAGCACCACGCCGATCACCATGTGGTGGACGTGCGTGCCTCCCTCGCTCTCGATGTCGTGGAACCACCAGCTCACCTGGGCGCGGATGAGACGTGTGTTGATGCGCACGAAGAGGAAGGTCGCGAGCAGCCCGGCGAGGAACCCGGCCATGCTGCCTCGACTGCCGTGCAGCCAGGCGGATCCGATGGCGTCCGTGGCGACGTACAACACGCGCGCTCCTTCCCGCCGCGCTGCGACCCGCGGGCTCGGCGGGCGGAGGCAAACGGTGTGGCCCCGGGAGCCCACGCGGCTCCTCGGGAAGAGTATCGGCAGCTACCCTACCCAGGTCGAGTCGAGAGGTCGCACGTGGGCCATAAGGTGCCGTCGCTGGCGGAGCTGGTGCGCGCGCAGGGCGAAGGGTGGCGCGCGTTCATCGGCAGCGCCGAGCACGGCGAGTCCTGGGCTGCGCCGGGCGTGAGCGTCGGCATCGCCGGCGAGGCGTCGCAGCAGGTCAATCTGGTGGTCGTGCACGGTTCGGACGCTGTGGACGACGGCATCGCCGGGGCCGCGGCGGTGCTGAACCGCCGCGGGCTGCCCGGCAGTGTGTACGCCGCCTCGCCGCTGGCGGCGGTGGCCGGCAGGGCCGCCGCCGCCCGGGGGTTCACCGCCTCCGTCCAGCTCGCGCTCATGTGCGTGCACGCCGGCGACGTGGTACGCAGCGAGGACCGGCACCCCACCGTCCGGGTCACCGGGCTGGAGGGCGTCCTCGCCGCCGGCGAGATCCTCGCCGACGCCTTCGACCTGCCGGTGGACTGGTGCCAGCGCCTGCTCGGCGTCGGTTTCGCGAGCAGGACCGACGCCGCCGCCTTCCTCGCCCTGCACGACGGTCGCCCCGTCGCCGTCGCCGGCAGCGCACAGGTGGGCGACGTCGCCGGCATCCATGCCGTCGGCACCCGTCTCACGCACCGCCGCAGGGGGGCCGGGACCGCGGCCGTCTCGGCCGCGGTCGAGCACCACCTCCGCACCGGCGCCCGCTGGTTCGCGCTGTTCTCGCCGCCGGCCACAGAGCCCTTCTATGCCGGTCTCGGCTTCGTCGTCGTCGACCACGCGAGCACCTGGGTCCTGCGGCCGACGACCTAGAGCCGGCGGCACGGACGGTCGCCGCCGG